>JBKJVD010000233.1:0-3955 GCA_046590585.1 Thermoanaerobaculia bacterium | reverse complement strand
CCGCACGTGCGTCTGATAAATGACGCCGTACTTGAACCAGAGAGGGTAGGATGTATTGTCGATCATGTTGAATCAGCTCTTGGCTGTTGGCTCTTGGCTGTTGGGTTCAGGTCCGGGTTTGCCCAAAAGCCAAAAGCTAACAGCCAACAGCCTGTCTTTAGAGGTAATACTCGAAATCCCGCTCCGTCCGGATGCGGCGGCGGATGCGGAAGATGTTAGCGGGGATGACGCTCGGGTTGAGCTGCACGAAGTTGCGTCCGCCCGTCCAGGAGTGGCGCGCGTTGGTGATGAGGTCGTGGACCTGGAACGGCCGGGTGCTGTCGACGCCAAGGGCGGCGAGATCGAGTTCGACCCAGCCGGACTGCGTGTTGTGCGGGTCGACGCTGACGACGGTGATGACGATGTTCGTCCCGTCCGCGCTGGTCTTGCTGAAGCAGAGAATCTCATCGTTGGTGGTGCGATGAAACTTGAGGGTCGTATTCGTCTGAAACGCACTGTTTTCACGGCGGATCCGGTTGATCAGCGCGATCAGTTCAGTCAGGTCATCATCGCTCGCGCCCCACGGACGCAGCTCGTATTTCTCCGAGTTGAGGTACTCCTCGCTTCCCGACTCGCGCGGCGTGGCTTCGAATCGCTCGAAGGCCGGGCCGTAGATGCCGTACGACGATGAGATCGTGGCGGCGATGATGAGGCGGATCACGAACGCGCTCCTGCCACCATGCTGCAGATACTCGGGAAGGATGTCAGGCGTGTTCGGCCATGCATTCGGTCGGAAAAAATCGCTGACCGGCGGTTTGTAGATTTCCGTGAAGTACTCGGTGATTTCCTCTTTGCTGTTGCGCCACGCAAAGTAAGTGTAGGACTGGGTGAATCCAGCCTTGGCCAGCCGGTACATGATCCGCGGCCGGGTGAATGCCTCGGCCAGAAAGATCAGGTCGGGGTGAGCGCGGCGAAGATCGTTGATCACCCACTCCCAGAACGGCAGCGGCTTGGTGTGCGGATTATCGACGCGAAACACTCTCACGCCGCGATCGATCCAGAACTGGAACACGTCGCGCAGTTCCTGCCAGAGTTCCCGCCATTGATCGGTTTCGAAGTTGAACGGGTAGATGTCCTGGTACTTTTTCGGTGGATTCTCTGCGTACTGGATCGACCCGTCCGGCCGCTGCAGGAACCAGCCTGGATGCTCCTTCACGTACGGATGATCGGGTGAGACCTGGAACGCTATGTCCATCGCCAGCTCGAGACCATGGGCCGCCGCGGCTGCGACCAGGCGGTCGAAGTCGGCGAGGGTACCGAGGTCCTGGTGGATTGCCATGTGTCCGCCGCCGGCACTGCCGATCGCCCAGGGGCTGCCCACATCTCCGCTCTCCGGGGTGACGCGATTGTTCTTTCCCTTCCGAAACTGGGAGCCGATGGGATGGATCGGCGGAAGGTAGAGGATGTCGAACCCCATCGCGGCGATGCGTGGCAGCTGGGTTTCGACGTCGCTGAATGTCCCGTGACGCGAGGCGTCGTTCGACGCGGAGCGAGGAAACATCTCGTACCAGCTGCTGAATGCTGCGCGAGGCCGGTCGACTTCGATTGCAAGTTCGCGCTCGAGCGTGGTCACAAACCTGCGCGCGGCGTTGCGCCACATCAGTCCGAGCAGGTCGTCGCTCCACATCTCCTCGATTCGCTCAGCCAGCGGTTCGTCGCTCTCGAGAGCCTGCGCGAACGCTTCGAGCTTGCGACGCTCGCGCGGCTTCGCCTGTGTGGCCGCCGCCTGGATCATGGCACGGCCAATCAGGAGCTGCGTTTCGAGTTCCGCGTCGTCCGACCCGCCGTCGACGCGCTTTCTGAGGTCGCGGTGCCAGGTCATGAAATGGTCGATCCACGCTTCGATGGTGAATCGATGGAACCCCAGCCGATCGACGAGGAACTCCGCCTTCCACCGGTCGTTGACCAGCGGCTGCATCCGCACTTCGACTCGAGCGTCCGAGTCTGCGTGATGATGGTAGAGCGATGCCGAGATCACGTCGTGGCCGTCGGCAAAGATGTCCGCCTCGGCTACGACCGAGTCGCCCACAACTCGCTTTGCGGGAAACAGCCCGCCATCCACCTGAGGCGTGACTCCCTCGATGATGACGCGCCGCCGGCCGTCGAGCTGCTTGATCAGGGACTCCACGATTCGGTAGGTAGCTAGTCTTATGCCCGCGGCTGGCTGGCGGCGAAGTTTAGCGACTTTCCTCTGTGGATTGCTTCTTGCTGCGCCGACCCCCGAGTGAAGAAGTCTCCACAAGAGTGTCAGATCCTCGTCGTTGATGACGATCGGGCCATTCGAAAACTGGTCGCCAAGGTCCTGGCGCGGGCCGGATACCAGATTCACACCGCGGATGACGGAGTGGAAGCTGTGCTCAAGCTGGGCCTGATCGAGTTTGACCTGATCATCCTCGACCTGATGATGCCCAACCTGGACGGCTTCGCGTTCTGCTCCACGCTTGCACAGAGCGACCCTCACCTGCTCGAGCGCATCATCGTCACAAGCGCGGCGTCGCCCCCCGTCATCCGTGAGCGGATGCGCGGCATTCCGGTGAACGTCCTGCCCAAGCCCTTCGACATCGAAGAACTGATGGCTCGCGTGCGGGACACGCTCGACGCCGCGCAGGACTGAAAGGCTGCAAGACCTTTCCCAACCTCTGAGAGGGGTCGCTCAGGCGCTCAGGCGCTGACGGCGTGAGGCTCGCACTCGACCGTGCAGGTGTGCAGCGCCCGCGTGAGGTCGGCGATTTCGAACGGCTTGCGGAGCAATGTGCAGATTGGTTCCGGGAAATCCGTGCGCATGGCTTCTGTCGCCGCCGTCATGACCACGACCCGCTGCAGCCCCTTGTCGGACTGTGTCTTGATGAACTCCACCAGCCCGTAGCCGTCAATTCCCGGCATCATCAGGTCGAGCAGGACGACGTCGTAACAGCCGCCTCGAAGTTTTTCCATCCCTTCGATTCCGTCCGCAGCGAGTTCCACCTCGAACCCTTCTCTCTGGACCACAGTTCGAACGAGCATCCGGATCGCTGGATCGTCTTCACAGATGAGGGCGCGGCGCTGATTGGTCATCATGATCGCTGCTGCTGAGCAAAAGTGACACCAGTTCCGGCAGCGCTTTCGCAGTGCACCCGTGAGAGCGCAATCCGCGCGTCAGGAGACCCGCATGAACGAACAGGTGAAAGTTTACGGAGCGGACTGGTGTGGTGACACTGTTCGCGCACTGAAGCACCTCGATTCCAAGGGTGTGAAGTACGAATACGTTGATATCGAGACCGACAAGGAAGGCGAAAAGAAGGTCATCGAGTTCTCCAGCGGCAAGCGCCGCATTCCTCTGGTCGAGGTGGCGTCAGAAAGCGGTACGCAGTCGCTCTGCGTCCCCAGCGCGTCGGAACTCGACAAGTTCCTCGGCAGGTAGCGAGCGACTCATTCGTCGGGACAGCTCGGACTGTCCCGACGGACGAGGGTGAAGTTAGCGATCGGCAGAGTTTCCCTGGGATCAGGCTCGTGGTTTCGTGGCCCGCACGAACGCGCTCATGAAGGCGCCGTCGGCATCACGGACGATCGCATCGATGTTCGGGCCCAGCCCTTCGAGGCCGCTCAGGAATTGGCGCGCGTCCTCAGAACGATAGACGCGAGTGGCCTCGACTGCGGCGTTCTTGAATCCCGCTGCCTCGAGGAGACGGCGATAGTCACTCTCCTGAAGCGCTCCGGCGATGCAACCGGCCCACAGCTCCATGCTGCGCGCAACCGCGGGATCAATCGCCTTCGTTGCCACGACATCGGACACGGCCAAACGGCCCCCCGGTTTCAACACGCGGAAAGCCTCGGCCAGGACGCGTGGCTTGTCTGCCGAGAGGTTGATCACGCAGTTCGAAATGATCACGTCGACCGAGTTGTCCGGCAGCGGGATGTTCTCGATCTCCCCTTTCAG
>JBKJVD010000017.1:0-36148 GCA_046590585.1 Thermoanaerobaculia bacterium | reverse complement strand
CGGCTACGAAACCTCGGGAGCGGACGGCGCCTCGATCAGGCTGATCACGCGATTGTCGCCATCAAGCGTCACCATCTTCGAGCTGTGTGCGAGCGTCTGGCCGTCGTGCAGCAGTCCCCACGAGAGGATGCTGATCACGTCACCGACGCGAACGTGATGCGCAACCGCGGAGTGAACTCGCACCTCTCCGCTCGATCCCGGCTCGACGTACGTCGTGAATCGATCGCCGGTGCCGGCCACCACGAGTTCCACCTCCTCCAGCGGAACCGTCCGCGTGCGTCACCGTCGCGTTGTGAATCGACGAACGAAGAAAGCGCCGCATCATGCGGGATGGGGAAGGCACGACGCACGCCAGAATTCGGCACGCGTCGCGCGACGGGGTTGCTGACGCTTTGAGATGCCCGAAGTGGCCGCGGGCCTGCGCCCGCGGCCTCCCCGCTTCGCTACAGTCCGCGGACCTGCACGGCCACGAGCAGGATTGCGTAGCCGATGATCCAGGCCCAGTCGCCGATTCCGTTGCCGAGGTGCACGACGCCGAAGTGCGAGGCGACGGCGATGATGAAGAGGACCAGACAGATGACCCAGGTGATCTGTTTCGGAGCTTTGCCCTGATTGGACATGTGGTGATTCCTTCGGCAGGCTCGTTGGCATGCCTCGTTTGGGTGGGGAGTATGACGAGGTGAACAGCAAATTCCGAGCCGAGGGGCAATTGTGGAGCGTGCTACGGAGACCGGAATCAGCCGTTCGCACGGGAAAGCGCTGGCTGCGAGTCGGAGGAATCGAGATCGTCCTGCGCGGGCGATGACACGCTTTCCGCGGAATTCGAGAAGAGACGGGTCGTGATGGCGACGACGATCAGGTCGAGAAGAATGTACAGAATCGCCACGCCGGCAGGTGGGTTCGCCGAGGTCAGGCGAAGAAACGGGACGTCCGGCGCCCACAGCCAGTTGCCATTCGCCGTGCCGGCCCACTCGAGAAGCAGCGTGAACACGAAGCAGGTCGAAAGCATGAGCTGATTTCGCGAGGCGAGGATGAGGGCCGCTGCACCGATCCACCAGATCACGCCCCACGTATCGTGAAACGCAACCAGGCTCACCAGAGCGAGCAGACTTCCGGAGACGAGCACAGCGCGCGTGATCGCGTTCGCGTGCCGCTGCAATAGCGGCTGCCGGGAAGAGGCGAGCGCCAGGGAGTAGAAAAGGCCGTGACCCGGCGGGACATAAAGCGGAATCAGCGCGTGGGCATAACTATAGAGACCCCAGCCGATGGAGAGGACGATCTCTCCGGTCGTCGCTACGATCACGCAGCAGACGACCTGCGCCGTCGCGATTCCGAGCCTGCGGCAGAACAGCCAGACGAACGCACCCGTCGCGACTCCGAGCAGCAGTTGGGGAATCAGGCCCTGACGATCCAGCAGGAGTACCGCGGTCATCAGGAGAGTCGCGAGACCCACGAGTACTTTGTATTGACGTTCCATCGCGTTGGTTGCGGCCTGCCTACCCCTTCACCCTCACGAAGTCGATGAAGCCGCGTTCGATGTCGGCTGCGGTGAGTTTCACGCGCAGCCGATCTCCCAGTTCGAGGTTGTCGTGTCCATGGACCAGCTTTCCCTCGACTGGCGGACGGAAAATGCGCACCCAGGTTCCTTTCACCGAGGCGCCTGTAACGATCGCGTCGAAGCGTTCGCCGATGCGGTTGACGAGCAGGCACGCGGCGGCGGACTTGCGAATCTGGCGCTCGACTTTGTTGGCGGCGTCTTCCTGGTCGGTGCAGTGCTGCGCGAGTGCGTCGAGTTCATCGTCGGTGTACGGCGCTTCTTTTTTCGCCAGCGCCGCTTTGACCAGACGCTGGGTGATGAGATCGGGGTAACGGCGATTGGGCGCGGTGGAGTGCGTGTAGTCCTTCACGGCGAGTCCGAAGTGACCGACCGATTCCTCGCCGGCGCGCTCCACGACGTATTCTCCAGCGCCCATGGCTTTGACGATCGACAGCGAGATGTCCGGGAAGCGGGTCGGTTCCTGCTTCTTGATGCGGAGCAGGAACTCTTCGAGCGCTTTTGCATCGGGGTCAGGCGGCAGGCGATCGCCGAACTCTTCGGCGATGCGCTCGATCCGATCCCAGCGCTCCGGCGAGCGGACCACACGGCGGATGCTGGCGAACTTGTGAGCCTCGAGAAACCGTGCGGTGACGCCGTTCCCCGCGATCATGAAGTCCTCGATCAGCATGCGTGCGTTATTCCTCTTTTCCAGGCGCAGATCGATGACCTGCCCGTTCTGCATGATCGGGCGTGCTTCGATCGTTTCGAGGTCGAGCGCGCCATTCGCATGACGCATGGCTCGCATGCCGTCGGCGGCGCGATCCTGAAGGCGGATGTTCTCGTCGAGGCCGTTCACGGCGCGCAGCTTTGCCGGCATCTCGCCTTCGCCTTCGAGCCACGCTGCAACGCTGTTGTAGGCCAGCTTGGCCTTGTTGTGCACGAGGCCGCGGTAGACATCGCCCGCGCTGACGGAACCGTCCGGGCTGACGACCATCTCGATCACCATGGCGACGCGATCTTCGTCCTCGTTGAGCGAGGTGAGGTCGGTGGAAAGGCGTTCCGGCAGCATCGGGAAGACGCGTGCCGCGGTGTACACCGACGTCGTGTTGTGCTTCGCGCGTTCATCGATGGCGCTCCCCTTCGGCACGAGGGCATCAACGTCAGCGATCGCAATGAAAAGCTTCACATCGCCGCCTGGCATCGACTCGGCGTAGGTGAGCTGATCGAGATCGCGCGAGTCGTCGTTGTCGATCGAGCACCACGCCAGGGAACGCATGTCCCGGATCGACGGATCGTCGTTACGAGAAGCCGCGTCGTGGAGCGCCGCAACCTCGTTCATCACTTCCGCGGAGAAGTCGGGAAGGAGTCCGCGGTCGAGCATCGCCTGATGGGCCAGTTCGTCGAGCAGCTTTTCGTGACGTTCGTTCATGGAAGGAACTTACCACGCAGGCTCTGTGCCCAATGTAAAAACGCCCGCCGGGTGGCGGGCGTTTCACAGGGTTCTGGATGAAGGTCAGCGCACCTCGCCGTAGGAGTAACCCGGCCGTGCTTTTACCCGCAGATCGTTGTTGCGAAGCGAGACGTTGACTGTCTGGAAGCCCGACACGCCTTTCTCGCGTGAGGTCCGGTAGGAGAGCAGGTAGTAGCCGGCGTTGGTCCGGTCGATGCGCTCGAGAATCGGCGTGAAAGTCACAACCTGCCGGAAGTACTCCCCGCCAGTTTCGCTGGCGAGGCTCGCCAGGGTCTGATGGACGGCGGGATCGTTGGCCTGATCTTTCCGGATGTTGATGGGATACACCGCGACGTTGGCGCTGTTCAGCGACTCGATCATCGGCTGGTAGAAGCGGCTGCGATTGAGCAGCACGCCGTTGCGGATCTCTTCGCCCGGCTCGTGGATGCCCGGTGAAAAGACGACCAGGTTCTTGCGGGCGCGGATGTCGCGCGTGGCGCCCGCGAGCAGGTCGAGCGCCTGGTAGACGGTGCCGGTCTTGTTCATCATCTTCTTCGCGTCGATGTGACGCAGGATCGATGCGGAAGCGACGTCGTTCTCAGGCTTCGTGATTCCCCTGCCGAAGTTGCTGACTTCGGCGAGTGCGCGTTCGAGTTGCGACTGGTTCGACGTGAAGTCGCTGTAGATCTTGAGGCGGACATCGTGTCCGGCGATCGCGACCTGATCGCCGGCAACCATCCGCTCGCGGATGAAGGTGGTGGCATTGGTACGCGCGAGCGCGAGCTGGTCCCAGAGAATTCCGGCGGGCGGCTTGTCGAAGAAGAGAATGAAGTAGCGCTCTTCATGCACCCGCTCGACCTGGAACGGCGCGTTCTCTTCGCGGCTGGTGAGCAGCTGGCGGTTGGTGAAGTAGTCGAGTGACTCCACGGAAATCGGCTTCCCGTTCTCCTTCACGATGAAGTCGTCTTTGGTCAGCCCGAGAATCTGGTTACCTTTGGGATCGGTGACCACGGCGTCGATCAGGACGACATTGACGTCGACCTTCTCGCCGTAGCCCTGGGCCTGGACCTGGGTGGCGAATGGCGTCGACAGCAGGGCCAGAGTAGCGAGAGCTGCAAGGTTGATCTTCATGGTCACCCCTTTCGCCAGTTCGAAACTACCCGAGCGCTGAAATCGTTCCGTCCCGGGCAAGCTGTCTCACGGCTGTGACAGAGGCGGCGG
Source organism: Thermoanaerobaculia bacterium (assembly GCA_046590585.1). GTDB lineage: Bacteria > Acidobacteriota > Thermoanaerobaculia > Gp7-AA8 > Gp7-AA8 > JBKJVD01. Next base: position 31,940 of record JBKJVD010000017.1, on the reverse strand, counting down.
AGTGGACGGCAGTTCCCTTCCAATCGGAATGAAGTCCACGGAGCCGCCGTTTGACCACGCGGTGGAAATCTCCTAGAATCCGCCTCCCTGCCGCGGACTCCTCGTTCGCAGCGTCCTTTTGCATCATCCTCGGGGCATAGCTCAGCCTGGTTAGAGCGCACGGTTCGGGACCGTGAGGTCGGAGGTTCAAATCCTCTTGCCCCGACCATTTCACTCCCGCGAGTCCCGACCATTAGTTGCGGACTTCCCCCATACAATGCGCGACGCCATGAAGCGATTCGTTTGCGTATTGTTCCTGTTCCTCTCGTCCACCAGTGCGTTCGCGTGGGGTGAGAAAGGCCACCTGATGCTCGGCGAGGCGGCTGCGCTCTCGATGCCGACGAGCATGCCGCACTTCTTCCTGCGCCGCGTGAACGAGCTGGCTTATCTCAACCTGGAACCGGACCGCTGGCGCGGCGGCGGCGAATCGATTGAAGGGGTGAATCCACCCGATCATTTTCTCGACTACGAGTTCGCCGAAGGAATCGAGCTGCCGCGCGATCGCTACAAGTTCATCGAAGCGATGATCCAGGCCGACCGCTTCAAAAAGAGAGGGATCGCCATCTCCACGCCCGGCTTTCTGCCGTGGCGGATTGCCGAACTGTCCGAGCGTCTGACCATCCAGTTCCGCATGTGGCGCTCGGCCTCTGAGGGTGATCGCCCCGTCATCGAAGACGCGATCGTCCAGACCGCAGGAATCCTCGGCCACTTTGCCGCCGATTCCTCCAATCCTCACCACACCACCTTCAACTACAACGGATGGATCCTGGCGAATCCGAATGGCTATGCGACCGATTGCGGGACGCACGCGCGCTTCGAGCGTGAGTTCGTGGCGCACGCGGTGGATGTCGACATGATCGTGCCGAAGGTGGGTGCGCCGAGGTTGCGCGACGACTACTTTGGGGCGGCAGTCGATGGCATTCGCGCGTCCAACGCGCTCGTCGAGCCACTCTATGTGCTGGATCGCGACGGTGCGTTCTCGCAGTTCGGACCCGTCTCGCCGGCCGGGCTGGCATTCGCAACGGACCGACTGGCCGCGGGTGCCGGCTTGCTGCGCGACCTCTGGTGGTCGGCCTGGCAGAACTCTGGAAAGCCAGTAAAGGGCAGTCGGGAGTAGGAGCGTTCCTCTGATTGAGGGACTCGTTAAACGTTCAGTGGTTCACGCAAAGATGGCGCGGAGCACTTTGGACTGCGGCCACTTCAGTGGCCGCTTTGGTGACGGGCCGGACAGGTCACGCTAACGTCGCACTCGACCAACCGGCAGCGGGGTGGACCTGCATACCCGCTTCGTAGCATGGACCTCTCACCTTGCCACAAAAGCGGCCACTGAAGTGGCCGCAGTCCAAAGCGAATCGGGGAGTGCCCATCGGTCACAGCGATGAGTGATGAGGCGCCAGGCTATTGAAAGAGCGACGTATAGTTGACTTAAAGCTCTTCGTGTTTAATGGCTTTGACTTGAACATTTTAAAGAGGTACCGCATGCCAAGCCATTAAAGGAACCTTGAATAGCGGGTCCATTTGACTGCCAAGTATGCATGAGTCAATCAGCACACGGATTATCTAGTCCAGGGAACATCGGCGACGCCGTGCTTCGCGTTGGCAAACCGTGCGGCGACGAAGAGGTAGTCGGACAGGCGGTTGAGGTACACCACGGACGACCGTGTTCCGTCGTCCTGGTCATGGAGTGCAACGACGAGCCGTTCGCCGCGACGGCAGACCGTGCGGGCCACGTGCAGATGGGACGCTGCAAGCGATCCGCCGGGCAGGATGAAGGACTTCAGCGCTTCGAGTTCGGACTCCATGGCGTCGATCCCCCGCTCGAGTTGTTCGATGTGCGAGGGATCGATCCCCGGGAAGCGGCTCGTTCCTGGCGAAGCGAGGTGCGCACCGATCTCGAACAGGTCGCGCTGGGCCTCGTGGAGTTGGCCATCGATCGCCGAGGCGGGCCAGGAGGAGCGGGAAACACCGATGAAGGAGTTGAGTTCATCGAGAGTTCCGTAGGCTTCGATTCGCGGATCGTTTTTCGCGACCCGCCTGCCGCCGAACAGAGAGGTCTGGCCTTCATCGCCGGTTCGTGTGTAGATCTTCATGGAGACTCCTGTGGAAGGTGAAGCAGGTTAGCAGAGCTGTGGCGCGGAGAAGGAGCGGCCGTTCTGGAAACGAAAACGGCCGGACGTTTCCGTCCGGCCGTGAGTGAGTTGGTTGTGGCTCAGGCTTCGTTTTCGAGTTCGCGGATCCGTTCCTTCACGATCATCTGCGCTGCGTCGGGAATGACTTCCCAGGCGATATCGCGAATGACCTTGTCCGAAAGCATTTCAACGACCCGACGGGCAATGCGGTCCAGCTGATCTTCAGAGAGTTCGCCGCTGAAGCTGGCCGGAACGGAAGCGGACGGGGCGACCGCCGGTTCGTCTTCCGGCTCTTCCGATGAAGATTCCACTGGTTCAGGTTCGAACGCCGGAGCGGACGCTGTAGCCCACGCCGCTTCCGGCTCCGCAGCCAACGGTTCCTGGATCGCTTCCGGCTCCGGTTCTGGTTCCGGGGTTTCTTCCGGTTCAGCAGCGAATGCGTCGGTCTCGGGCATCTCTGTCATGAACGGAGTGGGCTCCGGTTCGGAGTAGGCTTCAGCTTCTGGTTCCGGTTCTGGTTCCGATTCTGCTTCTGCTTCCGGTTCTGGTTCCGTTGCGCTGGTACTGGCCGGCCATGCGGGAGCCTCTGCTGCTGCGCCCCAGAGATCTTCTGAAGGAGCGGCTTCCGAAGGTGCAGCCGCGGTTGCAGGCTGTTCATCCCAGGGGGAGCTTTCGGCGGGCGCAGCGGCTTCAGTCGCGGGAGCCGCGGGTGCATCCCACAACGAATCGGCCGACGCGGAGGGTGCGTCTTCGCTCGCTGGTTCCGAGGTGTCCGGCTGCTGATCGTCGTCGAAGCCCATGGGGGCGGGGGCGCTGGTCTCGGCGGCCGGGGCGGGCTCTTCATCCCATGGTGAGGACGAAGCGGGTTCGGGTTCGGATGCTGCGGGCGCCGGTGGCGGTGCAGTCTGCTGCTGAAGGTCGTCGAAACTCATGCGAGGAAACGCGCGCGTCTCGCCTCCGTAGGGCTGTTCTTCCCATGGCGACGGCTCGGCGGGCGGTGCGGGGGTGGAAGCGGTCTCCTGCTGCCAGGGGGCCGGCTCTTCGACTGGCGACGCGGTTGAAGCAGCCTGCTGGAGGTCGTCGAAGCTCATGCGAGGAAACGCACGGGTTTCGCCGCCAAACGCCGGTGCCTGTTCATCCCACGGCGACGTCTCGGGCGCGGGTGACGGGGAAGCTTCGGGTTCGGTCGCTGGCGCGGCCGGCTGCTGGAGGTCGTCGAAGCTCATGCGAGGGAACGCGCGAGTTTCCCCGCCGAACGCCGGCGCCTGCTCGTCCCACGGGGAAGCCTCCGCTGGCGGCGTTGCGGTCGGAGGTTCTGGCGCGGAAGTTTCGCCGAAGCCGAATCCCGCAGAAGCAAAGGCGGGAACCGGCGCGGTGGCGGGTTCGTCGAACGGCATTTCCATCGTCGGCTGCGGGGTGGGCGCGGCTCCGAAGATGTCCGCGCCGTGATCGACCGAGGGGGCTGCAGGAGCGGCTGGCTCTGGCTCGGGAGGCGCGACCTCAGGAGGTGGCTGCATCGGGGCGGACTGCTCGGTCCAGGCGGAGGCGGCGGCGGGACTCTGCGCGCTGCGGCTGGCCTGGATCAACTCTTCGACCTTGTGAATCAGGCTCTGGGATTCGAACGGTTTCGTGACGACGGCATCGCAGCCAGCCTTGTCGGCGCGATCGGGATCGAACGGCTCGAAGGTTCCGGTCAGCAGCACCACCGGGACGCTGCGCAGGTCGGGATGCGACTTCACGTACTCGCAGACTTCATAACCATTCTTCTCCGGCATGATGATGTCGGAGAGGATGATGTCGGGGCGAAACTCCTGCAGCTTCTGAATCGCCTTGGCACCGTTGTTGACGGCAATGACTTCGTAGTCGCCGTCTGAGAACGTCAGCTCGACCACCTTCTGGATGGTGATACTGTCGTCCGCGAGAAGGATTTTCTTCGGCATGGATTGTGGCCTCGCTGTATGAGGCAACGTACCACGTCAAGTGTAGCGGTACAAGAGAGTAAGGATGCGTGGAGAGTTCCTGATCTTCGGTCATCGCGGCAGCCCGCGACGTCATCCCGAGAACAGCATCGAGTCGTTCGAAGCCACGATTGCGGCAGGTGCCGATGGATTCGAGACCGACCTCCGTCTGCTGTCCGACCTCACCCCCGTGCTCTACCACGACGATGAACTGCGCGGAGACGCCGTTGAAAGCTTGACCGTCGCCGGGATCGCACAGAGAGGTGCGATCGTTCCTCGCGTCTCAGACCTTGCGCGCTTCGCCGGTCGCACGCGGATGATTCTCGAGGTGAAGCGGGGCAGTTGGGAGGAGTTGCTCCTGAGGGAAATCGAAGGCTGGCCTGGCGTGGTCGTCGCCTCCTTCGACCATCGCGTCATCGCCGAACTCGTGCGTCGCAAGCCGGGGATCGAGGTCGGGATCACGCTGAGCGGCGCGATCGTCGATCTGGCTTCGTACGCCTCACGCCTCGGAGTCCAGTGGGTCTACCCGGACTATCGATTCGTCGATGCACCGATGGTGTCTTCCCTGCGCGAGTGTGGAATTGCAGTAGTTCCGTGGACGCCGAACCGTGTTCCGGATTGGGAAAGGATGCGCGAGGCGGGTTGCGCCGGCGTCATCACTGACGTTCCCGAGGATGCGGTGGCGTGGCGCGATGGTCAGCGCGGTGACCAGGTCCCGGCGTAGTGGTACCGCCGACACGCGTCGAACTCAGCATTCCGATTCGAATGCCACCTGAGATACACTTCAGAGCTGGGTTCAGCACCGTGGGGAGGGTGAGCGGACATGAAGAACTGGGAATACAAGATCATCAACGTCCGGTCGGAGAATTACTCGATGGACCCTCGCAGGGCTGAAGAGCTCAACCGGCTGGGCGACGAGGGGTGGGAGCTGGTCAGCATCACCTCGATCAACTTCAAGACCGGCGCGACCGATCACATCGGCATGGTGTTCAAGCGCGAGAAGCAGGCCAGCGCCTGATCCGTCCCCCTCGCTCACGCATCTGATATCTTCGCCCGCCGCCTCTGCGGCAAGCGGCGGCCGTGCGGCCCGGCGCCGGACGTGCGTCGCAGAAGCACGCAGATCACGGGACCGTCCTCGAGAGTTACGGGGCCGTGACGCACCCATGACCAGCAAGAGGGACGATCATGCCGGGACGACCGTTTCTGATTCTCATCGTGCTCGATGGCTTTGGCTGTCGGAAAGAGACTGAGTTCAACGCGATCGCGAGTGCGCAGAAAGAGCGCTTCGATGCTCTGTTTCGCGGCGCGGCGTGGACGACACTAGAAGCCTCCGGGCTGGCGGTCGGGCTGCCTGAAGGGCAGATGGGGAACTCCGAGGTCGGTCATCTCAACATCGGCGCGGGGCGGGTCGTGAACCAGGACATTGTTCGGATCACCAGGTCGGCAGAGAGCGGTGAGATGGCGAAGCTCCCCGCACTCGTGGAGCTGATGAGGCGGGTCAGTGCTGAAGGGAAGGCGCTGCACCTGGTCGGCCTCCTCTCCGACGGCGGGGTGCATTCTCACCAGCAGCACCTGCATGGATTGATCTCTGCCGCGATGGCCAATGGGTTCACGACACGCGATGGGTCGCCGTCGATCTTCGTGCATGCCATCCTCGACGGACGGGACACGCCCCCCAAGTCAGCCGAGACGTATCTCTCCCGGCTCGACACGTTTCTTGCCGACAAACCGGCGGCGCGGCTCGCCACGGTCATCGGCCGATATCACGCGATGGACCGGGACAACCGGTGGGAACGCGTGCAGCGGGGCTACGACCTCATGACTCAGGGGATCGGAACTCAGACGAAGGATCCCCGCAAGACCCTGCAGCGCTTTTACGAACTCGGAAAGACGGACGAGTTCATCGAACCGATCGCCGTCCTCGATGAGAACGGCGTCCATCAGGGCCGGATGGAGGATGGCGACGCAGTCATCTTCTTCAACTTCCGCGCGGACCGGATGCGCCAGCTCGTGACGGCGTTCAGCGACCAGGAGTTCAGCGGCTTCAGGCGAGCGGCCCGACCGGCGGTGCAACTCGTCACCATGAACCGGTACCACGAGGACTTCGACCTGCCCGTGCTCTATCCGCCCCAGGAACTGCGGAACAATCTTGGCGAGATCCTCTCCCGCGAAGGGCTGCGGCAGTTGCGGATTGCCGAGACCGAAAAGTACGCGCACGTCACGTTCTTCTTCAATGGTGGTTCCGACACGAGCTTCGAGGGCGAGGAGCGGATTCTCGTGCCGTCGCCGCAGGTGGCCACATACGACCTCCAGCCCGAGATGTCGGTCGTCGAAGTCACCGACAAGGTCGTCGAGGCGATCGAGTCCAGAGCGTTCGACGTCGTGATCATGAACATCGCCAATCCCGACATGGTCGGACACACCGGCGTGATGAGCGCCGCGGTGGAGGCTGTGCATGCGACCGACGTCGCCATCGACCGCATCCTCACGGCGGTCGAGCGGGAAAACGGCATTGCACTCATTACCGCGGATCATGGCAACTGCGAACTGATGTTCGACCGCGAAACCAATCAGCCGCACACCGCGCACACCACCAACCCCGTGCCACTGATTCTCTTCGATGCGCAAAATCGCTTCGGTTCACTGCGTGATGGCGGGGCGCTCGAGAATGTCGCGCCGACCCTGCTCGACATCCTCGGAATCGCGAAGCCGGCAGAGATGACGGCCGGCTCGCTGCTGCAAAGGAAGGAATCGACGTGATGGAGCAACTGCTGCTGGTCCGTCATGGCGAGACCGAATACAACGTTGCGGGCCTGGCGCAGGGATGGAGCGACAGCCCTCTCTCGCCGCGCGGCAGGGTGCAGGTGCAGCATCTCGCCGAACGGGTTCGCCGGTTTCATCCCGATGCGTTGTACTGCTCTCCACTCGGGCGGGCCGTATCGACCGCAGAAGCCATCGCCGATGTCACCGGCCTCGAAATCCGGATCGTCGATGGATTGAGGGAGATGAGTTACGGGAGCTGGGAGAATCGCTCCTTTCTCGATGTGCGGCGGGACGATGCCGACAACTTCAGGCGATGGAGCGCCGAGCCGGACTTTGCGTCGCCGGGCGGTGAGTCGCACGTGGTGGTGCGCGATCGCTTCGATCGAGCCCTGCGGCATGAACTCGGATACGGGGAGCGCGGCGGCGACGATTCGTCGTGGCGGCTGCATGAACCGGGCGTGTCGGGGATGTCGAAGCGCCCGGTCGTGGTGTCGCACGGCACGGCGATCAGGATCGTGGCCACGTCGCTCCTCGAGTTGCCTCATTCGGCTTCGCGCCACCTGGCCCAGGACAACGCCGCGCTGAACCTCTTCCTCTGGCGGATCGACCGCTGGGTGCTGAAAGTGTGGAACGATACGACGCATTACAGTGAAGAGTGACGCGTGGAATCGAGCGCGAACTCGATCCGCTGATTTCTCTTGACTGATGGAGCTGGCCTTGATCCTCGAGCAGATCGTCGAACAACTCTCTGAAACGCTGCGCACCCGGGTCCTGACTCAGTTCGGGCATTCGATCGATCGCGTGATCCTCCAGGCGCCACCGCGGCTGGCCATGGGCGACCTGGCTACCCCGCTCTGCCTCGAACTGGCCAAGGCGCTCAAGCGGAAGCCGCGCGAACTCGCCGAGGCGCTGGCCGGCGGGCTGGAACTTCCGCTTCTCGTCGCCTCAGTCTCTGTGGAAGGGGCTGGCTACCTCAATTTCCGGTTCGACCGGGGAGCATTCACGGCAGCGCATTTCCGCAACGTGATGGAGCCGGCGCCGCCAACGCGCCAGCGGGTGATCGTCGAGCACACGAACATCAATCCGAACAAGGCAGCGCACATCGGGCACATCCGCAACGCCGTGCTGGGCGACACTCTGGTCCGCTGCCTCAAATGGTTAGGCGACACCGTTGAGACGCAGAACTACATCGACGACACCGGCGTGCAGGTCGCGGACGTCGTGGTGGCGTTCGAGCATCTCGATGCCATCGGCGGTTCCGCGGTCCCGGGATTCGAAGGGATGGATCGGGCCACGGTTGCAGACGTCGAGCGGATGATCGCCACGGCCAGTGCGGAGCGACCCTTCGACTACATCTGCTGGGATGTCTACTCCAGGATGGCCAGCTACTACGCCGACCATCCCGAAGCGCAGCAGTGGCGGCGCGACACGCTGCATCGCATCGAGCATGGCGAGGGAGAGACGGCCGTGATCGCCCGAGTGGTCGCGCGAGCGATCGTCCATCGTCACATTCGCACGATGCTGCGACTCGACATCGAGTACGACCTGCTGCCGAAGGAAAGCGACATCATCGGCCTGCATTTCTGGGATCGCGCGTTCGAGTTGCTGAAGGAATCGGGAGCAGTGATTCTCGAGTCCGAGGGCAAGGCTGCCGGGTGCTGGGTCATGAAGCTCGAAGGGAGCGCCGAGTTCGAAGGCCTCGACGAGCCCGACAAGATCCTGGTGCGATCGAACGGCACGGTCACCTATACCGGCAAGGACATCGCGTATCAGCTCTGGAAGTTCGGGCTGCTCGACCGTTCGTTCCAGTACCGGAAGTTCCTGACGTACGACGACGGTCGCCCGCTCTGGGAAACGACGACGGATCCCGCCGGCGCAGATGCGTCCGCGCCGCGATTCGGTGGAGCAAAGCGCGTCATCAACGTGATCGACGTGCGCCAGTCGTACCTGCAGAAAGTCGTGAAGGAAGGATTGAGGCAGCTCGGGCATGCGAAGGAAGCGGAGAACTCCATCCACTTCTCGTACGAGATGGTGGCGCTGACTCCGGAGACCGCCAAGCAGCTGGGGATGGAGCTCTCCGAAGAAGACAAGGCTCGAGTGTATGTAGAGATGTCGGGTCGGAAGGGTCTCGGCGTCAAGGCCGACGACCTGCTCGATGCGATGGAGAAGAAGGCGACCGACGCGGTGCGCGAGGGAATCAAGGCCGAGGGGCTGAGCGAGAAGGACATCGTCGACCTCGGCCGGACCATCGCGATCTCGGCGCTTCGCTACTTCATGCTCAAGTTCGGACGCAACAAGGTGATCGCGTTCGATTTCGCCGAGGCGCTGACGTTCGAGGGGGACTCGGGACCGTATCTCCAGTACTCCACCGTCCGGGTGCAGAACATCTTCCGGAAGATGGCAGAGCGCGGCGTCGATCCGCTGATTGCCGAGTCCGATCTCGACCGGCTCACGTTGAACGAAGGAATGAACGACGATCTGTGGGAGATGGTGCGGCTGAGTGCGGGAATGCCGGCATCGATCCGACGGGCCGTCGACTCGCTCGAGCTCTCGATCATCACGCATGACCTGCTGGAGATGGCGCAGAAGTTCAACAGCCTGTACCACAAGTACCCGATCATGACGGAGACCGACGACGCGGAGCGACAGCGGAGAGCAGTCTGCGCGGAAGTGTTCCGCCGCACGATGGTCGGCGGCCTCGGGCTGCTGGGGATTCCGGTGCCGGCGCGGATGTGACGAAAGCGGGCTAAGCCTGCTGCCTTGTGAGTCAGGCGCGGGTCACCAGATCAGGGCGCGGTTGACGCCGATCCGTTCCATGCCCAGGGCCTCGTACAGCGCGACCGCCGGCGTGTTGAAATCGTTCACGAAGAGAGTCACGGTCCGTCCCTCACGGAAGATGTGCCCGAACACTTCGCGCAGCAGACCGGAGGCCATGTGACGACGCCTGAACTTCGGATGGGACCAGACTCCCATCAGCTGTACGGCGACGTCGGTCACAGCGGAGAATTCGCACTTGGAGGCGATCTCGCCCGACTCGGTCCGGATGATTGAACGTTTCAATTCGATGAGTTCGCGAATCCGTTCGCGATAGCCCGCGGCATCACGCTCGAGAGGATCGATCCCGACCTCTTCGCGGTGCATGGCGGCGCACGCCGGCACGAGCTGGTCGAGGTCCGACCGATCTGAGAGCCGGCCCATCTCGAGGCCGGGAAAGCCGTCCCGGGGAGCGAGCGCGTAGACCGGCTGGTTCATGCGAACCACGGTGGGCGGATCGATCCGGGCCCGCAGGCGTTGCCAGAGAGACTCGACGAGATGCGCGGGCGAGATGATGGCGCGGACCGGCAGCATCTGGGCGAGGATCCGGTTGGCGATGAGATCCATCGCCGTGCCGATCAGCGCTTCCGATGCGCCGGGACGTCCCGCGAGGACGATGTTGGTGGCGAGTGAGGCCACGACGATGATCTCCCCTTCGTGCCGCACGACCACGATCTGCGAGGTCGCAACGATCGGGTCATCGAGGAGCCGCGAGAGCAGGTAGAGATTGATCAGAGGTTCGCGATTGAGAAATGCAAGCACTTCCCGGGTATCTGAATCGCCGAGCGAGCGAAGCGACCATGCGCCTTCCACCGGAACCGTGACCATCATCCTCGCAACCGCTGGCACCGCTCAACCCCGTCGGTCTACAGCTGTTCGTGCAGCAGGTATGCTAGCCCGTCGATCGACTTGTGCCAAAGCGATCGCTTCTCCCAGCCTTCCATTGTCTGGGGTTTGGCGTGTTTCTGGTCCTCCATGAAAGCGCGTTCCAGCCCTGCAGCGATGCCGGCATCCAGGACGCCGACGCTGATCTCGTCGTTGAGCTGAAACGACCGCGCATCGAAATTCGTCGATCCGATCCCCGACCAGATTCCGTCGATAGTGACGACTTTCTGGTGCAGGAGAGTTGGCTGGTACTCCCAGAGCTTGACCCCTCGCTCGAGGAGCTCGCCGTAGCGGTAATGGCTGGCGTGCTGCACGATGGCGCTGTCGGTCGCGCTGGCTGCGGGAGACATGATGCGGATCTCGACGCCACGCTTCACCGCGGCTTCGAAGATGTCCAGGGTGTCGTTATCGGGAAGGAGGTAGGGATTCTGGATGGTGATGCTCTTCCGCGCGGACGCCAGCGTCAGGTAGTGCAGCAATTGCACGGAGGTGGCGCTGCCGGTGGGCGAGGTGTAGGCGACATGGACCGGGATGCTGCCGGTCGCAGTGAGCGGCGGAAAATAGAGCGGGCCCGCGGGGATCTGTCCGGTCTCCTCAATCCAGTTCTCTGTGAACGCTCCCTGCAGGTGCGTGACCACCGGGCCGGTGATGCGAATCCCGGTGTCGCGCCAGTGATCCTTGTCCTCGCCGTGGCCCGTCCAGTTGTCGGAGATTCCGAATCCTCCCACGTAGCCGATCCGTCCATCGATCACCATGATCTTGCGATGATCGCGATTGTTCATTCGGCCGACGTTGCTGATCCGCGGCGGGTGAAAGGCGCCGAGCTCGACTCCCGACTGCTTGAACATTTCCTTGATCTCACTGGTCATCTTGCTGCCGCCCGACGCATCGACCAGGACTCGTACCTCGAGTCCCTGCCGCGCCTTGCCTGCGAGCAGGACCGCGAGTTGATCGCAGATCTTTCCCTTTCCCCAGATGTAAGACTCGAAGTGGACGGAACTGCGTGCGGCGGCGATGTCGCGCATGAGGGCAGGGAAGAACTGATCGCCGTTCTGCAGCAGTTCCACCGTGTTGCCCTGTTCGAGGGAACCCTGAGTGATCGCCGTGATCGTCGGCATCATCCGGTTCATGTCCGCGCTGGTGTTCATCTTCAGATGCACCTCGCGGTTGCGGCTGATCGTCCAGACCACGAGCATGAGCAGCAGGATGGCCGTGACCATGAGGATGAGGACGAGACGGGAGATGCTGACCATGTGAAGCTTCATCAGGGTGCGTTTCCTCTAGCCAGTTCGGCGACGACCGGCCTGTGGTCGGAAGGTCCGCCGTCTTCGACGACCAACTTTCCGACCTGCCATTCAGGCGTTACATAGATATGGTCGATCCGCTCGTTCATCAGCTTATGCGTGGGCGGAAAGTCCGTGGCCGCGAGACGCGTGCCGCTCTCGCCTAAAAAGCTCTGCACCTCGGCGGTGCCTGGCTCGGCATTCATGTCACCGACGACGATCGCCGGGTATCGCGATGTGGCGACGGCAACGGCCGCGCACTCCATCTGTGTCTTGCGCGTGGCAGAGTTGAGTTTCCCCCAGGCGGTGGTGTGAGTCACGAAGAAGTTGAACGTTCCGCCGTTCATCTCGATGGTGGCCTCGAGCAGGCTGCGTGGCTCGCCGGTTCCGGGAAGCTCGATGACCTGGGTGGAAATCACCTTGCCGCGGGTCAGGATCATGTTGCCGAACTCTCCGCCGAATACGCTGAAGCTCGGGGCGAAGACCGCGTGCATCCCGGTGGCGCGCTCGAGTTGGGAGACGTGATCGCCAAAGCGGGCCTGCCAGGTCCCGCGATGTGCCTCATTGATTCCGACAACGTCGGGCTTGTACTGGTTGATCACGGCGGCAATCGCCTGGATGTGGCCCGGTCCCTTGATGAGCGTGGCGTGGCCCTCGATGTTGTAGGTCATCACCCGCAACGACACCGGCACGGTCTGCAGGCGCCGCAATTGAGCCATCTCCACCGCCTCGCAATGTCCGGGACGGAAACGGTACACCGCCGAAATGCGATACAGCATCACTCCCGCGACCAGCAGGACGATGACGAAGAGCGCGCGAAGCAGACGGGAACGCATGACGCTCGGGGCAGGAGCGAGAATGATGCCCGGATTCTGGCTCTTGGCTGTTGGCTTTTGGCTGTTGGGGTGAGGCTGGCTGTTGGCTTTTGGCTTTTGGGAAAAGCGGGGTCCGGGCTTTTGTCTTTTGGCGGCTGAAGAAGGTCGGTTTCTGCCTTCTGCCTTCTGCCTTCTGCCTTCTGGTTTCTGGTTTCTGGTTTCTGCCTTTCCCAACAGCCAACAGCCGACAGCCAAGAGCCCGCCTCACCCCCCCACCAGCACCGTCACGTTCTTGTGCGTCCAAAGCGCGGAGGCGGGGAAGTCGCGATCGATGAAGGCCTGTCGGAGTCGTTCGATCGCTTCTTTCTTCCCGTTGCCGCCGGCAAGGAGAACAATTCTCTTCGAGGAGAGAATCGTGGCGATGCCCATGGTGATGGCCTGGGTGGGGACGCTGCGATCGGGAAAGAAGTCGGCGTTGGCGCGACGCGTCGACTCCGCGAGCGTGACGACTCTCGTACGGCTGTCGAAGGGAGTCCCGGGCTCGTTGAACCCGATGTGACCGTTGCGTCCCAGCCCGAGGATCGTGAGATCGAGACCGCCTGCGCGTTCAATGGCGGCTTCGTACCTCGCGCATTCACCCTCGGGATCGGGCGCGCTGCCGTCGGGAATGTGAATGCGTTCCCGGTCGATGTCCACATAGTCGAACAGATGCGTCTTCATGTAGCTGAAGTAGCTGGCGGGATGCGTCTGCGCCAGCCCGACGTATTCGTCCAGGTTGAACGTCGTCACTTCGCTGAAGCAGTGATATTCACTGGAACAGTCCGCGACGACCCGCTCGTACATCCCGAGCGGCGTGCGTCCGGTGGGAAGTCCCAGCACGGTGGTCGGATGCTCCCGGATCGTGGTGAGCAGGATCCCGGCCGCTCGCGCGGAGAGTTCAGCGGGTGAGGCGACTTCCTGCCAGTTCATGAGGTGCGGCTGCGCCGCTTCCCGGGACTTGTTCAGCATTCACGCCAGTTCGCTGCCGCGTGCGAAGACCCGCGTCACTTCGAGGCGCTCGCTCAGCAGGACGAGATCGGCATCCAGTCCCGGGCGGATTGCGCCCTTGCGATCTTCGATGCCGAGGATCCGCGCCGGAACGGAGGTGGCCAGTGGAAGGACGATCTCGATCGGCAGTCCGGCCAGTTCCACCATGTTGGCGACGGCGCGGTCCATGGTGAGGGTGCTGCCTGCGAGCGTTCCATCGACGAGACGCGCCGCTCCCTCGGACACGATCACGTCGTGGTCGAGCAACTTGTACTCGCCATCCGCCAGGCCACTGGCGCGCATCGCATCGGTGATCAGGGCGATCCGGCCGGGCATCGCGAGCGTGGCGATGCGGAGCACTGTGGGATGCACGTGCGTGCCGTCGGCGATCAGTTCCGCCGTCGCCTCCGTGGAGGAGAGAGCTGCTCCGACGACGCCCGGCTCTCGATGCTGCAGCGGAGTCATGGCGTTGAAGAGATGCGTGAAGTGCCGCGCACCGAGTTCGAGTGCCATGGCAGCATCGGCATACGTGGCATCGGTGTGTCCGATCGAGAAGAGAACCCGCCCGTGGAAGTGGCGCATGAGCATGGCCACGCCGTCGATCTCCGGCGCCACAGTAATGATCCACCGCAGTCGCGGCGCTTCGGCGAGCAACGCGGCGATTTCGTCAGTGTGCGGAGCTCGAATCGACGCGTGGTCCTGCGCCCCGGCCCTCGCACGATTGATGTAAGGACCTTCCAGGTGAACGCCGCAGATCTGGGCGCCTGGCGGCATCGCGCGCGACACGTCGGCGATTGATGCGACGGCGGCATGCAGGAGTTGTGGCGAGGACGAGAGCGTGGTGGCGGCCAGCGCCGTGGTGCCGTGACGTGCATGAAATGCGAGGATCCGGCCGTTGGCCTCGTCGTGAGCATCCATGAAGTCAGCGCCGTAGCCACCATGAACGTGGACGTCGATGAATCCGGGAACGGCCACGCCTTCAAAATGTTCCGCATCCTGGGGAGGACTGGTGGTGCGACGCACGTCGGCGAGGATGCGGCCGTCGATGGTGATCAGCGTGTCGTCATTGATGGTGCCGTCGACGAAGGCGCGGCCCCAGAGATGTCTCCGGCCGTTCACAGGCAGATCTTCCCGAGGACGGTCGGCCTGCCGCCGGTGGCGCCGGCAACATTCGTCGTCAGCCCGGCTACGGAATCGTTCGCGATCATCGCCATGGCCATCGCCTCCTTGGCCTGACCAGCCTTGTACTTGTGCACGCGATAGGCGGGAAGGCGTTCGCGGAGCATACGCATCAACGTCGGGTTCTCACCGCCGCCGCCGGCGACCAGGACCTCGTCGATCACGCCGAGGGGAGCGAGAAATTCGCGGTATGCCCGGGCGATGCTTTCTGCGGTCAGGGCGGTGGCTGTGGCGATCAGATCATGAATCGCCACGTCGCGCGTCTCAGCGACAATCTGATGCGCGAATTGCGCGCCGAAGTGCTCGCGCCCCGTCGTCTTGGGAGGCGCCTTGGCAAAGTAGGGATCACTCATCCACTGGTCGAGTAACTCGGCGCGAACGGTGCCGGAGGCGGCCAGTTCCCCATCGAGGTCGATGATCTGCCGGCCGTTGGTGGCAATCGACGCGAGTTCGTCGATGATCATGTTTCCCGGGCCCGTGTCGAATGCAACGACGTCATCCCACGACCCGTTCGGCGCGAGCCAGGTGACGTTGCCAATGCCGCCGATGTTCTGCACGCATCGCCCGCGGGTCTTGTGGCGGAGCAGGGCCCAGTCGAAGTAAGGAACGAGCGGCGCGCCCTGGCCTCCCGCCGCGACGTCGCGCACGCGGAGGTCGCCGATCGTGATGATGCCGGTGCGTTCCGCGATCACTGCGGACTGGCCGATGGCGAACGTCGAACGTGTTTCGATGGGACCATTGATCCAGTCGACTTCGGCGTCGACGATCACCGGTTCGGGGTCGTGCCAGATGGTCTGTCCTGCCACGGCGACGAGATCGACGCGATCGCGAAGGACGCCGGTCTCCTCCAGCATGCGGTTCACGGCGGCGGCGAACAGTTCGCCGATGATGAAGTCGTAGCGGCAGATCTGGTCGACCCGTGCGCGGCGTGGATCGAAGAGGTCGCGCACCGCGCTGCGGATCTTCGGTGGGAACGGATAGCTGGAAAAGTGCTCGAGTTTGACCCTGGCGTCCGTGCCGTGACCGGTGATGCGCACCATGGCTGCGTCAATCGCATCGAGTGAGGTCCCGGACATGAGTCCGATCACTCGTCGTGACGACTTGGTGGCGACACGGATCAGGCGACGAAGGCGGTTCAACTCTCCAGCGCCTCCCGCAACCTGCCGCCGGCCGTGGCCAGCAGTGCTCGCGCGTCGTCGGCGGAGATCCGCCGCTTCGCGATGAGGGCGGCGACTTTCATGTCGCCCGAGGCCTCGCGCAGCGCGATGACGGCGGCGGGACGCGTCGCCCCCGTCACCAGTTCGACCATGCGCACGGCACGGCTGCGAAGCTTCTCGTTCGTGGCCGGCATCTCGATCATCAGGTTCGAGTAGACCCGGCCGAGCCGGATCATGACCGCGGTGGAAATCGTGTTCAGGACCAGCTTCTGAGCGGTGCCGCTTTTCATCCGGGAGGAACCCATGATCACTTCCGGGCCGGTCTGCGGGACGATTGCGATGTCGGCTTCCCGCGCCAGTGGCGACTCCGTGACGGACGTGATCCCGACGGTCAGCGCGCCGAGCATGTTCGCGCGGCGCACGGCTGCGACCGTGAACGGCGTGGTGCCCGAAGCCGCAACTCCGACGACGGCATCTTCGGCGGTCACTTCGAGATTCACGATCGCGACGGCGGCTTCCTCGTCATCCTCGGCTCCCTCCACCGCGGAGTGAAACGCGGGAGGACCGCCAGCCATCAGGACGCGGACGAGAGAAGGGTCGACCCCGTAGGTTGGTGGAAGTTCCGAAGCGTCGAGCATGGCGATCCGGCCGCTCGTTCCGGCGCCGACGTAGAAGAGCCGTCCCCCGTGATGCAGGCGCTCCGAGATTTCGTCGATCGCGAGCGCGATCTTCTGCGCCTCAGCGGAGACGGCTTCGCTGACTTTTCGATCCTGATCCTGGATGATCCGGACAATTTCGCTGGTGGCGGCGCGATCGATCTCGAGACTCTCGCTCAACCGCTCCTGACTCATCCATCCGCCTCAGTTCAGGTTGCGGCTGATGACGACCATGGTCACGTCGTCCCCCAGCTCTTCCGGATCGGGGACATGGTTGAGAACGGTCTCGTTGACCATGTGGGAAAGTGCATCAGCGTCTTTCCCGTGCATCAACCGCAGGACCTCGCCGATCGCGGGGCCACCGAGCTCGGTACCGTCTTCGCTTTGTGCCTCCGTGACGCCGTCGGTGAAGAGGACCAGCGAGTCACCCGGGTCGAGATGCAGGTGGCGGGTGGTGAACCTGGCGTTGTCGACGACGCCGAGCAGGATGTCGGTTTCATTGAGTTCGCTGGCTCCGGCTGCGTGGACGTAGAGCGGCGGAGTGTGACCGCAATTCACGTACTCGATTCCACCGGTGGCGAGGCGCAGGCGTCCGACGAAGAGCGTGACGAATTTGGAACGGGGGAGGTTTTCGCGCAGCGTGGAGTTGAGCTGACCGGCGATCACGGAGAGATCCGATTCCGGCTTGGCGAAAATCCTGAACGCCACCTGGAGTCCCGCCATGATCAGGCCGGCGGTCACACCCTTGCCGCTGACATCGGCGATGACGAAGTCGATCGAGCCGTCGTCCCGCGGGACGAAATCGAAGTAGTCGCCGCTGACCGTGCGGCAGGGCTGGTTCGTGCCGATGAAGGTGTAGCCCTCGACGCCGGTCGGAGCTGCACGCAACAGGCGGCGCTGGATCATCGACGCGGTCTTCAGTTCCTCGTCCATCAGCCGCTTCTGGATCGCCTCTTCCCGAAGCCGGGTCGTCTCCAGCTTGATGGACGCGAAGCGCGCAATCTGCGCGAGAAGGCGGACGTCTTCCTCGGCGACCGCGCGCTGGGTCAGGAGGAAGTCGACGTACAGGACGCCGACGACGGATTCGCCAATGCTGATCGGGGCGCAGACGATGGACCGAATCCCCTGCATCACGATCGACTTGGCGTGACTCAGCTTCTCATCCATCTGCACATCGAGGCAGGCCAGCGCGGTCCGGTCGCGAACGACCGACTCGAGGAGCGTCTGGCTGATCGTAAGTTCGCTGACGTCCTTCTTGTCGGCCCGGCGCAGTTCGACGTGTTCGAACGACAGTGCGCCCTCGGCGAGCAGCGCGATGGCAGCCCGCGAAGGGTGGAGATGCTCCATCAGGCGATCGACGATGAAGCCGAAGAGCTGGTCGAGCGGACGATCCTCGATCAGTTCGCGCGCCATGGCGTTGAGCGTCCTGAGGCGTGAGACGTCGTTGGCGGATGCGTCGACGACCCTCGGTTCCTCGAGCTCGTGGATCGGAATCGAGATCGTGGGACGGGTCACGGTGTCCGAAGCGATGGCGAAGTGGCGATCGGTCTTGTGTGCTTCCGACTCGAAGACCAGTTCCGTGTCCCCGAGCCGGATGCGGTCGCCGGTTTGGAGCGGCGTATTCTGCTCTACCCGGTTGCCGTTGAGGTACGTGCCATTGGCGCTGCCGAGATCCTTGAGGACCCAGGCCCCATCTGTGCTGATGATCTCGGCATGCCGTCGGGAGAGGTAACGATCCTTGATCGGAATCGTGCAGTCCGAGGCGCGGCCTATTGACACCAGTTCCTCTTCGAGCGCCTTACGAAATGGCGTGAAGAGAGGCGAGTAAATCGTGACGTCGGCGCGAGGAGGTAGAGTCTGCATGCGTTGTCCCGGTGATAAGGCTCGTGCATTCTAACATCCGTACCCTGGAGACTTCGTGACCGAAGCAGCTGCCGGACAGGACTATTACCTCGAGATCGAAGCGCACTTCGCGGCGCGGCGGGGTACTCCGTTCATCCTCAGCCCCAAAGACTGGATGCTGATGAAGAAGTGGAAGGGCGACGACATCCCCCTGCCCGTGATCATCGAAGCCATCGACCAGGTGTTTGCGCGGAACGAGGAGAGCGGGCGGAAGAAGGTCATCTCCAGCCTCCATTACTGCCGTCACGCCGTCAAGGAGATCTGGGAGGAACGACGGCAACTGCACGTGGGTCAGGAGGATCTCGTACCGGAAGAAGATCCGGCCCTGGCGCTCGAGATCGTTGCGGAGGCGATCGAGCGATCGCTCCTGCCTCCCGGATTGCCCGCCGCCGGGCTGGCCGCTGAGATCCGCGCGCTCGCTCTGCTCAGGAGCGTCCCGAAGATTGAGGAGAGCCTCATCGAACTGGAGCAGCGGATCGTTTCCACGCTGCTGGAGGCGATGCCGGAGGAGGAGCGGGCGGCATTGCGCGCCCAGATCGCGAAGTCGCTTGGCGATCCGTCGAAGCTCGACGAGAAGACGCGCAGGCGAACCGAGGACGCGAATCAGCGGCGGCTGCTTCGTGACCGGTACGCGCTGCCGCGACTGACGCTGTTCCGGTGAGATGCCGTGCGTCATTCAAATCACGTCATGCTGAACCGCGTAGACGGTGAAGCAACTCAAGATGCAGCGACGTGCGTTCAATCGGTGCGAAATCCGCCGCCGCAGATCCACGGCCTCGCATCTCGAGTTCCTTCGCCGCGCTACGCCGGCTTCAGGATGACGTGTGCGAAAGAGAGATTCATTCGAATCACCTCACGACTCAGCGCGACAGCGTTCGTTCCAGCTGCTGCAGAACTTTCGCCGCGGCACGACCGGTGACCGGTAGCTCCGGCTCTGCTGCAAACAGCGGGTCCGTGACTCCACATGCTGCGAGAATTCGCGCGGAACGGGAAGTCTCCCCAGGTTCCGGCGCAACGCGCGCGCAGGTCGCCCCGCGCAGGGTGAGCAGCCGCGCCGCGAGCCGGGTGAGGTAACCAGCCGTGACGGGACGCATAGGCGATACGCGACGCGTGATTGGATCGACATCATAGAGACCGATGGCGATGGCGCGGATGACCTCTTCGCGTCCCGGAACGTCGGCGACGTCGACGGCGATCGGCGGGCTCGAGAGATTCTGCGCGAATCGAACCGAGTTCATCTCCCAGTACATCAGCACCGCGAGATCGGTGCGGGTGATCGACTCGGTTTCCAGCGCGCGCGTGTACTGCATGGGCATGTTCGCCGAGGTCCAGAGACTCTTGACGGCGTCGAGCCGCTCGGTGTGACGCGGATCGCGCGTACGCTTCGCGAGTCGATCGAGGCGAACGATGGCTTCCTGGTAGCGCCCGCGGCTGATGTCGATTTCGGCCAGCGATGCCTGCACTTCCGGGCGATCGACGGCGGTCGAATTGATCATCGGCTCCAGCATGCGCCGAGCTTCTTCGTACTGCTTCATCGTGATGAGCCGTTGCACGAGGCTGATGCGCGGCTCGGTCTCCGAGGGGCGAAGGGACAGAGCCTCCCGGAGTTGGGTGATGGCTTCGGAGTCTCCGGCAGCGGCTGCTCCGTTGATGAGCGACTCGTACAGTTGCGACTCGAGGGAGGCGATGCGCTCACCGACTGTGGAGGGGGCGCCGGCAGCATCGCCCAGTGTCCGGTAACGGGCCAGTGCTCCGCGCAGGTCGCCACTCTGCAGCGCGAGTTCCGCGGAGTAAATTCGCGCGGCGGTGTAGTCAGGCGTCTCGCGCAGCAACTCGTCGACGATTCCTCGCGCCTCGTCAGGACGATTCTCCCGGATGAAGCGTGCAGCTTCGGCGAGGTGCGCCGGCAAGTACTGCGGGGAGCGGGTGCGCAAATCCGTGAGGAGCCGGGTCGTCTCCGGCTCGTTCCCCGCGAGAAAGTACCGCCACGCCAGGTCGAACTTCTCGTCGATCCCGGGCCTCACGCTACCAGTGAAGCCGATCCGCGGGTCGACGATGAACCGGTCGTTGCCAGCGGGCGTCACCGCGGGGGGAGGTGGAACGGTCGCGGAGCAACCGCCGAGGATCAGGGCTATCGCGATGGCGGCAAAGCGTGTCATTGGTTTCAAGCAGGTTCCTTGATGAGTCGGATTGCGTGGTCGTACATCGAGTCGGGATGCGCAGCGTCGATCCATTGCACGTTCCGCTCCGCTCTGAGCCAGGTCATCTGGCGCTTCGCGTAAGCGCGCGTTCTTCGAGACGTCTCAGCGATGGCTGCCGGGAGCATCATGCTGCTTTCTATCACGGCTTTCGCCTCTCTGTATCCGATCGTGCCGAAGGGTCGCGCGTCCGAGGGATACCGCTCGAGGAGGCTTCGCGTCTCTTCGACCAGGCCTCCGTCGTACATCTGCTGCACGCGCAGGTTGATCCGCTCGTGAAGCAGGCTCCGATCGAGTCGAAGCGCCAGTTTGAGGGACGGTATCTCTTCCACCGTGGCGGAGGTGACGCGCTCCCACGACGAGATCGGCCGACCGCTGATGAACCAGACCTCGAGGGCTCGCTCGACACGGTGCCGGTCCGCGGGTGCGATCCGCGCCGCGCTCGGAGCATCGACCCTGTGAAGCAGCCGGTGAAGCCAGATGTTGCCCCGGCCTCGCATGGCAATCGCGTGAATCCTTTGCCGGAGAGGTTCGTCGCGTCCGGGAAGTTCGGGGAGCGTGGAGAGCAAGGCGCGGAGGTAAAAGAACGTGCCGCCGGCAAGCACCGGCGTTGCGCCACGCGACTCGATTTCTGCACACGTGGCCCGTGCGGCCCGGCCGTAGTCGGCGGCATTGAACTCGTCATCCGCGTCGGCGATGTCGAACAGGTGATGCGGAACACGCATGCGATCCGCAGGTGAAGGCTTGGCACTGCCGATGTCGAAGCCGCGGTAGATCTGGACCGAATCGTAGTTGACGACTTCACCGGAGATCGAGGCAGCGATTCTCGCAGCGAGTGCAGACTTTCCGGATCCCGTCGACCCGGCGATCACGATGAGGCGCGACATCGAAGCAGCTACTGGCGCGGCCGCGCGTGATGGGTGACGTCATCCTCATCTGCGAGCACGCTGTGGAGATGGGCCCGGCAGTAGATTGCGCCGGGACGCACTTCCGTGCGGCAGACCACGCAGCGGCTCTTGACCAGCTTGCGCGACGCCTTCTCCATCATCATGAGGATCGCACCCGCGATCGTCAGGAGAACCGCGAGGCCCATCGCCTTCGTCAGCATCTCGGGGCTCACGAAATCGTTGAGCGGGCTGTTGATGAACGCGGTGTCGATCACGAACAGGGCAAAAACGATGACGAGCAGATAGAGCCCGGCGCGCAGGAGGGTCGAGGACATGCTTCGTTCACTGTAAGCAGGTCGCCGGGAGGTGTCAATTTTGGAGCGGGAACACGTGGCCGTTCTGGATCTTCAGGGTCACACTTCCATCCTTGTCGGTCCGCCATGTGCGAACGCCTGCGCCGGCGAGTCGCTCGAGGACTTCGTCATGCGGATGGTGAAAGAGATTGTCCCGCCCGCAGGAGATCAGGGCGATGCGCGGCGCGACGCGTTCGAGGAACGGCGGAATGGTCGACGAGCGACTGCCGTGATGCGGCACTTTCAACACCGTGGCGCGCAGGTCGCGGTCGAGCAGGTCGAGTTCGCCTTCTCGTTCGAGATCGCCGGTGAGCAGCACCCGTTCGCCTTCGCCGGCCACTCGCAGCACCACGGAGGCGTTGTTCTCCGGCGCGCGGCGGAAGCCATGAGAGGGGAGCATCGTCGTGACCTGCATCGAGCCGACGACGCGGGTGGCGGGGCGGATCAGAAGGCGGATCGGCACCCGCCGGAGAATTGCCGACTCCAGGATCCGTTGCGCGCAGTCGCCGCGGAACGCGCGCGGAGACAGCCAGACCTCGCCAACTTCGAAATGCTCGATGACGGCGGGCAGGCCGCCGCAGTGGTCGGGATGTGCGTGACTCAGAACCACGACATCGACGTTCGAAACGCCGCGGTCGGCCAGCAGTGGCAGGAGGGTCGACTCGCCGAAGCGCGCGTCCTCGTTGCGCCCGCCGCCGTCGACGAGCATCGTGGCCTGCGAGTCGCGAAGGAGAATCGAGTCGCCCTGCCCGACATCGAGCGCGGTGAGTTCGATTCCGCTGACGACCTGCCGGCTGATGTGCGCCGTGATCGCTGCGGCCGACGGAATGAGCATGGCCAGTGCAACGACGGCCGCCCGGGTCCGGCCGCGCAGGAGTGTGAGGGCCGCGAGGGAGACTGCCCCGGCGAAGATCACGGTTGCGCGAGGTGGAGCGATGAAGAACCAGGTCCCGGATGACCCGATGGTGTTGATCCAGTCGCAGAGCTGGTGCATCCACTGGATGAGAACCAGCAGCGGTTCGACGGGGACAATGCAGAAGAGCGCACTGACGACGAGGATCGCGAAGACGATCGGCGTCATGACCATCGTTGCGATCGATCCGCCCAGAGCCACCTGATGAAAATGGAGAAGCGTGAGCGGTGTGAGGACGATCTCGGCGGCCAGCGCGTAGGCGATCCACCGGTGACGTTTCGTTGCGAATGCCTTCCCGACGAAGAGCAGTGCGCCGGCTCCGGCGTAGGTGAGTTGAAACCCGGGATCCGCGAGATCGGAGGGGACCATCAGCAGGCGGACCAGCGCGGAGAGGCACCAGAGGTTCTCGAACGAAGTGGGCCGTCCCGCGAGCCGGGAGAGGGCGTAGAGAGCGATGGCCATCGCGGCGCGACTCACCGATGCGGTGTGGCCGATGAAGAGCGGTGCGAGCAGGGCGAACGCGAGGAGCAGCCAGTCGCTGACGCGCGGGACCCGCATCCATCGGAGCAGCAGGGCGAACACCGCGGCGGCGAATGAGATCTGAAGGCCGGAGAAGACCAGCAGATGGTAAGTGCCGCCTCCGCGAAAGTTTTCGCGCATCGAGTCGGAGAGGCGCTCTCCGCGTCCGAGAACGATGGCGTCGATCAGGGCGACTGCATCGGGGTAACCCGTGGCCCATCCTGAAGTGCGTAGCGCGGCGCGGCGGTTCCACCCGCCGGGAGTCGAGCGTTTCACGATCCCGGAGAATGCGATCAGGCGCGGCGACTTGACCGACATGGACGGCCCGCGTTCCCCAGCGCGCAGAAACCCTTCCGCGCGCACCTGTGCGGCGAGGCCGATCGGAGGCGGCTCGAAGCGCGCGTAGATGCGCAGCGGCTGCTCGATCGGGATGCCATCGACGCGGAAGCGCTCCACCCGGAGCATCCAGGCGGATCCCCGCTTCGACCAGTCGCGGTCGACCTCTGCTTCGACGGTCGCAAAGCGCCCCGAGTCGAGTCGCGACAGTTGCGCCGCTTCGGCGGAACGCACCTTCCCGGCGCGTGTCGCAGCAAGCAGGGCGAGGGCGCAGCAGATCGACGCGAGGACGAGGCGCCGTGTCCTCCGGCCGAGCGCGATCGCCAGCGCGGCGATCGCGCACAGGCCGATGGCTGCCAGGCCTGGCTGCGCGATCGCACCGGCGGCGGTCAGGCCGGCGATGACGCCGGCGAGTGGTATGGAGGCAGGGATCTCATCCCGCACGAACGAACGAAGCGAGGGTCTCGATGTGATGCGTATTCGGGAAGAGGTCCAGGAGATCCAGCGTGAGGAGACGCCAGCCGGACGCAGTCAGCCTTGCCGCGTCGCGTGAAAAGGTTACGGGATCGCAGGCGAGGAAGCAAATCATCTCCGTCGCATTGCGTGCGACGGCATCGATGACTTCACGTTTCGCGCCGCTGCGCGGCGGATCGAGAAAGATGAACGAGGCCCGCGGCATCCTCGCCGCCCACTGCTCGACCGGTGCGCGCACGAGATGGACGTTGGGACGTGCATTCAACTTCGCGTAACGATGCGACTCGGCGGATCCTTCGACGCTGATGACCTGATCGAAACGCAATGAAAGGGGAGAGGTGAAGAACCCGACGCCGGAGTAGAGATCGATCGCAACCTCGCGATTCCCGGCATTCTCCGCATGGTGGCTCACGAGGTCGAGCATGGTGGTGAGCAGATGGCGGTTGACCTGAAAAAAAGACGCGGTGGAAAGCTGCCAGGTGAACTGGCCTGCGCTGACGGAAAACTCCTCGTCGGGAACGCCGTCCTCGCGGACGAGAAGCGATTCACCGACCTGCCAGGCGTGAACGGCCGGCGAGCCGGACCGGATCCCGGGTAGTGCTGCCGCGGCCATCGGCGTCACGATTTCACATTCCGGCACCAGCGGCACCACGCGATGCGACGCACCGGCAAAAAAGCCGACTTCGCCACTTTTGCGATCGACCTGCAGGCGGCTCCGGAGCCGGTAGTTGAGAGGAGAGGGATGGATGGTGACGGAAGGAATCGACGCGACGTCGAACTTGCCGACCCGCCGCAGCGACTCGGTGAGGATGTGGCGTTTCCACGCAAGCTGCCGATCGAGACGAAGCGCGGTCCAGTCGCACCCCCCGCACTCTCCTGCGATCGGGCAAGGTTCCAGCCGGCGATCCGAGCTTGGCTGCAGGAGGGCGATCAGTTCGCCTCGGGCATACCCCTTCTTTGCCTCCGTGATCCGGACCCTCGCGATATCGCCTGGGAACAGCGAAGGGACGAACAGCGGCATCCCATCGACCCGCGCCAGTGCCTCCCCTCCGGCCACCAGCTCCGCAGCTTCAATCGTGATCTCGTCTCCGGCGCGCATTGTGGGTGATTGTAGCGGGACGCTGGCTGTTGGCTTTTGGCTGTTGGCTTTTGGGAAAACCAAATAGCACCGATCCGCGGTACTGCTGAGACTGCGGAGTGGCCTTTCCCAAGAGCCAGCAGCCAACAGCCAACAGCCGCTGACCCCCTCAGTCGTGATAAAAAGCGGCCCGCTATGAAAGTCCATGAATATCAGGCGAAGGAAATCCTCCGTCGTTACGGCGTGCCCACGCCGCGCGGCATCGTGGTCGACAGTCCGGAAGCAGCGCGCGCTGCCGCCTCCGAGCTGGGTGGCCGGGTCGTCGTCAAGGCCCAGATCCATGCAGGTGGTCGCGGCAAAGGTGGCGGGGTCAAGCTCGCCAAGGATGCCGATGAAGCAGCCGACCTCGCGAAACAGATCCTCGGCATGACGCTCGTCACTCACCAGACCGGCCCCGAGGGTCGCCTGGTTCACAAGGTGCTGATCGAGGAAGCGCTCAACATCGACAAGGAGCTTTACCTCGGCATCACGCTCGACCGGAAGCTCGGCATGAACGTGGTCATGGCCTCCAAACAGGGCGGCATGGATATCGAGGAAGTGGCCGAGCATGACCCGACCGCGATCCATCGGGAGCCGATCGACAGCATTCTCGGCGTGCAGCCTTTCCAGGCCCGCGCGATCGCGAATGCGTTCGGCCTGACGGGCGAGGCTTACAAGCAGTGCCTCGACTTCGTGCAGAAGTTGATGCGCGCCTACATCGAGACTGACGCGGCGCTGGCGGAGATCAACCCGCTCCTCGTCACGAAGGAAGGGAACGTCCTCGCGCTCGACTGCAAGATGAGCTTCGACGACAACGCGCTTTTCCGTCACAAGGACATCGTGGCGATGCGCGACCTCAACGAGGAGGATCCGCTCGAGGTGGAAGCCTCGAGTTTCGGACTGAACTACATCAAGCTTGATGGCAACGTTGGCTGCATGGTCAACGGAGCTGGCCTGGCGATGGGCACGATGGACATCATCAAGCTGGCAGGCGGCGAGCCGGCGAACTTCCTGGATGTTGGTGGTGGTGCCACCGCGGAGCAGGTCAAGAACGCGTTCAAGATCATTCTTTCCGATCCGAACGTGAAGGCGATCCTCATCAACATTTTCGGCGGGATCATGCGCGGCGATCGAATCGCCGAGGGTGTGGTCAGTGCTGCGCGCGAAATCGGACTTCCGGTTCCGGTCGTGGTTCGCCTCGAGGGGACGAACGTCGAACTCGGGAAAGAAATCCTGGCGAAGTCAGGACTGCCGCTCATCACCGCTGACGGCATGTGGGATGCCGCGCAGAAGGTCGTCGCAGCCGCGAAGCAGGAACGGACTTCCTGAACACGCGCATGACAGGGACAGGACAGTAACGACATGGCTATCTGGGCAGACAAGAATACGAAAGTCATCGTTCAGGGCATCACCGGGCGCGAGGGAAGCTTTCACGCGATCGGTTGCCGGGACTACGGAACGCAGGTCGTCGGCGGAGTGACACCGGGTAAGGGTGGCACGACGCACGAAGGCTTTCCGGTGTTCAACACCGTGCGCGAGGCCCGGACGAATGCCGGCGCGAACTGCTCGCTCATCTTCGTGCCGCCACCGTTCGCAGCAGACGCGATCATGGAGTCGGCCGATGCAGGCATCGAGTTGATCGTCTGCATCACCGAGGGCATTCCGGTGACCGACATGATGAAGGCGCACGACTTTCTCAAGAAGATGAACGCACGGCGTTCCGCCGCTGGAGAAACGCCGTCACGCCTGATCGGACCGAACTGCCCCGGCATCATCACGCCGGGCCAGGCCAAGATCGGCATCATGCCGGGGCACATCCACAAGCCGGGACCGATCGGCATCGTCTCGCGCTCCGGGACGCTGACGTACGAAGCAGTCGGCCAGCTGTCGAAGGCCGGCATCGGCCAATCGACGGCGGTCGGCATCGGTGGCGATCCGCTGCCGGGCACGAACTTCATCGACTGCCTCACGGCATTCCAGGCCGACCCTGCGACCGAGGCGATCATCATGATCGGCGAGATCGGCGGCACGGCGGAGGAAGAAGCCGCGGCGTTCGTGAAGGCGAATGTCACGAAGCCGGTCGTCGCCTTCATCGCCGGACAGACTGCACCTCCGGGACGCCGCATGGGTCACGCCGGCGCGATCATCAGCGGTGGCAAGGGAACGGCGTCGGAGAAGATGGACGCGCTCCAGGCGGCAGGAATCCACGTCGTGAAGTCGCCGTCGGAGATGGGATCGAAGCTCGCTGAAGTCTGGCGCCACTGATCGCGCATCCCATGAACGCAAAAAGGGCCGGCATCGAGCCGGCCCTTTCTATTTACTTGAGCTTCTGTACCTTCCCGGTGTCGAGGTCGTAGTAGGCGGAAACGATCGTCACGCGGCCTTCTGCGACTGCCTTGCGGATGATTTCGCTGCCTTCGACGAGGTCGCGCGCTGCCTTCTGCGCGTTCACTTCCGTGGCGTGTTGAACGGCTCCAGTATCCTTGGCATCGCGATTCATCTCGCTGTCGAACGACTCCCGGATCCGGGCGACGAGCGCGTCGAGGCTCGGAGTGCCCGGGTTCGCTTCCGACATCGCCGCCTTCACGGCGCCGCAACTCTCGTGACCCAGGACCACGATCAAATCGGTATACCCATTGGCGATCGCGAATTCGAGGCTGGCTACGCCGAATGGATCCGTCAGGTTCCCGGCCACGCGGACTACGAAGAGTTCGCCGACGCTCTTGTCGAAGATGAGTTCCGGAGGAACGCGGCTGTCGGCGCACGAAAGGATGCTGATGCGGGGATTCTGGGCAGGAGCCACGGTGGCCCGCTGCGCACGAAGCTTCGTATAGGAAAGGTGGCCATCGACGAACCGCTGGTTCCCGGCCATGAGCGACTGCCAGAGCGTTTCAGGCGAATGAGATGACGCCTTGACGGCTCCTGACATCGGGAGCGAAAGCAGCAGGAGAAGTGTTAGACATGACATTCGATGCAGCTGCGACATGGAGACCCCTTTTAGCGTGGACCGAGTTTCAAGCAGTGTCATCGATGCGGGTGGCAGATTCAAGCGCGGATCTGCGCGGCTGCTGTGCGAGGATGAGTGGCATGTCTGAATTGCGCCTGGAAGCTGCGATCGACCTCCACCTGCTCGTGCTGATTGGCGGAGGGGAGTTCTCGTTCGGCGAGACCCGGGAGATCGACGACTTTCTTCTGGCATCCCGCGGCGAGAGACGACAGATCGCCTTCGTCCCCACGGCCTCGGGATCGAACGAGTACGCGACCCATATCGGGAAGTATTTTTCGGAGCTCGATCCCTCTTCGGAAACGCAGAACGTGCCGGTGTATCGCGGCCGGGACAATCGCCGGCAGAAGAACCTGAATACGATTCTCGGAGCGGGACTGATCTATGTGGGTGGCGGCGTTTCGTCGCGGCTGATCGAAACGATCCGTGAATCGCCGGCTGAACTGGCCATGCGGGACGCCGCCGCGCGCGGGACGGTCATTGCCGCGATGGGTGCGTCGGCCGCATCGTTCGGCATGCTGACCTGGGACGGCCACGGAGGGACGATGCCCGGCCTCGGGTGGATTGCAGGAACGGTCATCGAGCCGGCATTCAACCCCGCAGACGATTCGCAGCTCCGTCGCCTGATGTCGCTCCCGGAAGTGTCGATGGGGATCGGGATCCCTCCCTCCACAGCGCTGGCGATTCGGGGAGACGGCTCGACGCAGGTGATTGGCGATGGTTCCATCGCGGTCTTCCGCAGGCGCTGATCCGCGCGTCGATTGCGGCTGAGCATGGCTCGCGCGTTGCAGCAGATCGCGGGTCGCGGGGGTGTCTCATCGAATCGCTGGAGAGCAGTCAGAAAACTTCGTCGCAGAGCGTGACCACGGAAGAACTGATCCGGCTCTTCAGCGTTCTCTCTCACGACCTCAAATCGCCGCTCTTTGCAGTGGATGGATTCGCAGAGCTGCTGATCGGCGATTACCTCGACAAGCTCGACGAAGAGGGAAAGGATTTTCTCCTTCGGGTCCGGTCCGGCGCGAACTCGATGAAGCGCATCCTCGATCAGATGTCGCATCTGGTGAAGCTTCTCGGCCGGCCCGATTCCCCACAGCCGACTCCCTTGCGCGAACTGTTCGAGGAGGCGCTGCTCAAGCAGAACTTCGCGATCGAGGAAGGCGGGGTCAGGATCGACCTGCCCGACCTGCTGCCCACGGTGAACGTCGATCCTGAAAAGATGCGCGAACTGATCGGCGCGCTCATCTCCAATGCCCTCTTTTTCACCGACCAGCCTAAGGGCGAACGGACCATCGTCGTGACCTGTGTAGATGACTCGCCGATGTGGAAAGTCTGCATCCGCGACAACGGAACCGGAATCGATCCCCGCTACGCCCCCCAGATATTCGAACTGGGCGGGATGAGCAAGCTCGATAAGGCGCGCGGTGGAGGACCAGGTTATGGGCTCTATCTTGCGCGACGGGTCGCCGAGACCCACGGCGGCACGCTGACGGCCGAGTCGACTCTCGGGGAAGGCTCGACTTTCTGTTTCACGATCCCGAAGGTCTGACCGCAAACAGGTGGCTCGCGGGCGTCCCCGCCCGTGCTGGACGGCGGCGAGCCGGCCAGTGCTCTGTTGCAATTTCCCGGCGACGTTTGGCTCGAGCGCGTGGCACCTCGAGAGCAGTGCGCTGCGGCGGACGACGGGCAAGGACGCCAGCCAGCCTCAATGTCGCGGTGGCATTCGAAGCGTAGCGCCACGCCTTCACTCGCTTCGCGTAGGCGCTGTATCGACGACTGCGCTGTCCGGTTTGATCATCCGCTTCTCGTCGAAGGGAGCCTTGAAGGAGAGGTCCTGAAACTCGGTGACGCCGCCTGCTTCGCCCGCTGCGTTGAGAGACATTCCCTTCGTCGAGATCATCAGCCCATCGATGGTCTTGTAATCTTCGTAGACTCGAAAAAACGGGCCGATGAACTTCCGTCCGTTGGCAGATTTCGAGGGCGCCACGACGCCGGCATGCGTAACGATGTACTCGACGCCTCGCAGGAGATTTGTCTCGCGGTCGATGTAGAGCGTGTAGGCATCGTTCACGTCGCCGACGCCTTCGTCGAACCACATCTTCACTTTCGCGAAGTCAACGGTGCCGCCGGGCAACTTCCCCTCTCCCGCCAGCGCGAGATGCACGCCGGGATCGCGCGTGAACCACGGCAGGCCGAGAAAGTAGTAGTCGAGCTGCGCGACGAATGACGGCGGGACCGGCTGGTGCCAGTTGACTGTCCAGATCTCCTTTCCGTCGCTGACTAGCTGCGAGTTTTCGGCTGGCCAGTCCAGATACGCTCGGCGGTGTCCCTGTTCGACCACGGCGCGCGTCTCGCGCTGAGTTCCCCCAGGGCCGCGAGTCAACTTCCTGAAGGAGAACGTGGGCGCACTGTTCCAGCGTTCGAGTCCGCCGTGAGCGGCAATCATTCTGCCCGTCAGCTCGAGAGCGCGGGGATCGTCCGCACCCGCGGCGAGCATCGAGAACGCAGTCAGAAAGAGAACCGACGCGAGCAGCAACCGAGGTGACGTTCGTTTCATGATGGCGAGAATTCTAACGTACCGGTGCACGCGGTTGACGGGGTTCAGGTAGTGAGCTGTCTACCCAACGAGCGCGAAGAACTACTGTGAGAAATCGGGGTCCACGGTTCCCTCTCCACGCTGCACGCGCGAGTTAGCCGCCTGATGGCCAGTTCGCAGGATCCTGCGCTTGGTGTTTGACGGCCAAAATGACGATTGTCTCCGCCTCCTCGGCGAAGAAGATGGCGTACGGAAACTGGGGTGTGAGTGCGCGGCGGACGCCCGGCAGGATCTCAGCGAATGCATTCGGTCTTTCAGAAATTCGTGCGACGGTCTGCCGGACAGCTTGGCGAAAAGCGGCGGTCACTAGGAGAGATCGGCTTCGGTACCACCGTGCGGCATGCGTAAGTTCCATTCGCGCTTCCGGGCGGAAGCCGACCTGTAGTCTCACTCCGCTCCGAAAATATCGCGGTCGACGACGTCCCATGCTTCGGACGAGTCAGGATTGTCTCGGTGGGCCTGCAGGCGCACCTCGAGTTCCCGGGTGAGTTCGTCTGAGACGGGGAGGAGCGATGGATCTTCGAGGATGGAGTCCCAGATCGCGCCAACCAGCTGAAGCCTCTCGGGAACCGGCAGCTTTCGGATCTCGGCGATGTCTCTCATTCGGTCATTCTACCCTCGGATGCCCCGGTGCTCACGGCGGTCCGAATCCAGCCGCCTCACGGACTGGCCGCTGCAAGCGGTTGTCCGGCTGCCCTCTCTCACTGACGCACATAGCGCAAGTGTGTGGCGGCTGGGCCATCAAGAACCCGGTCGATGCGAAACTGCGGGCCGGGCTCGTGCAGGTTCTCGAAGAGTCGCCGTCCGCCGCCGAACAGCAGGGGTGCCAGGGCGATTTCCAGCTCGTCGACGACCCCGAGGTTCAGGAACTGCTGGATCACATCTGCTCCACCCGCGATCCGGATGTCACGACTGCCCGCGGATTCCCGAGCCAACTCCA
>JBKJVD010000198.1:0-5282 GCA_046590585.1 Thermoanaerobaculia bacterium | reverse complement strand
GGGCTGTTGGCTGTTGGGAAACGCGGACAGCCCTCGCGTATGATTCATTCAATGATCCGCGCGGCGTCGCAGACTGATCTTCCGGCGATTCGGAAACTCCTCGTCGCAGCCAATGACACGCCGTACGACATCGGACGTGTCGCAGACGAAAAATGCTTCGGGCGCGGTTTTTTTGGCGAGTCGAAGCCGTTCGTCTACGAGCGCGACGGACAGTTGCTCGGCGTCGGCGTGGCGGCAGGTCGCGGAATCCGCATTCTCGCGGTCGATCGCCAGGTGCGAAGGCAGGGGATCGGTACGGCGCTCCTCGAACATGCGGAAACACTGCTGCTCGGCGAA
Organism: Thermoanaerobaculia bacterium; assembly: GCA_046590585.1. Classification (GTDB taxonomy): domain Bacteria; phylum Acidobacteriota; class Thermoanaerobaculia; order Gp7-AA8; family Gp7-AA8; genus JBKJVD01. Next base: position 4,946 of record JBKJVD010000198.1, on the reverse strand, counting down.
CGCCGAGTGGTCGTCGCAGCGGAGGCGGGCAACTACTTCACTCCCGGCATCGTGGAAAGCGATGTGGCCACGCAGCAGTTCCTGATGAAACATTCGTTCCGTGAGTTCGCCGACACGTGGAATCTCACGGTGAGGCTGGGGCCGAAGCTGCCGATGCCTGCGGGAGTGCGTCGCGCCACGAACGCAGACCGCGATCTTGTCCTCGAGTTCATCTCGCAACATTTCGGTCATGTCTGGCGCTTCGAGGTCGAGCACGCGTTCCTGTTCGATCCGCCCAACGTCTTCATCGTCGAAGTCGACGGCGCCATCGCCGGCTTCGCCGCCCACGACGCCAACAACCGCGGCCTCGGCACATTCGGACCAACCGGCGTGGCATCGTCGATGCGCCGTCGCGGCTTCGGACGCATCCTCCTCGAGGCCTCGCTGGCCGACCTCCAGCGGCTTGGATACAACGACGTGGTGATCCCATGGACCGATGCGTTCGAGTTCTACCGAGACTGCTGCGGCGCCGAAAAGTCGCATCGGTTCGTGACGTACGCGAAGTAAGGCTGTTGGCTGGACGGGCTGTGGGGGAAGCTGTTGGCTCTTGGCTGTTGGCTGTTGGGAAAAGCAGTTCCTCGGGTTTTGACGCTTTTCCCAACAGCCAACAGCTACAAGCCAACAGCCCGCTCGCTTTTCCCAACAGCCAACAGCCAACAGCCAATAGCCAGCCGTTGTACTATCCCCGCCGTGAAAGAGGAACGTCGCGACAGGAATCGCCGCAGGCAGAGCTTTCTCCCACTGGCCATCGGAACCACAGGTGGCGTCGCACTGGCTGTACTGGCCTTCTGGTTCTTCAAGGAACAGGCTGAGCATGTCGTTGAAGGTCGCGCCGACGCGATCGACGCCACGATCCTCGACGCCGTGCACACCATCGACAATCCGCTGATCGACGGCGTGATGAAGGCCGTGACCCAGCTCGGGACCCATGTCGGGATCGGGACCGTGGCCGGGCTGACCGCGCTCTCCATGCGCCATCGCGGACGGCGTCACGATGCGTGGACCATCGTCGTCAGCACGGGCGGGGCCATGGCGATCAACACGCTCCTCAAGAACATTTTTCAGCGCCAGCGCCCGCAGCAGCAGGCGCGAAAGATCAAGCTGCCGCGCTCGCACAGCTTTCCGAGCGGTCATTCCCTGCTCTCCGCAGCCACCTTTCCCATCGTGGCGCATCACCTGGTAGAGCGGCACTCGATCCCAGTCCAGGCAATGGTCCACACGAGTGCGGGCCTGCTGGTTCTCAGCGTCGGGTTCTCGCGCATCTACTTCGGCGTGCACTTCCCATCCGACGTTCTGGCTGGATTCGCCGCCGGGTTCGGCTGGCTCGGACTCACTTCGCTCTCGCACACGATGGTTGATCGAAGTGATCGCCGGCGTGACTCCGCTGCGACCACCCGGTCGACGTGAGAGGATTTTCACATCTGAGGGCCGGACCTCACGCCTCGAAGCCCCGGCAGGTATGATCGACGCCCCGGGAAGAAATCCCCGCGTACTGCAAACGGTTAGGAATCCCGCATGTCATCAGTGAACCAGACCTACGGCGCCAACATCGCATTCATCGAAGAACTCCGCGAGAAGTTCCTCTCGGATCCACAGTCAGTCAGCGCCAGCTGGCGGGAGTTCTTCACCGATTACCAGCCTGCTTCGGACGACGCGGATGGAAACGGCACAGCGGCAGTCGCAGCGGCAGTCGCAGCACCAGCCGTGACACCGGCCGCCGCCGCGGCTGCAGTTCCGGTCGTTGCGCAGGCGCCCGCCCCGGCCGCGGCACCTCCCCCGGCAGCTCCGGCACCAGGTTCGACCGCCGTCGCGCTGCGAGGCGCGGCCTCGAAGATCGTGAGCAACATGGAGGCGTCTCTCACCGTTCCAACGGCCACCTCCATCCGCTCGATCCCGGTCAAGGCCCTCGAGGAGAACCGCAGGGTGATCAACAACCACCTCGTTCTCAACGGTCAGTCGAAAGCGTCGTACACGCACATCATCGCCTGGGCGATCGTCAAGGCACTCAAGGCCCAGCCCCGGATGAACGCCGGCTATGCGTTTCAGGACGGGACACCGACGCGCATCGATCGCAGCGACATCAACATCGGCCTGGCCATCGACATCGAAAAAAAGGACAAGACGCGCAACCTGCTCGTTCCCAACATCAAGCGCTCGCAGACGCTCGACTTCGCCCAGTTCCTCAAGGGCTACAACGACGTCGTGCGCAAGGCCCGCAACAATCAGCTCGAGATCTCCGACTTCGAAGGCACCACCATCTCCCTCACGAACCCCGGCACCCTCGGCACGAACGCTTCCGTGCCGCGCCTGATGCCGTCGCAGGGAACGATCATCGCTACTGGCCAGATCGATTACCCGGCCGAGTATTCAGCGGCATCGGACTCCGTGCTGGCCGACCTGGCCATCTCGAAGACGATGACGATGACCTCCACGTACGACCATCGAATCATCCAGGGCGCGGAGTCGGGAGCGTTCCTCGCCCGCATCCACGAGTTGCTGACCGGCGCCGACTCGTTCTACGAAGAGATCTACCGCGACCTGCGCATCCCTTACGAACCGATCAAATGGGGCCGCGATCGCAACCGCCTGAGCTTGACGGGATCGAACGCCGACGAGATCGCAGCGCGTGACGCCGCCGTGATCCAGATGATCAACGCCTTTCGCGTGCGTGGCCATCTGCTCGCCGACATCGATCCGCTCGAGTACAAGGTTGCGCGCCATCCAGAACTCGATCCTGCCTACTACGGCCTGACCATCTGGGATCTCGACCGCGAATTCGTCTGCGCCGGTTTCTGCGGCAAGCCGAAAGCGAAGCTGCGGGACGTGCTCGACACACTCCGCGACACCTACTGCGGAAAGATCGGTCCGGAATACATGCACATCCAGGACACCGAGCAGAAGAAGTGGCTGCAGGAACGGATGGAGCCGACCCGCAATCTGCGACCGCTGCACCTGTCGACGAAACGCCGCATCCTCATGAAGCTCACGGACGCCGAGGCGTTCGAGCGCTTCCTGCACACAAAATATGTCGGACACAAACGCTTCTCGCTCGAAGGCGCCGAGACGACCATCCCGCTCCTCGACTTCCTGTTCAATGAAGCACTCTCGGACGGAGTGACGGAAGCAGTGATGGGGATGGCCCATCGCGGCCGCCTGAACGTCCTGGCCACCGTGCTCGGCAAGTCCTACGAGAAAATCTTTCACGAATTCGAAGGCGACATCGACCCGAACTCCCGCGAAGGTTCCGGCGACGTGAAGTACCACCTCGGCGCCGACGGCGTGCACCACGGTGAGGACGGTTCCGTGCTGAAGCTGTCGCTGGCCTCGAACCCCAGCCATCTCGAGGCGGTCAACCCGATCGTCGAGGGCATGGTGCGAGCGAAGCAGAAGCTCGTCAACGACAGGAACCGCTCCATCATCCTTCCCTTGCTCATCCACGGCGACGCCGCATTTGCGGGACAGGGGGTCGTGGCCGAGACACTGAACCTTTCGCAATTGAAGGGTTACCGCACCGGCGGGACCGTGCATCTGGTCATCAACAACCAGATCGGCTTCACGACCGGTCCGGAGTCGGCGCGTTCCTCCACCTACGCGACCGACGTCGCGAAGATGGTTCAGGCGCCGATCTTTCACGTGAATGGTGACGACCCTGAGGCGTGCATCCGTGCGATGAAGCTCGCCTACGACTTTCGCCAGCAATTTCACAGGGACGTGGTGATCGACCTGGTCTGCTACCGCCGGCATGGTCACAACGAAGGGGATGAACCTTCCCTCACCCAGCCAACGATGTATCGATCGATCAAGGATCATCGTTCGGTCCGGAAGATCTACACCGAGCAGCTGCTCCGGAAGGGCGACATCGACCCGCAGGAGGCCGAACAGTGGCTCGACACGTTCCAGTCGAAGCTGCAGGAAGCGTTCGACCGGACAAAAGAGCAGGCGGATCCTCCTTCGGATCGCGACCCTCTCTACACCGACGAAGAGATCACAGGATTTCAGAATCACCCCTCCCCCGAGACGGCCATCAGCCAGCAGCAACTCTCCGAGATCGGCGATGCGCTCACCACGAGCCCCGACGATTTCAACGTGCACCCGAAGCTCAAGCCGATCCTCACGAAACGAAAGGCGATGGCAGAAGGACGCGAGCCGATGGACTGGGCTTTCGCCGAGCTCGCGGCATTCGGTTCACTGGTCAAGGATGGGTTCCGCGTGCGCCTGAGCGGCCAGGACAGCGGTCGAGGGACCTTCTCCCAGCGACACGCCGTGCAGTTTGACTCGATCAGCGGCCGCCCCTACACACCGCTCAACGCGCTTGCAGCAGACTCCTCGCAGCCGGCTGTCAGCGATCCGGTCATGGTCGATAACGCCCTGACCACCGAAACGAGCGAGGCCAATGCCGAGGCCAGTTTTTCGGTGTACGACTCGCACCTTTCCGAATATGGGGTGCTCGGGTTCGAGTACGGATATTCCGTCTCCGATCCTGCAGCGCTGGTCTTGTGGGAAGCGCAGTTCGGCGACTTCATGAATGGCGCGCAGATCATCATCGACCAGTTCATCTCCAGTGCCGAAGAGAAATGGGGCCAGCACAGCGGCCTGGTTCTGCTGCTTCCTCACGGCTATGAAGGTCAGGGGCCGGAGCACTCCAGTGCACGTCTCGAACGCTTCCTCACGCTCTGCGCGGAAGGAAACATGCAGGTGGTATGTCCCACCACACCTGCCCAGCACTTTCACGCGCTGCGCCGGCAGATGAAGAACGATCCGCGGAAACCGCTGATCGTGATGACGCCGAAGTCTCTGCTCCGTCATCCGGCTGCGGTCTCTCGGGTCGAGGATCTGACCAGCGGTCGATTCGAACCGGTGCTGCCCGATGAGCGCACCAATGCCGAAGCGGTGACTCGCGTGGTCAT
>JBKJVD010000201.1:0-20167 GCA_046590585.1 Thermoanaerobaculia bacterium | reverse complement strand
CTGAAGAAGGCGAAAGAAGAACAGTCGATCGCGAAGCTTACGACTCCCGATACTTTCGTCTCCGAGTTCGTGCGCGAATCCGTCGGCTATCACCTGGTCTCCGATGTACCGGTCGGTGTCTTTCTCTCCGCAGGAATCGACTCGACATCGATCGCCTGGCACGCAGCGAAACTGGCCAGGGAGCCGGTCCGCACGGTGACGATGCAGTTCGACGTACAGCGTGGCACGAGTCGCGATGAGTCGTCACCCGCGGCGGTGTTCGCGACGTCGATCGGCGCAACCCACGCGACCCGGCTGGTCAGCCGCGAGGAGTTCCTGGCAGACCTTCCAGCGATCTTCGACGCCATGGACCAGCCGACGATCGACGGCGTCAACACGTGGTTCGTGAGCAAGGCCGCCCATGAGGCGGGACTCAAGGTCGCGCTGTCGGGGGTCGGAGGAGACGAACTGTTCGGGAGCTATCCTTCGTTCCGCGACATCCCACGCATCATGCGGGCATCCGTAACCTTGCGTGCGATCCCGCTGGGCGCTGGCATCATCCGCATGGCGTCCACGAAACTCGGCCGCAACCCGAAGCTCCGCTCACTGGCTTCCATCGGCTCGACGTGGTCGGGCGCCTATCTGCTGAAGCGCGGTCTCTACCTTCCGGAGGATCTCCCCGGACTGATCGGAGCCGGGCTTGCCGAAGAAGCACTCGGGCAACTCGACCTGCTTGCCCGCATCAACGAGGCACTCGAACCCGATCCCGGCACGTCATTCGGCCGCATCGCTGCGCTCGAAGCGTCGGTCTACATGCGTAACCAACTGCTTCGAGACACCGACTGGGCGAGCATGGCGCATTCGCTGGAGGTCCGCACTCCACTCGTCGACGCCTGGCTGCTGCGTCAACTGGCCCCGGTGGTCATCGAGCACGGCTCCGCGACCAAGATGAGCCTCGGCGCAGTGCTCCCTCCCGACCTGCGAAACCGCCCGAAGAGCGGGTTCACCACCCCGCTCGCAGAATGGATGGAACTTCCCCCTGACGGCACAGGCACGCGCATGCGGAGCTGGGCACAAACCGTCATGGCGCGGGTGTATTGATGCGAGTGCTGCTGCTGGGGACTGATTCCTTCGGAGGCCACGGAGGCATCGCCCTCTACAACCGCGATCTCATCGAAGCAATCTCGCGGCATCCCGAGTGCGAAGAGGTCGTGGTCGTCCCGCGCGTCATTTCACGGGACATCGAGCCTCTGCCACCACGAGTACGGTTTCTGCACGACGCGGCGCGCGGCAAGCGACAGTACGTCCTGGCGCTGGCAGCACTTCGCCGGGAGAGGTTCGACCTGGCGATCTGCGCGCACGTGAACCTTCTTCCACTGCTTCGCTTCGTTTCGGCGCCCACCATCCTGATGATTTATGGGATCGATGCCTGGAAGCCGTCGCGATCGGCCGTCGTCCGGCAGGTCGAGCAATGTCGTGCGGTGGTATCGATCAGCCAGATCACGCTCGAGCGCTTTTGCAGCTGGTCCGGTTTCGCCGGGCCGTCATTCCTGCTGCCCAACGCCATTCACGCGGAGCGGTACGGAATTCGCCCGCGCCCCGGCGATCTCGTCGAACGATTCGATCTCATTGGGAAGCGAGTGCTGCTCACTGTCGGCCGGGTGGCCGCCTCGGAACGTTACAAAGGATTCGAAGAAATTCTCGGCGTACTGCCCGGACTTCCCGACGATGTCGTCTACGTGATCGCCGGCGGCGGCGACGACCTCGGTCATCTGCGCCGAAAAGCAAAGGCGCTCGGCGTGGCGCACCGCGTTCGTTTCAGTGGCCCCTTCGACGAGAGCGACAAGGCCGGCATCTATGCGCTCGCAAACGTCTTCGTCATGCCGAGTCGCGGTGAAGGTTTCGGCTTCGTTTTCCTCGAAGCGCTGGCATCGGGCCTTCCAGTCATCGGCAGCCGGCACGATGGCGGTCGCGAAGCGCTCCTCGGCGGAAAACTCGGCCTCCTCGTAGATCCCTCATCCCCCGGAGAGCTGCGCCAGGCAATTCTCGAGCAGCTCGAAGCACCGCGCACGATCCCGGAGGCACTCGACGTCTTCTCGTTCGAACGTTTCGTCAACTCGACCCATGCGATCATGAACGCCACACGATGAAACGGGCACTGATCTTCGGAGTCTCCGGCCAGGACGGCGCGTACCTCTCGCAGCTGTTGCTGTCGAAAGGATACGAAGTTCATGGAACGTCGCGCGACGCCGAACTGCAACCCTTCAGGCGCCTTCATGCGCTTGGAATCCGGGATCGAGTGCAGACACACTCCGTATCCCTGCGTGATTTCAGGGAACTGCTGCAGCTGATCGGCCATCTCCGTCCCGACGAGATCTACAACCTCGCTGCCCAGAGTTCCGTCGGGCTCTCGTTCTCCCAGCCAATCGAAACGATGGAGAGCATCGCCCAGGCGCAATTGCTGATCCTCGAGGTGATCCGTTACCTCAAGCTGCCGACGCGCCTGTACCACTCGTCATCCAGCGAGTGCTTCGGCGAGTCGCCCCGCGACACCGGTTCGGATGAGAGCAGCCCGTTCTTCCCCCGCAGTCCATACGCAACGGCGAAAGCAACAGCGCATTGGGAAACCGCAAACTACCGGGAGGCGTACGGCATCTACGCCTGCTCCGGAATCACGTTCAACCACGAATCGGAACTCCGCGGCGAGCGCTACGTAACCCGCAAGATCCTCGACGGAGCCGCAAAGATCGCCCGCGGCGAGCAGAAGCAACTCATTCTCGGCGACCTCACCACCTCGCGCGACTGGGGCTACGCACCCGAATACGTGGAAGCAATGTGGCTCATGCTCCAGCAGGACACGCCGGAGGACTACGTGATCGCGACAGGGGAGAGCCACACGGTTGCCGAGTTCGCTGAAGCCGCGTTCAGGCACCACGGACTCGATTGGCGGGAGCACGTGGTGAGCGATCCGGAGTTCTTTCGGCCGAGTGAGATCCGGTACAGCCGTGGGAATGCGGCGAAAGCCGCGCGGGCACTAGGATGGCAACCGAGGACACGGTTTCAGCGTCTGGTCGAACGTCTGATGAACGCGGAGCAATGAGTGCTGAATCCTCCCCAGGTCAGCGTAATTATCCCCGTCTTCAATCGCCCCATCCTCGTTCACCAGGCCATCTCATCCGCACTCGAGGCAGGAAAAACTGTTCCTCTCGAGATCCTGGTGATCGACGACGCATCCACCGACGAGACATGGCAAACGCTCGGGCGATACAAAGACCCCCGAGTACACGCCTTCCGCATGGAGATGAACGGCGGGCAGAGCATCGCACGCAACCGGGGGCTCGAACTTGCCGCTGGCGACTACGTCAAGTTTCTGGACTCTGACGATATCCTCGCGCGTGAACAACTTGTTCGTGAAACGGAAGCAATGGCCAGTGGGGCGGACCTGGTCGTGTCGGGGTGGGAAGAGGTCGATATCACCGGCGAGAGTCGTTTGTTTCCAGCCCCCCGGTTCGAAAGCATCGTAGACGATGTCCTGGCGGGTCTGGCCGTTCCGACGAGCGCAGCGCTCTATCGGCGGCGCATCGCGCCGAGGTGGGATCCACTGCTTCGCAAGCTCGATGACTGGGACTACTTCTGCCAGGCGGCACTCGGCGCCCATCGAATCGAGAGCGTGGCGGGAGTCGCCTACCAACTTCATGAGCATTCGGGCGCGCGCGCAACCGACGCGAGCATGCTGACCAATGCCCGCGAACATCATCGAATCCTCGCCAGGATGGAAACTCGTCTGTCGGAAGAAGGGCTTTTGACTCCAGCGCGTCGGGCGCGGCTCGCTCAGTACTACTACAAGGAAATGAGAGTGCTGAGTCTGCATGACGCGGCAGCATTTCAAGCTGCTGCCAATCACATCATCTCGCTCGATCCAGCGTTTGCACCAAGAGATGAAGAACGGCAATGGTACATGCGCCTTGCTGCACGACTGGTTGGCTTTCGAAACGCTATCGCGTTGCACAGCGGAGCCAAACGCCTGATCGTCCGGTTTCGTTCGACCCACTGACCGGGTGCCCCTCCGGACTTCACGCTCGAGGGTTGGTCCCAGCTAAGATAAGGGTTCGCTGGAGCAACGACGAAAGACAAATGACCGCCCCGTCCGGACAACTCCCTGTCGCCGACATCACGCCCGTCCAAGGCGCTTTCGCGCTGGATCTGGGTGAATTGTGGCAATACCGCGAACTGCTGTTTCTTCTGGCGTGGCGCGACGCAACCGTCCGATACAAGCAGAGCGTGGTCGGAATCGGCTGGGCGGTCATTCAGCCGCTGATGATGATGGCGGTCTTCACAATCGTCTTCGGCCGGTTTGCCAACCTTCCCTCGGATGGCGTTCCCTACGCAGTGTTCTCGCTCACCGCGCTGCTGCCTTGGAACTACTTCGCGCGTTCTCTCACGGACTCCAGCAACAGCCTTGTCGGGTCGTCCCACCTGCTGACGAAGATCTACTTCCCGCGTCTCATTCTTCCGATCAGCAAAGTGTTCTCGGGTCTCATCGATTTCGCGATCGCGTTTGTCCTTCTCCTTGGAGTCATGGCGTGGTATCGAGTGGCTCCCTCTCTACGTATCGTCGCATTACCGCTGTTCATGATCCTCGCGATGCTCACCGCGTTCGGGGTGGGCCTGTGGCTGACGGCTCTCAACGTGAAGTACCGAGACGTCGGCTTCGTGGTCCCGTTTCTGGTCCAGATCTGGATGTATGCGTCCCCGGTCGCTTACTCCAGTTCGATCGTTCCAGCACACTGGCGCCCTATTTACGAAATGAACCCCATGACCGGAGTGGTGGAAGGATTCCGATGGGCACTTCTCGGGAAGTCCGCGCCGGACGCGGCGTCGATCCTCAGTTCGACGGGCATCGTTCTACTGATCATCCTGTCCGGACTCTGGTACTTCCGCCGGATGGAAAAGACGTTTGCGGATCTCGTGTGACGATGACTGAACCAGCAGTGAGCGTCGAGCGTCTGTCCAAGAAGTACCGGCTCGGGCAGGTGCACACTGACCTGTTGAGCGAGCGACTCTCCTACTTCTTCGGATTCCGCCAGCCTCCCTCGAATCGCGGCGCGCAAGGTGAGTTCTGGGCTCTGCGCGACCTGAGCTTCGAGGTGAAGGAGGGCGACGTCGTCGGGATCATCGGCCGAAACGGCGCGGGTAAGTCCACGTTGTTAAAGATACTCTCGAGACTCACGGCGCCCACCGAAGGTCGAGCCCGGATCCGCGGACGGCTCGCCAGCTTGCTCGAGGTGGGCACCGGATTCCATCCAGAGCTGACCGGTCGAGAGAACATTTATCTGAACGGAACCATCCTGGGCATGCGCAGGCGCGAGATCGATCGGAAGTTCGACGAGATCGTCGCGTTCTCAGGGGTCGAAGCGTTTCTCGATACCCCAGTCAAGCGTTACTCGAGCGGAATGTACGTTCGCCTCGCGTTCGCCGTCGCCGCTCACGTGGAGTCAGAAATCCTGGTCGTCGACGAAGTGCTCGCCGTCGGTGACGCCGAATTTCAGAAGCGATGTCTCGGAAAGATGGGGGAAGTTGCGCGCGGCGGGCGAACGGTCATGTTCGTCAGCCACAACCTGACAGCGATTCGCACTCTCTGTACCTCCGGGGTCCTGCTCGACGCTGGCCGCGTGGTCGCTCTCGGAACTGCGGAGTACTGCGCAACGCTTTACGAGGCCAGGAGTGGGCATGAACGCGGACCGACGTGGCACCGCAAACATTCGGGCGCGCAGCCGATGAAAATCCGTAGCGTGACAAGCAGCCTTGAAGGACATCAGCCAAACGTCACCCTCAATGTCACGCTCACGGTCGAGACGACATCCGATCATCGTCCCGCGCTTGTCGCGATCGATATTGCCGATTCATCCGGGACCGTGCTTCTTCAGGCGATTCCGCGCCTGGAAGGATTCCTCCATCCCAACACCGTTCCTCAAGGACTCTCAATCGCTGTCGACCTTCCGCCCCTGATTCCCGGACGCTATTCTGTTAGCGTCTGGCTAGGAAGCCACATGAACGAGACTCTCGATGAAGTCAAAGAAGCGGTCGAATTCGAAATAACAGAGTCACCAACTCCAGGTAGAGTGTTTCCACACGGGAAGGAGCATGGATTTGCGGTTCCCTTCTCGCGAGTGCTTACGAATCCGAGATCCGATCGATGAGCTTCCGTGACATTCTGCATGCCGCAAGACTGGCAGCTCGTCGAAAGTCGCCTGACGTCGCGACGCCAGAATCGTTGGCCCATGCCTTCGCTCAGCAACTCGACTTTACGCCACCTGGAGATGTGCCTGCGATTTCGTTAAAAGCGAATGCGCTCATGCAGTACTTCGACGCCCACGAACACGGGCTTGGGATTTGGAAGTGGTCTCACTACTTCGACGCTTACGAACGCCATCTCTCAAAGTTCGTAGGTTCAGCGGCAACTCTCCTTGAGATCGGAATCTACAGCGGTGGAAGCCTCGAAATGTGGCGACACTATCTTGGTCCGTTGGCGAGGATCGTGGGCGTCGACATCGAGGCTGCGTGCCGTGCGTACGGGAGTGACGACTGCGAAATCGTCATTGGCGATCAGGCCGATCGCGCATTTTGGGCCTCGTTCAGGAACCGCTTTTCTGGCGTCGATGTGATTATCGATGACGGCGGACACACCTATGAGCAGCAACGTGTGACCCTGGAGGAGACTCTCCCACTGCTCAGGGCGGGAGGTGTTTACATCTGCGAAGATGTCCACGGACAGGGAAATGAGTTCGCCCGGTTCGCTTTGACCCTCGCCGAAGAATTGAATCATTTCGACACGACAGCGCCCTCCGTCGAACCGGGGCAACTGGAAACGTCCAGCAACGCCTTTCAGCGAACGATCGCATCGGCCCACTTCTATCCCTACTTAGTCGTACTTGAAAAGACTCCGCTCCGCGTCGACCGCTTGACGGCGCCGCGGCGCGGCACTCGATGGCAGCCGTTTCTTCGTAACAATGACGACTATCAGCGTTAGAACGAAGATACTTCGCCGTACTCTCACGCGCTTGCGAGAGTGGCTTCGCCTTCTTGACCAGTGGCTCGATAGCAGCCGCCTCGTCGACGCCAACGTGCCGATTGCTACTGCCATTCACACACACATGACAGCGGAAGAACTGAGAGCGCTCCACGCTCTTTCATCCCGATTACCGAACGCAGCGACCGCGCTTGAAATTGGTTCCTACCTGGGTGCCTCAAGCTGTCGAATCGCGGCTGGCCTCTCTCTCGTCAAGGGCCACCTCTTCTGCGTCGACACGTGGGCAAACGAAACAATGCCTGAAGGCGAGCGCGACACCTACGCAGAATTCCTGGCCAATACCCGCGGCGTCTCTGATTTTATTTCACCACTCCGGAAACGAAGCGACGAATTGACGTTCGATGACATACCGGTTCCGCTCGATCTCGTCTTCATCGACGCAGACCACAGCTATCGCAGTGTCAAGGGTGATTTCGAGAAAGTTCGCGACTGGATCCGCGACGGCGGTACTCTCGCCTTCCACGACACCACCTTCTTCGAGGGAGTCTCTCGCGTTGTCGGCGAGATCCTCGCGACCGGCCAATGGCAGATCGGAGGAAACGTCGATAGCCTCACCTGGCTCACAAGGATCGGGCGTTCAGGCTCGTTCCCAAACCCGATGAGCGATGAGGAACGTGAGCTCATTTCATGATCGCCGTCGCCGTCTGCACGTACAACCCCGACGAAAGATTGCTCGCAAGGACGCTCGCGTCGATCGCCGGGCAGACTATCTCCGCAGATCAAGTCGAATGCGTGCTCGTCGACAACAACAGCACTCCTCCAATCGAGACGTTTCCGGCCGTCCATGATTTTCTTAAGCGTCATCCTTCGGCACGCGTGATCATTGAACGCAGGATTGGTCTTACCTCGGCCCGACTCGCCGCAATTGCATCGACGGATTCTCCTCTCGTTTGTTTCGTCGACGATGACAACGAACTCGCGCCCGACTACCTCAGAACCGCAAGCCGGCTCATGGCTTCGCATCCTGATATCGGTGCTCTCGGGCCAGGACACATCGTCGTCGAGTTCGTTGATGGGGCGCCGGCTTGGTTCGCATCTGAGTTCCGCCATCACTTCCAGGAGAAGGACATTCACGGACTTGTCTACGGTTGCGAGCATGGCACCTGGCAGGACTACTACCCTCCCGGTTCGGCCGTGATCGTCCGGCGAGAAGTGCTTCGTCACTACGCAAGCCAGGTCGCGGCGGGCGCTTTGTCCGCTTCTGACCGTATGGGAACTCAGCTCTCGAGCGGTGGTGACCTCCAGATTGTCTGGGAGTCCATCAAGTTGCGCCTGGCTGCGGGCGTGTCCTCGGAGTTGCGTATTCGACATTTGATTCCATCGAAGCGTTCGACGCTTCACTACATCAAGAGACTCTGCTTCGGAACATCGTCAAGTTACCTGCCGGTACTGGTGGACTCATTCCCCGAGATGAGGCAACAGGTCCAGCAATATGAGCGATTCTTAAGCCCCATGGCCGTCGCTAGAATGGCAATTGGGCAGGTGGTGAGGGGAAGGGTGAAATTGTTGCCCGCGGCGTTAGCCGCCGCCTTAGGCACTCAGGCTGGACTTGCGAAGGCGACCGGCGCTCGAATTCCGCGATGGATGAGCACTCTCATTCGAATTCTCAGGTTGGAATGATATGAAACTGATGATCAAAGCAGTGGCGGAAAAGGTACTCCCCCAGCAGTTATTCCGTTCGACTATTCGCCTTTATCGTCGAGCGTACTGGTGGAACCACAACCGACCGCGACCTTCTAGAGCGGGCGAGGTGGTGAAGCGTCTCTTGAAGGAAGACCGACCCATACGTCTCGAGCTCGGAAGCCGCCCCCGACAGGGGATGGAAGCGTGGACTTCGATCGACCTCGATAACGGCGCCGATATTCAATTCGACCTGCGGCAACCGCTGCCATTCCCAGACAATAGCGTGGATGAGATCTACTCGTCCCATTTCCTCGAGCACTTCACATACCCCACTCCAATGCTTGACCTGCTCCGGAACTGTCACCGCATCCTGCGTCCCGGGGGCAGGGTCCGCACTGCAGTTCCCGACGCAGCCATCTTCCTATCGGCATATGCTGACTCTGCTAATTTCGACAGAGAGAAATTCTGCACTTGTGAGGTAGGACTCCGCTACGACTCTCCGATCGACGTCGTAAATTTCATCGCGTATCTCGGCGGAGAACACAAGTTCATGTTTGACCGGCACAATCTTCCCAAGATCTTCTCCGAGGCAGGTTTTCGAAACGCACGTATTCGCGAATTTGACCCTTCAGTAGACATCGAACAACGAAAACATGAATCGCTTTACGCAGAATGTGAAAAGTAAAGCGACGGAAACGCCTTTTCTGGGTGAACGATGAACGCACCAGTGCTCCTGATCATCTACAAGCGACCAGACCTAACACGACGCGCGCTGGAGGCGATCGCTGCTTCGCGGCCTTCTCGATTGTTCGTTGCAGCAGATGGACCTGGCCGTGATCAGGACAGCGAGGCCTGCCGCCTCGCTCGCGAGACGGTTGACACGTTCACGGATTGCGAAGTGGTTAGAAATTTTTCGGACGTGAATCTCGGATGCGGGATCCGTGTTCACACCGCGATCGACTGGGCATTCACGATGACCGATGAGTTAATCGTGCTGGAGGATGACTGCCTGCCGATCCCGTCATTCTTCTCGTTCTGCAACGAGATGCTGGCCCGATACCGAGATGACACCCGAATCATGCACATCAGCGGCGATAACTTTGTCGGTTCGCCCGCATCTGGCCCTGACAGCTACTACTACTCGAAATACGCCCATGCCTGGGGGTGGGCTACCTGGAAGCGCGCCTGGCGACACTTTGACTGGTCGATCAGTCAATGGCCAGCTCTTCGCAACACCGGTTTCATCAACCAATGGTGCAGCGATCCGCTAGAGCAACGTTACTGGATAGACATTTTTGATCGCATGCATGGCGGAGCTGACGACGTGTGGGATTACATGTGGACGTTTGCGTGCTGGTCACAGTCCGGGCTCACGATCATCCCGGCCGTCAACCTCGTTCAGAATGAGGGGTGGGGACCCGAGGCGACACACACGCACGACCCATTCGAGATGCCACCGCCCACTGCCCTCGAAGTAACGCGTCACCCCGACGCGGTCATCCGCAACCTGCAAGCGGACGAACTGACCTTCGATCGGAATTACGGCGGAGCCCACTTGCGGGCTATGGACTCTCCTCGCGCACGCTTCCGCCGCCGCGTCGATCCGTTTCTTGGTCCCGCGCGGTTCGTGAAACGCACAATCAGGCATCTGCTCCGTGCGGGATCCTGAGCGATGTGTGGAATTGCCGCGAGCCTCGGTCCTGAATCACCCTCACTTGCGGAGGCGATGAGTCATGCGCTCGCACACCGCAGCCTCAGCATCGCCGAGTGGATGCGAGACAATACGATCGCCCCGTCATGAAGATCCTTCAGGTTTCCACGCGTGACACGACCGGCGGAGCCGAGCGCTCCGCTCGCAATCTCGCTGACGCGTACCGGGCCATGGGTCATCAGTCGTGGCTCGCTGTCGGAAGCAGACGAACCTCTGATCCGAACATCTTCGTGATTCCCAACGACGACTCGCGAAATGGTCTCGCCCGTCGGATCGATCGCTTTCGCGCACGCAATGAACCGTCGATCGGCCGTCTCCGTGGGGCCGGCCGGCTTACCACGATCGCGCGTACGCTCGCTGAGCCAGCGCGCTTTCTGGCGCGAGAAGCTGGTCGTGAGGACTTCGACTTCCCGGGAACCTCCGAACTTCTCAATCTTCCGCCATCGCGTCCTGACGTCCTTCATCTCCACAATCTGCACGGCGGCTACTTTGACCTGCGCACGCTACCGAACCTCACGCACGAGGTTCCAACCATCCTCAATGTGCATGATGGATGGCTCACGAGCGGACACTGTGCCTTCTCGCTGGGGTGCGATCGCTGGAAAACGGGATGTGGAAACTGTCCCGACCTCACTCTCTATCCATCGGTCAAGCGCGACGCAACGGCGTTCAACTGGGAGCGGAAGCGCACCATCCTCGCAGACAGCAGGTTCTATCTGTGCACACCATCACAATGGATGATGGATCGCGCACTCGAATCGATCATCGCTCCCGGCGCGATCAACACGCGAATCATCCCGAACAGCGTAGACCTCTCCACGTTCCGGCCCGGCGATCGTTCAGCCGCCCGCGCGGCAGCGGGAATCGATGGCAACGATCTGGTCCTGCTCGTCGCGGCAAACGGCCTTCGAAGTAACGTCTGGAAAGACTACGTCACGCTCCGAAAGGCGATCGAGATCCTCGGATCGCGCTCGTGGCCGAAGCGGATCGTCGTCATCGCAGTGGGTGAGGCCGCGCCGACCGAGCAAGTCGGCACCGTTGAACTCCGGTTCACTGCATTCGAAAACGAGAGCGAACGCCTCGCCGACTACTACCGAGCGGCAGACGTCTATCTCCACGCTGCCCGGGTAGAGTCGTTCGGCAACGTTCTGCTCGAAGCACGCGCTTGCGGGACACCAATTGTTGCGACCTCCGTAGGCGGCATCCCGGAACAGGTGCGCGCCCTCGGCCCGTTTCCGCCGGAAGAAGCCAGCGGGATTCTCGTGAGAGAAGCCGATCCCGACGCGTTCGCCGCGGCGGTCACATCACTTCTCCTCAATCCTGATCTTCGGCAGTCACTCTCGATCGCCGGCCTTCGCCATGTCACGGAGGAGTTCAGCGTCGAGCATCAGGCGCTTCGATTCGTACGGTGGTACGAGGAGATCCTGCATGCGTGAATCGTTGCCCGACGCGATGATCGACCGGGACGGATGGCCATGGCGGGGAGACGGCCACGGGTCCGTCGAGGCTAATAGATCGTGGCCGCGCATCACTGTCGTGACTCCTTCGTTCAATCAGGGTGAGTTCATCGAAGCAACGATCCGAAGTGTGCTCCTTCAGAACTACCCGAATCTCGAGTACATCGTGCTCGATGCTGGAAGTACCGATCAGTCTGTGGAAATCATTCGTCGATACGAGCCCTGGCTCACCTACTGGCACAGCCGCGAAGACGCAGGCCAGGCCGATGCGATCAGGACCGGCTTCGAGATGGCAACGGGAGAGATTCTCTGCTGGCTGAACTCCGATGACATCCTGCTGCCGGACTCGCTGGACAGGGTAGGCAGTTTTTTCGTACGCCACTCGTCCGTCGACTTTCTTTACGGCAATCGTTTCGTCATCGATCGAGGCGGCGAAGTCATCGGACAGCACTACTGGCCGTGGTTCCTCACGAGATGGCACTGGGCTCTCGGGCAGCCCGTTGCACAGGAGTGCTGCTTCTGGAGGAAGAACCTGTACTCGCGCGCCGGCGGCATCAATCCAGCGCGCTTCTTCATCATGGACTATGACCTGTTCTTTCGAATGTGGCAGATTGGCCGGTTCCGGAAGACATCAGCGTTTCTCGGTTGCATCCGCCAGCACGAGGCAACCAAGAATGCCCTTCATCAAGAGGTTCGTCTGCAGGAAATGGGGGAAGCGAAGATTCAGTTCGGTCTGACGGAACCCGGATACGTGATGGCGAGAGTTCTAAACCGCGTCGATCGTGTGCAGCGGATGCTCGAAGCCAGGTTTTCAGAGCGAGAACCTCGATGAGTGGGCTCGTTACTACGATCATTCCTGTCTTTAACCGAGCGGCAATGCTAGTCGAGGCAGTGAATTGCGTCATCAGCCAGACCTATCGACCAATCGAGATTCTCATCGTGGACGACGGATCGACCGACGACACCGCATCGACTGCCGCTGGACTGGCCGTGTTGCACCCGGAAGTTCGTGTCCTGACCCAGAAGAATGGCGGACCAGGAATGGCGCGCGAACGAGCTCGCATCGAAATCTCCGGCGAGTTCGTTCAGCATCTGGACAGCGACGACCTCATCGACCCCGGGAAATTCGAGCTCCAGGTGGCGGCGCTGCGCGCGCATCCCGAATGCGGCGTTGCCTACTCCAGGACTAGACTGGTTTACCCGGACGGTTCCGTCGACGCTAGGCCCTCCCGTCGAACCGGCGACGAGATCGGCACGATGTTCCCCGCAATGCTTGAAAGCCGTTTCTGGGAGACCGCGTCTCCGCTTTACAGGTCGTCGCTCTTCCGCGAAGCCGGACCCTGGATGCCATTGCGCGCCGAGGAAGACTGGGAGTACGACTGTCGCATCGCTGCTCGCGGCGTGTCGCTTTGCTTCATAGACGAATGGCTGAGCAGTCACCGCCGGCACGATTCGAACATCTCCGGGCATATGAATGCGTCGTCCCTCCGCGATCGAGCGCAGGCGCACGAAGCAATCCTGCGACACGCCCGACGCGCCGGAATCGGCGTCGAGACGAAAGAGATGCAGCACTTTGCGCGTGAACTCTTCCTGCTCTCGCGCCAGGCGGGTGCGGCCGGGTTGAATGAGGAGTCACGGGCCCTTTTCTCTATGGCAAGGGAGGCGTCCGGCCCACACGCTGAACGCCTGCAATTCCGGTTGTACTCGATGCTCGCCACCGTACTCGGATGGAAGAACGCCGGCGTGATTTCTAGATGGCTCGACGCGCTGCGATGAAACTCTCTGTCGTCCTCGGTGTGTACAACGACGCTTCGCATATCGGAGCGACGATCGAGAGTGTCCTCGCGCAGACGGAGCCCGATTTCGAGTTAATCGTCGTGGACGACGGTTCTAACGACGCCACTTCCGAAATCGTGGCGCGCTACCGCAGCCACGACAGTCGCATCCGCATCATCACGCAGCCGAATGCCGGCCTCACGAGCGCTCTGATCCGAGGGTGTGCGGAAGCACGCGCGACAGTGATCGCGAGGCATGACTCCGGCGACCTGTCGCATCCGGAACGCTTCCGCAAGCAATTCGAGCTCCTTCAAGGAGATGTCGTTCTGGTCGCCTGCGGTACGGCTTTCGTCGGGCCGGAGCTGGAGCCTCTTCACGTCACGCACGTCGACGGTGAGAACGTCCGACAGAGCCTTCTTCACGACGACGCGACGCGAATTCACGGAATCGCAGGCCACGGTTCGGCGATGTTCCGTCGCGAGGCGTATGAACGTGTCGGCGGTTACCGCGAGCAGTTCTACTACGCTCAGGATCTGGACCTATGGGTGCGGCTGGCGACGGTCGGCAGGATCGTCGCCGTTCCTGAGGTGATGTTCACTGTGCGGGTGGAACCACAGTCCATCTCGTCGACTCATCGCGACCGCCAGGTACTTTTGAAAGGGCTGATCGTGCAGTTGCGCGACGGCGGCCCGCAAGAGGAATTACTCGCAAGCGCTTGGGCAGTCCGCGGCGGCAGTGGTCGCCAACCTCGGCGCGCGCGGGCGGCAGGCTTCTACTTCATCGGCAGGGGCCTTCGTCGGTCGGGAGATCTCCGCGCCCGGCAATACTTCATCCAGGCACTGGGGCACGACCCCTTCCACTTACGCGCGTGGCTTTCACTTCTCTCTGGACGCTGACGCGTAGGCCTGCTTCCGGCGTATGGCGACCGCGACCGAGGCATGACAGGATCGCGTTGCCTAAACGCATCCGGTTCTCACCCGTCCACTCCATCTGCTGATTGTAAATGCCGTACTGGGAAAGAACGGCGTGAGGAAATCGCGAACGTGGTCGAGCAAAGGCTTTACGCACTCTCACGTGTCCCCCGATCCAACCAGACTCAAGCGGTGTTGGCTCGTGGGAAGGATAATAGAGAATGATGACCCGGCGCATCGCCATCCTGGCCTCGCACGTGATTCAGTACCAGGCGCCGTTCTACCAGCGCCTCGCTGCCGATCCGCGTGTCGATCTCACGGTGCTTTATTGCTCGCGCGCCGGACTGGATGTCTACCGGGACGAAGAGATGGGGGCAACGCTGTCATGGGATCTCCCTCTGCTCGAGGGCTACCGGGCGTCCTTCCTGAAGAATTACCCACTCGCCTCTTCCGACTTCCTGAGGCACGTAAATCCCGGAGTGATCGCCACGATCGATCGTGAACGTTACGACGCGGTGCTCTTCATGCTCGGCTGGGGCTCGCTGACCGCCTGGCTCGCCGCCCTGGCCTGTCGCGCTTCGGGCACTCCGATGTTCATGTACGGCGACAGCAGCTTCGTCCCGGAAGTTACGGCGCTGCGAGGTCGCGTTCGCGATGCGGCGCTTCGAGCACTCTTCGCCGTCACCGACGCTTTCCTCATTTCCGGCGTATGGAACGCCGACTATTACGAGCACTACGGAGCCCAGCGGGTACGCTTCTTTCCGATGCCGTGGGCAATCGACAACGATCGTTTCCGTGACGATGCCGCTCTTCCGGCCGACGCTCGTCTCGCTCTTCGCGCACGACACGGCATCCCAGCGGATGCCGTGGTCTTTCTCTACTCGGGAAAGCTGATTCCGGGAAAGGATCCGCTCATCCTCGTTGAGGCGATCGCGCGCGTTAGACAGTGCGCGAATGCTCACGTCCTTTTCCTCGGCGACGGGGAGTTACGCGAAGCAATCGAAGCACTGTCGAAAAAGTACCAACTAACCGAGCGCATTCACATGGCCGGCTTCGTGAACCAGGCCGAGATCCCGGAACTCTATGGAATGTCGGATGTGTTCGTGCTTCCCTCCCACTACGATCCGCGTGCCACGGTCGTCAACGAAGCGATGGCCGCCGGGCTGCCCGTCATTCTCACCAACCGTTGCGGGCCAGCGGGCGATCTCGTGAGGCACGGTCGCAATGGATTCGTCATGGCCCCGGGAGATGTCGAGACGCTCGCCGCACATCTCGAGCGATTGGCAAACGACAGCGCGCTGCGTAAGCGCATGGGCGAATCATCGTTCCGCGAGATCGAACAGTGGAACTATGCAACCGGCGTCGAGGGCATCATCGCGGCGACCGAGGCGTTCGGGAGGCGCGCGTGACCAGCACTGTGCCGGTCACGATTGCGATCCCGACTTACTGTCGTGGAAAGATCCTGCTGACGACGATTGCAACGCTGCTCGAACTCGATCCCGCGCCTGCCGCGATCCTCGTCGTCGATCAGACCGAGGAACACCCTGTGGACGTCCAGGCAGAATTGCAGCGTCTCTCCGCGGCCGGCGAGATCCGGATCATCCGCTTGTCACAACCCTCGATTCCTCACGCAATGAACGTTGCGCTCGTCGAGGCCAGGACACCGTTGGTGCTGTTCGTCGACGACGACGTGGTGCCATCCATGAAATTGGTGGCGGCGCACGCCACGGCACACGAGACGCATGACGTCGCGGCAGTCGTCGGGCAAATCCTTCAGCCCGATGAAGCTCCGACGTCGATCGTCCAGCCAGCCGATCATCTCGAGTTCCGCTTCAACAGTTCTCTCGCGTCAGAAGCTCGAAACGTCATGGCCGGGAACCTTTCCGTGAAACGAGAGAAAGCACTGGCAATTGGCGGATTCGATGAGAACTTCGTTGGTGCGGCGTATCGATTCGAGACTGATTTCGCCTTTCGCCTCATCGCGTCCGGATACGCAATCTGGTTTGCTCCCGACGCATCGCTCCGCCACCTGAAGCTGTCCTCCGGGGGCCTCCGCGCCCTGGGAGAACACCTCACAAGTTCTGGCCCGCAGCATTCTGTCGGCGACTACTACTTCGCCCTCAAGCACCTCTCATCTCCTGTGCCGTACATGCTGCGGCGGCTGCGCAGGAACGTGTTGACCCGCTATCACCTCCGACATCCCTGGACGATTCCATCGAAGGCGATCGGAGAAATGCGCGGGCTGTTTCTCGCACGAAAGCTGGCGGCTTCCGCACCGCGGTTCATATCCGAAACATTAAAAACGATGGAACCCGACTAGCCGCTACCTGCTCCTCAGCACGCATCGCCAGGTTTCCCGAGGCGTCGGCCGAGCCCGCTCCGGAGTTTTTCGCAGGGGTCGGGGCGTTAAAATCAAAACCGATGTTCGTACTGCTCAGCTTTTTGATCGTGGTTGCGGTCGCGGCCACGGTCGCGTTTACCGACTGGAGGCGCGCGTGGCTGCTCGCTGTGCTGGTCGGCGTCCTGCAGGACCCCGTGCGCAAGCTGACTCCAGGGATGCCGGTTTACCTCACGTTCAGCATCATCGGCGTCTACGCCGCCATCCTCCTGGGCGCAAAGCAGCAGTTCGGCGCGGGTATGCGCGACTTCACAAGACGCTTCAATCACCTGTGGACCGCGTTCGGAGTCGTCGCTCTGTGTCTCGCGCTTGCCACCATCAATGGAATCGCGACCTTCGGTATCGGGCTGTGGAAAGCGCCGTTCGTATCGCTCTTCACTTATCTGGCGCCGCTTCCCGCGATCCTCCTCGGCTATGTCTATCTGGACAAGGAAGAGCGGCTCTACGTCTTCCTGCGGTTTTACGCAGTAATCACTTCAATTGCGCTCGTTGGAGCACCCGCCGAATACCTCCGGTTGAAATGGCCCGCGCTCGGAATGGTTCAGCAGGTTGGGGACTACATCCGCCACCTTCCCGGGATTCAAATCCGGATGATCTCCGGGTTTTACCGCGCGCCCGACATCATGGGATGGCATGCGGCGACCCTGACCTGCATCGGGATCGGAATGATAGTGAGATCCGAGGTCGGACGCCGGTCGGTCCCGTGGATGTTCGCGGCAGCCTGGGGCTTCGTCAATTGCATGATCAGCGGACGGCGCAAGGCAATTTACTTCGTGGCCGTCTTCGCGACCGTCTTCGTCTGGCGCTACTTCCAGAGACTGAAAACGAGACAGTGGATGGCCCTGGCAATCAGCGGGGTGCTCCTGCTTTTCGTGATTCACAGAGTCTCTTCGGACGAGAATGCGAAGAACTACGCACGAGGGGCCGCGGCATCTCAGACTGAGTTTCAGCAGCGCCTCGAAGGGGGATTGATGGAGACCATCCATCAATTCGGTTTCCTGGGCGCCGGGCTCGGAACTGCGACGCAAGGGGTCCAATACCTGCTCGGCGATGCTGCGCGTCCCGGGTGGCAGGAAGGAGGACTCGGCAAGCTCGCGATTGAACTCGGCGTGCCGGGACTCCTCGCGACCGCACTCTTCGGTTTCGTAGGGGCACGAGTGCTCATTTACATCAGCGGAGTTCCAAATCGGCCGGAGACATCACAGGTCGGGCGAGTCATCCTCTTCGGTCTCATCGTTGCTAACGTCGCCAACTTCATGGCATCCGCACAGGCTTACTCAGATCCTGTGCTCGCATTGGTCACCTGTTTCTTTATCGGCAGCCTCTTCGCAACCGCAGCCCTCGATGAGCGCGTGGCCGCCGCTCGGCAACCGAGCGCGGAAGAACCACCGCTCGTGTACGCTACTTCAGCGTGAATATCCTCCACGTCGTTCCCACCTACCTTCCGGCCACGCGCTATGGCGGGCCGATCGTGGCGGTGCATGGGCTGGCTCGCGCTCTGGTTCGACGCGGGCACGACGTCTCGGTACTGACGACGAATGTCGATGGGCCGCTCACTTCCGACGTTCCCGTCGGGCCCGTGGTCGATCTGGATGGGGTTAAGGTTCGTTACTTTGCCTCTCCGCTCCGGCGGCTTTACTGGTCTCCCTCGCTCCGCGCGGCGCTGCGTGATGAAGTAAAGCGCGCCGACATCGTTCACACGCACTCCGTCTTTCTATGGCCGACGTACGCAGCGGCGCGGGCCGCGAAAGCGGCGCGCGTTCCGTACGTCATCTCGCCGCGCGGCATGCTCGTACCGGAGCTCATCGCGGCGAAAAATACCGCACTGAAGCGGGCCTGGGTCGCTCTGTTCGAACGACGCAGCTTCCGGGAAGCCTCTGCCATCCACTTCACGTCCGATCTCGAGCAGCGTGATGCGGAGCGAACCGGCATCCCGATCCCGCGGTCCTTCGTCGCGCCGAATGGCGTCGATGTCCCGCAACTCGTGCGCACCGAACGCGCCCCCGATCGCATCGTTTTCCTCGGCCGCATCTCCTGGAAGAAGCGGATCGACCGGCTCATCGAGGCGCTGCCGATGCTCCCTAATGCTCATCTCGTAATCGCGGGGAACGACGAGGAAGGGCTGGTTCCCGACCTTCAGCGGATTGCAGCGCGCCTCGGCGTGGCCTCGCAAGTCTCGTGGCGCGGTGCCGTCTACGGAGCGGCCAAGGAGGAACTTCTCTCCTCCGCATCGCTGTTCGCGCTCACTTCCGACTCAGAGAATTTCGGGAACGCGGTCCTCGAAGCTCTCGCACAGGAAACGCCGGTCGTCCTGACGCCGGGCGTGGGTGTCGCGGCTGAAGTCGCGGCAGCGGGCGCTGGCGTCATCACGACTGATGCGCCACAGGAAATCGCGAGGACGATCGCAGCACTTCTCGACGATCCGTCTGCATTGCGAACCATGGGCGCAAAGGGCCGAGCGCTCGTGATCGAGCGGTTTTCGTGGGACACGGTCGCTGCGCCGATGGAATCTCTCTATCGCTCCCTCGTTCCGGGGAACGCGCGATGAACCTCGCGGAGATCACGCCCGTCGTTCTCACTCGCGACGAGGCACCGAACATTGGTCGGACGCTTGCGAGACTGACATGGGCCGCCCGGGTGATCGTCGTCGATAGCGGCAGCACGGACGACACGGTCGCGATTGCAAGCACTCAGGCAAATACAAGCGTGGCAACGCGGCCGCTGGACGACCTGGCCCCGCAGTGGACGTTCGCCGTGGCGCAGGCGACGACGCCGTGGGTGTTGACACTCGACGCCGACTACGTGCTCCCCGAGACGTTCGTCGAGGAGCTGCGGCGCCTGACTCCTGACGACACCGTCGTCGGCTTCGAGGCTCCGTTCATCTACGCCGTACATGGCGCGCCCCTTCGTGCATCCCTCTATCCACCTCGCGTCGTCCTCTTTCGCCGCAACCACGCGACGTTCTACATGGACGGGCACACCCAGCGGGTACGGGTTGACGGGAAGGTCGAGCGGCTGACTGCGCCGATCACTCACGACGATCGCAAAGATTTCTCCGCTTTCATCGCCCGGCAGAAGCGCTACATGAGAGACGAAGCGCGCAAGCTGCTTTCCACTCCCTCGAGCGAACTGCCGCTCGCCGGAAAAATCCGCAAGCTCGTCGTCGTCGCGCCGCTTGCCGCGCTGCTGCATACGCTATTCGTCAAACGCCTGATCCTCGAC
>JBKJVD010000062.1:0-3080 GCA_046590585.1 Thermoanaerobaculia bacterium | reverse complement strand
GCCTGACGAAGGTGATGCGGCTCCAGGAAGCGGAGGTTCTCCGGCAGGAGGGAGAAGTCTCCGAGGTCTCGATCCATCGGATGGTCAGCACCTTCCGAGGCGAGCGCGGCGTGATCCGCGCCATCCGCGCGGCGCGCGCAATCAACGAAGCGCTCGCCGCCCAACCCGAGTTCGGGTCGCGACTGGGCGTGGGGATCGGAATCGCCAGCGGCACATTCGTCACCGGCGTGATGCCGGTCGGTCGCGAAAGCGGCCGGGCCTTTGTGGGGAGCGCTCCGTTGCTCGCGCTCATCTTCGCGTCGCACGCTCCCAGCGGCACCGCCTTCATCGCTCTCGACGCAGTCGAGAATGCGGGCAGCGACGTTGCGGGTGCCATCGTGAAACAGGAAGTGCGACTCTCCTGGCTGCAGCAGGCCATTCCAGTTGCCGCTCTACCCCTCGTTTCCGTGACGACCGGCATGATCCATACGCCGACCATGTCGACGAACGCCGGGGCCACGGTTCGTATCGGCGCTGAAGGTCCTGCGGCTCCGGTCGGGACAGCCGACCTGCCCCCTGGTTCCTACTTCGCGAATCGTTATCGCGTCGAGCAGATCATCGGACGCGGGGGGATGGGCGTCGTCTATCGCGCCGTCGACACTCAACTCGACGAAACCGTGGCCATCAAAACGCTGCCGGGCGACGTAATGCAGCGTTCCCAGGAAGAAGTCGAGCGCTTCAAGCGCGAGATCCGCCTGGCCCGGAAGATAACGCACCGGAACGTCCTGCGCACGTACGATTACGGCGAGGCGGACGGCGTCTACTTCATCAGCATGGAGTTCGTCCGTGGCTACACGCTCTCGGAAATGCTCGACGAGAGTGAGGACCACCTGCTGTTGCCGCGACTCGGCGTCGGCGTCTCGCGCCAGATCTGCCGCGGGCTCGATGCAGCACACGAGCAGGGGATCATCCATCGCGACATCAAGCCGCAGAACGTCCTCATCGACGCGAAGGGTGAGATCAAGCTGATGGACTTCGGCATCGCGCGGATGGCCGAGGCTCCCGAGGAGATGACGCAACAGGGGTTGATCGTCGGCACGCCTCACTACATGAGTCCCGAGCAGGTGCAGGGCAAGCCTCTCGATCCGCGTAGCGACGTATACGCGATGGGCGTGCTGATGTACGAGATGCTCGCCGGAAGGCGGCCGTTCGAATCGACCTCGCTTACGGGCATTCTCGCGGCGCACATCACCGAGACTCCGCGTCCGCCGATCGAGCTGCGACCCGCGATCGGCCGCGAACTCAACGCCATCGTCCTCCGCTGCCTCGCCAAGCAACCCCGCGATCGTTACGGCAACGCCGGCGAACTGCTGGCTGCGCTCGAGACGTTACGCATTCCCGCCGTCGCGGCGTGAAGCACGCGGACCGTCGATATCCCGGGCTATGGACTGCGGCAACTTCAGTTGCCGCTTTTGCAGCAAGGTTCGCAATCTCGCTACAGGCGACGACCGCGGGCGGCGCAACTGCTCCGTCGATATCACCGGCGCGGCGACTTGTTCGGAAAGCGTCAACTGAAGTTGCCGCAGTCCAGACAGCCGTCGCTATTTCCAGAGCGATTCGATGAACGGAGCTCGGAAGTAGAGGCTGCCGACGCTCAGATCACCTTCCGCTTCGCTCATGTCGCCGTCGATCGACTCGAGCCGGAGAATCGGCACCTTTTTGAACCGCCGGAAATTGAGTTCGATGTACACCGGCATGCCGGGGAGGCGATTCATGAGCGTCGATGCACCGGGAGCGACGCCGCGGATGAATTCGAATGCGATCGTCCGGAACTGCGCGCTGGTCGGGACGGCCGTCGTCATCCACACATCGACCCAGGCTTCCGGTCCATACTGAACGCGGTAGCGGGTCGCTGCGATCCCCTTGACCGTTCCCTTCGTCGAACTGGCGAGCGTCGGGACGTCCGCCAGTTCCGCATTGCTGCCTGACAGCTTCGAGAGGATCGGCGCGATTTCCCGGACCGGCAGGTCGGTGTACATCCTGCCGAAGGGGTTTTTGACAGTAATGTCGCGCGCACCACTGCGCGCAAACGCATCGAGCCAGATGCTGTCGGCGCTCACACCTTGCGGATAGACGCGGATGTCGACGGAACCGAGCCGGGAGAGAAACGGAAACGGTCTGGCGAGATTCGCTTCGAATTGCAGGCGCATCGGTTTCGCCGGCGCTGCAGCGACCAGCAGGGGAGCGATCGCGACGATCAGAAGAACGAGGATGGGACGCGGGTTCACGAGAGGTCTCCGGCGATGAAAAAAAGG
The DNA here is from genome assembly GCA_046590585.1 of Thermoanaerobaculia bacterium. Taxonomy (GTDB): domain Bacteria; phylum Acidobacteriota; class Thermoanaerobaculia; order Gp7-AA8; family Gp7-AA8; genus JBKJVD01. Next base: position 786 of record JBKJVD010000062.1, on the reverse strand, counting down.
GCGGCCACGCGGCCGCCCTCTCCTGTTTGACGTTTTGATGTCCTAGAAGGTGGCGTCGAGGAACGGACGCAGCTTCTTCGAACGCGAGGGATGCCGAAGCTTGCGCAGGGCCTTCGATTCGATCTGGCGGATGCGCTCGCGCGTGACGTTGAACGAACGCCCCACTTCTTCGAGCGTGTGCTCGGCACCGTCACCGACACCGAACCGCATCTTGAGCACCTGCTCTTCACGCGGCGTGAGGGTGCGCAGCACCTTCTGGGTCTGATCCTTGAGGTTGGCCACGATCACATGATCGATCGGGGAGATGACCGCACGATCTTCGATGAAGTCGCCGAGATGTGAATCTTCCTCTTCTCCGATTGGAGTCTCGAGGGAGATTGGCTCCTGCGCGATCTTCATGATCTTGCGAACCTTGGCGACCGGCATGTCCATGCGCTGCGCGATCTCTTCGGCCTGAGGCTCACGACCGAGTTCCTGCACGAGAGCGCGCTGGGTACGCGTGAGCTTGTTGATCGTCTCGATCATGTGGACCGGGATGCGGATCGTGCGCGCCTGGTCGGCGATGGCACGGGTGATTGCCTGGCGAATCCACCAGGTTGCGTAGGTCGAGAACTTGTAGCCGCGGCGATACTCGAACTTCTCGACCGCTTTCATCAGGCCGATGTTGCCTTCCTGGATGAGGTCGAGGAACTGCAGGCCGCGGTTCGTGTACTTCTTGGCGATCGAGACCACGAGGCGCAGGTTGGCGACGATCAGTTCCTGCTTGGCCTGATCCGCTTCCTCTTC
>JBKJVD010000034.1:0-5147 GCA_046590585.1 Thermoanaerobaculia bacterium | reverse complement strand
GGTCGGAGAAGAGGCTCGCCAGAAGACGCGCCGCAGAGAAGGGCGAACTGACTCGCGACGCAGCGACCGAAGGGGTTCATTGATGAAGCGCGCGATCCTGCTGCTTGCCACGATCGCTCTCGCCAGTTGCACGGTCGGACCGAACTATCAGCGCCCTGCAGTCGTTGTCCCCGACCAGGTCTACGGTGCCTCATCAGCGGCGACCGAGGAGTCGCTCGCCGACATGAAGTGGTTCGACCTCTTCAGCGATCCGGCGCTTCGCTCGCTCATCGACGAAGCGCTGACGAAGAATTACGACGTCCGCATTGCAGCCGCTCGCGTGGAAGAAGCGCGCGCCCGTTCCGGCATCGCAGGCGCCACACGATTCCCGGAAGTCGATTACCAGGTCCGCGGAGGACGGGGAAGGCAGGGTGGCGAGACCGCCTCCGCAGTGGCGGCGAACGTTGCAGCGGGTTGGGAACTCGATCTGTGGGGACGCCTGCGCCGCCTCAATGAAGCGGCTCGCGCGCGATACCTCGCCACAGAGGAAGGTCAGCGCGCCGTGCGACTCGCAATCGTCGCGGAAGTCGCCACCGCCTACTTCGACCTGCGCGAACTCGACGCGGAGCTGGAGATCGCGCGCCAGACGACCGCCGCTTTCGGAGATACCTTCGAACTGTTCGACCGCAGGCTGCGAGGCGGCACCGCGTCCGCCGTGGAGACGTCGCGCGCCGAAGCATTGCTTGCCAATTCCCGCGCGCAGATCCCGCTGCTCGAACGGGAAGTGGTCGCTACGGAGAACCAGCTCAACGTGTTGCTCGGGCGCGTGCCTGGACCAATCGAGCGCGGGTCCATACTGGGTACACAGGCTCTGCCACCCGCCATCCCCGCCGGCCTTCCCGCGGCGCTCCTGCTTCGCCGCCCCGATGTCCGAGCCGCAGAACAGGGGTTGATCGCGGCGAATGCAGACATCGGAGTGGCAGAAGCAGCGTTCTACCCGACGATCTCCCTCACCGGGCTGCTCGGCGTGCAGAGCGCGGAACTCGGCGACCTGTTCAACGAGGGCCGCGTCTGGAACATCCAGTCCGGCATCCTCGGCCCGATCTTCAACGCCGGAAGGCTGCGCAACCAGCGCCGCATCGCCGTGGCCGGATTCGATGTCGCGCGCGCCGGGTATGAGCGCAGCGTGACGAACGCGCTGGCCGATGTCTCCACATCTCTGGTCTCACTGGAGAAACTGGCGGAAGTCGAAGTCGAGCGGGAGCGGGCTCTCCGCGCGAATCGCGAGGCAGTCCGGCTCGTGAGGCTTCGGTATGACTCGGGACTCTCCGCGTACTTTGAAGTCCTCGACGCCATGCAGCAGCTTTACGCAGCCGAGAATGCACTGGTTCGAACGCGTCGCGATCGCCTGTTCGGCCTGGTGGCGTTCTATCGCGCGCTCGGCGGAGGATGGGAGTAAAGCACCACCGTCGGCCGTCGCTCGCATTCGCTCAGTGAGCGCTTCACCTCAACAAATAGGACCTTCCGGGTTTTCAGTGGGTGAGCTGATGCGTCCACACTCTCCCGTCAGCAGAACTGAAAGAAGTGTGACGGTTTGAGATCGCCGCGTGTTCACTCCCTTCTCCCCGTGGGAGAAGGTGGCGCGGCGCGCCGGATGAGGGGCGACGCGCCAGCAGGTTGGATCCGGCGCGAGGGTTCTCTGAAGCACCTGGCTTTGGGGACTAACCGCGCGTTGCACCGTCACGCCGTGGACTTCGTGTCGACAATCTATATTTGCGCGACCCCTCATCCGGCGCTGCGGCGCCACCTTCTCCCACGGGGAGAAGGGAGATTGAGCCTCAACCTCGCTGCATTTCCTTCTACAGGAAAAGCAGTTCACTGGATGACAGTTCAATTCCTTGTCATCGATTTGCTCGATTCACCCACTGAACACCCGGAAGGAGCAACAAATAGAAACGGGATCGCGACGAACTCCGCGATCCCGGGATTCACTTCGTGCGAAAGCTACCGCTTCTTCTTCGAGGCGGCCATCAGTGCGGCCTTGCGCTGTTCCATGCGCGCGCCGAGCGCTTCGAGCTGGTCCTTGTCCATGACCTTTCTCGCTGACGGGAACATCTCTTTCTCTTCTTCCTTGGCGTGGTGCGTGACGAGTTCCTTGAGAACCTTCGCCTTGGCTCCGAACTGTTCGGTCGCTGGGTCTGTGTTCTTCATGTCCGGAAGCACGACCTTGACGACGTGATGTTCTTCAACGGCCTCGAAGTACATCTCGCGATCTTCCTTCGCGCGCACCGCGGCGAGGAAGGCCGGATAGAAAATCGTCTCCTCGATGTCGGTGTGGATCTGCAGTTCCTTCTCGATATCCCCGAGCAGTTTCTCCCGCTTCTTCACGGCGCGCTCGGTCGTCTTCTCCAGCTCATCGAGAAGGCCCCGCACCTTCTTGTGATCGGCTTTCAACAGGCTGATTGCATCTGGCATCGTTGTATCCCTCCGCCCTCCCTTATTGCAGGAGTCGGACCCGCTGATGAGCGGCCGGCGACCGTACGGTGTATGACATGATCGGCCACGTGGAACCCGAGAAAAGAAGACCGCGATTCGACAACGTCTGGGCCGAAGCCCGAGAACTGATCTGGGCAAGGCGAGGGCGTCTCTCGCTCGGCCTTTGCCTGATGCTGATCAGCCGTCTGGCCGGGCTGGTGCTGCCCGCAACCTCCAAGTACCTGATCGACGACGTGATCGGAAAAGGACGACACGAGTTGCTCATGACACTGGCTCTCGCCGCCGGCGCCGCTACCATCGTGCAGGCCATCACGTCCTTCGCCCTCTCCCAGATCCTCGGCGTCGCCGCCCAGCGTTCGATCACCGAAATGCGGATGCGCATCGAGGAACACGTCATCCGGCTCCCTGTGTCGTACTTCGATTCGACCAAGTCGGGCATTCTGATCTCGCGGATCATGAGTGACGCCGAGGGGATCCGGAACATCGTCGGGACGGGACTGGTGCAACTGGTCGGGGGCCTGGTGACGGCCGTACTGGCCCTGTTCGTCCTCATCTACCTCAACTGGCACCTCACCATGGTTACGATGGTCACGCTGGCCGTTTTCGGGATCGTGATGGCGTTCGGGTTCAAGCGGGTGCGGCCTCTCTTCCGGAAGCGCGGAGAGATCAACGCGCGCGTGACCGGTCGCCTCGCGGAAAGCCTCGGCGGCATTCGCGTCGTGAAGGCTTACACCAGCGAGAAACGTGAGGACCTCATCTTTGCGAACGGCGTGAACGAACTGTTCCGCAACGTTGCCAAAACCATCACCTCCGTATCCGCCGTCGGCGCGTCGGCCACAGTCGTCCTCGGAGTCGTCAGCGTCATCATGATGACGATCGGCGGACGCGCGATCATCTCCGGATCGATGTCGCTCGGTGACCTGGTGATGTACGTTTTCTTCACCGGCCTGCTGGCCGCCCCGGTGATGAACATCGCCTCGATCGGAACACAGATCACAGAGGCCTTCGCGGGCCTCGATCGCATTCACGAACTGATGGCAATGAAGACCGAGCGGGAACTGGACGAAGGCCGCGCGCCGATCGCCGCTGTCGACGGAAACATCACCTTCGAGAACGTCTCGTTCGAATACACCCCTGGCGTTCCGGTCCTCAAGCACATCTCGTTCTCTGCGCCAGCCAGAACCACGACCGCTCTCGTCGGCTCGAGCGGCTCAGGCAAGAGCACGCTCATCAGCCTCGTGATGACGTTCAACCATCCGACCGTCGGTCGCATCCTGATCGACGGCAGGGATCTGGCCGGAGTGCGCCTCGATGACTACCGCTCCCGCCTCGGAATCGTGCTGCAGGACAACTTCCTGTTCGACGGTACCGTGGCCGAAAACATTCGTTACGGACGCCCCGAAGCGAGCCGCGAAGAGATGCTGTCGGCGGCTCAGATTGCGCACGTCGACGAGTTCGTCGACCCACTGGAGCTCAAGTACGAATCGATCGTCGGTGAGCGTGGCATCAAGCTCTCAGGCGGGCAGCGGCAGCGCATTGCGATCGCTCGCGCCATCCTCGCAGACCCCGCGCTGCTGATCCTGGACGAAGCGACGTCGAGCCTCGACAGCGAGAGCGAAGCAAAGATCCAGGACGGCCTCCGTGCCCTGCGCAGTGGCCGCACCACCTTCGTGATCGCTCACCGGCTCTCGACCATTCGCGGAGCGGACCAGATCCTGGTCATCGAGGGGGGCGAGATCGTCGAACGCGGCACTCACGGTGAATTGATCGCCATGGCCGGTCGCTACAAGCAGCTCTATGACAAGCAGTACCACTTCGAGACCGACCGATTCGTCAATCCCGGAGAAGAGATGGTGACTCAGGGGTGAGTTTTTCGGGTCCTCGGAGTTCCTCGGTTCCTCGGGGTTCCTCGGAGTAGTTAACGGCGGGGCGTGAAACATCAGCCTGGCTTATTCGCCTTTCAGTTTCGAGCAAACCATGGCTGCAGCCATGCCGAGCGGCCGTTGGAGTCGATCACTTTCGCGCGAACGTACGACACCTTTGCCGGGATCGTGAAACGGGCCGGATTGTCGGCTGTATCTGCAAGTACGCGGCCCTTCGGCCCGATGAATTGCGTCCGGTAGTGCGCCAGGTTCTTCGGTTTAATCGTCACCGTCATCGCACTCGCATCGACCCGGTAGTCTGACAGTTCGACTCCCGTCGACGCGTAAAAGTCCCCCGCGCGGATCGAGGCGAGGATCGAAGCACGATCGAGGCGATTCGAACGAACGACGATCCATGCTTTCCCCGGAGGAGCGACGTCGGTTCCCCATACCCGGGTGAAGTGATGCGAGTCATCGACGCCGATTCCCCAGACGCGTTTTCCTGCGGTCAGCAGGTCATCCCACATTGCCTCCACAGACGGAGGACCGTCCATGTTGACGTAAGGATGACCGCTGGCGACTTCGAGGAGTGTCAGACCTTCGATCTGCAGCAACTCTTTCGAGCCGAACGCCCAGCCGAAGTTCGGATGATTGATTGCGGCGATTCCTCCGGCCGCCTTCACGGCGCTCACATTTCGCTGCAGCACGGTCACGACCGTGTCGCCATGCTGCGGCGCGATCGGTGTATCGATCCCGATTGCGTTCACGTGCAACGGCTTCTTCGGCAGCCGGTCAGTGATCTCCTCGCCC
>JBKJVD010000033.1:0-11218 GCA_046590585.1 Thermoanaerobaculia bacterium | reverse complement strand
TCATCGAGTTTCGGCACGCCGATGGAGAGGCGCTTCTGCTCGGTGCCGGTGCTCTTCTTCTCCTCAGGTATGATGACGCGCGGGAAGACCTCGATGCCGTCACCGGTGATCCGGAAGGTGTGCAGTCCCGGGCTCGGTCCCTGCCCGCGCATCTTCATCACCTGCATCTTGCGGACGACGGAGTTCCGGTCGATGCTCTGGTCGAGCCACAGCACCCCATCGGCGACCGTGAAGACGGGGTTGTGCACGCTTTCATTGAGGTCGTACTCGCCTACGAGAAACGTGGTTGCTTCCCATCCCGTCAGGCGAATCGCCAGTTGCTGCACGAAATACTGCAGGTCCAGCTCCCCAGCGGCGATCGCCTGAGCCGCGTGAGCCACGGTCCGGAAGGAATCGACGACCACGAGCGCCGGGTTGATCGCTTCCATCTCCCGGATGATTCGCGCGAGCACGCTCTCGAGGTTACCGCCGATGAGGTCCTGGCTCAGGTTCACGTAACGGATGGAGTCGTCGACGCGATCGAGATCGAAGAACGAATACTGCTGCTGATAGCGCAGCATCTTGAGAGGCGGCTCGCCCACCACAGTGAAATAGAGCCCGGGACGCTTCGGTCCGCAAAGGCCGAACATGATCTGCTGCGCCAGCGTGGTCTTCCCGGAGCCGGGCGCGCCTGCGATGAGGTTGAACGAAAACTCCGGCAGGCCACCGCCGAGAATGGCGTCGAGTCCCGGCACTGCGGTGGGCAGCTTTCGGATGGCAACTTTGTCTGTCATGGTGAGTCTCCAGTGTCCATCGCGGGCAGATCCTCCGGCCAGGCCTTGCGCAGAAGACGCATCGTCAGGGATTCGCCGATGAAGGTGCCGAGCAAACCCGCCAGTGCCGAGAAAATCTTTCCCGCCGCATCGAGAGTCAGGCTCGAATCGAGCTTCGCGAGCCAGCTCCCGATCGAGTCAGACGTTCCGTCGTCGCTGGCCAGAGTTCCTTCACCCGCAGCAAACTGCTGCTGAACGAGATAGACGGCACGGGACGTCAGTGCCTTCACTCCTTCGTCACCGATCAGGGGGACCAGCACACCGGCGAGGTCACCGTAGGTGGTCAGCGCAATGGACGCGATCCGGGTCGAGTCCTGAGCGGAAGCGGTACGATCTCGCAGCACAGTTGCTGCGAAGACCTTCAGCGCTTCATTGTCTGGCGAACTCATTCGACGCGGTCGCGAGAAGGGCGCGTTGCGTGAGAGGGGGGGAGGAGCCCACACAACCGTACCGCAACGTACGATTCAGGAACTCGCATCATGACATAACGAACTGTGCGATGGAAAACAAACTTATTTGTATTAAAAACAGCTCCCGTGCTGAAGAGGTTGCCTGAGCGCCCCGCCCTCTCGCCATTGCCCATCCGGACCCGAATATTGCTATTTTAGGCTCCGAAAATGACGATCCCCGAAGGTGTCACCGAACGACGATCGCATCCGCCGCAGAAGTTGCTGGTCGTCGAGGACGATCCGTCGATCCAGCGGCTCATCGCAGCCACGATGCGCCGCAGACGGTTCGCGGTCGATGTGGCCTCGAATGGACGCGAGGCCATCGAGAAGATGTCGGCCACCGAATACTCGGTGCTCACGCTCGACCTCATGATGCCGGACGTCAGCGGGTGGGACGTGATCGCGTGGTTGAAGCAGCATCCCGACCGCAAGCCCGGTTCAGTGACCGTCATTTCGGCCGGCGATGAAACCGTGTTCCGCGACCTGGATGGAACCGTCGTGAACGCCGTCTTCATCAAGCCCTTCGACATCACCGTCCTCGGAGCCTACGTCTCCGCGACCGTCCGCCGTCCGCATGATCGGCGCAAAGCCCGGCTGGTGGCCGGCCCGATCGGCAGCGAGTAGCGGTAAGAGAGTCCGGCGGCGGCTACGCGCTTCGCGGCGACTGGGGTAAGAAACTGGTCTCGTCGGGCATGAATGGCATGGTTGCGCTCCGCGTGCTGCGCCATTCACATTCGAAGGGGAGATGCGAAGTCGCTGCGTTCATGCACGATGCCGGTCGTTTCGAAGTAGCGGCGTGCAATCTGTATCCCTTCTCCCCGCGGGAGAAGGTAGATCGAAGTGCCTTTCGGAATACGAGGACTTCAGTCAGCCAACCATAAATACTGGGAGGGGGTCTTCAACTGCGTTTTCATCGCAGCATCTTCCCGATCAGCGATGCCCGTCCGGATCGGCCGGACGGGCATCGAACGATCAGTGCTTGTGTGGCGCCGTGGCGGACGAATGTGTGGCGCTCATCATCGGGCAGCTCGACATTGAGCCGTCCTTCATCATGTGCGACTGCATATGCGCCATCATCTTCGGGTGCATCTCCATCATCTGTTTCTGCATCATGGAGCGCTGTGCAACGAGTTCAGTGACAACCGCAGCGACCTTGTCGACTTTGGCGGTTCCGGTGGCACGGTTCATCTCACCCACCATCATCTGGACCTTGCTGTCCATTTCGGTCATGTGCTTCTGCATCGCGTCGTGCTCCTGCATCATTGCGGCGCAATCCGGCATCATCATGGCCGGCTTGGGCGGTGTGGCTGCGAACATCGAAGGTGTGAGGGCGAGCACGAGCGTCAGTCCAGCAATCAGCTGCTTCATGGTTGATTCTCCAGTTGTACGGTTCAGGCGGCGCGGGATTGCGCACAGGGCGGGAAGGAGCCAGCCGGCGTGGGTCACTCCACGGCTGGCGTGAGGAGGAACGCGCGGGCAGGAACTCGCGAACGTCTGCTACCGGACAATGCATGGACGTTGCCACCGTGACAATTGCGTGGCTCAGTGTTGCCGGATGGGTCAGCATGTTTTCGTGTCCGGCGCCCGGTTTGGGTCCGGCGAAGGACATCCACCTAGAACAGCCGCATCTGAGGCTTGCGACGTAGAAACTCCGCGCGGATTCCGCGGCGTCGCAGGTCAGCTGCGAATCGTGCGGATCCGTGGGTGACATACACCGTGCGCGCGCGGGACGCTTCCGCGAACCGCAGAAGCTCGCCGTAATCTGCATGATCCGAAAGCGGGAGCCCATGATCCGCTCCCCGCGCACCCCGTAACGCCCAACCCGTCAGCGACACCGTCTCGCGGGAGGGGATGCGGCGGATCTCCGAATGCATGTGCGGCGGGATGATGACTGCCTTGCCGTGAAGATCGGTCGTCGATCGTCGCCCGAATAGCGTTGGCTGCTCGCTCCACACTTCATAGTCACCGAGCCTCGACCCATGCTTTTCGTAGATCGACGAGATCTGCGCGACGACGGAATGCAGCACGACGGGCACGTCGCATCCATCGAGCATGGCTGCGACTTCCTGTGCCTTGCCGAGTGAATATGCCAGCAGCACCGCGGTGCGACCGCGACGCACGATCGCGCGAACCAGTTCTACCAGGCGTTCCCGCAGTTCCTCGCGCGGAGGGAAGCTCCACTCGGGGCCGCCGCCATAGGTCGATTCCATGATGACTTCCTCGGCGGTTGGGATCGCGTCACCCACCTGCTCCGCGGTGAACGAAGGCTCGAGCCGGAAGTCTCCGGTGTAGAGCAACGTTCCCTCCGCCGCGGTGAGGTGAACCATGGCCGAGCCGAGGACGTGACCGGCAGGATGGAGGCGGATGGACCAGCCATCGAGCTGGTGTTCCTCGCCGTATTGCAACTCCGTCCCGCGCAGGTTGCTTCCGATGCGTGCCCGCAGGAACGAAGCGGTTGCCGGCGTGGCGATGAAGTGCTCGTGACGGCCGATGTGATCGGAGTGCCCATGCGAGATGATCCCGACCTGTCGCGGTTCCGCAGGGTCGAGAAAGATCTCACTGCGGGCCAGCCGCAGATCGGGATCAGATTGAAAGAGCATGGTGGTTTGGGAGCGCTCGGCGGTCATTGGGTGATTACACGACGGCGACGCGGTGTATTCTGCGCCGATGAAAACAACAGCTTTGCTCACACTGATGATTCTGGTCTCGGGTTGTGCGACCAGCGCTCCCGACCGCTCCGCCCGCGCAGCATCCTCCCTCGAGGTCATGCAGCAGAACAGCATGAAGGCGCGTGCGCAGATCGACGCAGTCCTGTCTTCACTCGACGGACTCCTCAGCGCCGAGCCCGACCGGCTCCGCAAGGCGTACGACCGGTACGACGGCGACGTGAAGAAGATGAAGGAGTACGCAGAAGCGATTCGCGAGAACGACACCGATCTCCGAAAGAACGGTAAGACGTATCTCAACCAGTGGCAGAAGGACGCGTCGAATGTCTCCAATCCTGAGCTGCGTGCGATCGCCGAACAGCGGCAGAACGAGATCGAGCGGAAGACAACCAGCATGACGTCGACGATCAGCAGCGCCGCCCAGAGCTTCAAAGGATTCCTGCGCGACATCGACGACATTCATAAGGTGATCGGCAACGACCTCACACCGACCGGCCAGGCCAGCGTGCGGAATACCACGCTCGCGCAGACGGTCCGGCAGGAAGGAGATCAGGTCAAGTCTGCAATCCAGAACGCCGAGCAGGCGATCCAGGACGTTCGCATGCAGATCACGCCTGCCGAGAAGTAGCGTTCCTCGGAGTTCCTCGGAGTTCCTCGGAGTTCCTCGGAGTTCCTCGGAGTTCCTCGGAGTTCCTCGGGTTCCTCGGGTTCCTCGGGGTTCCTCGGGTTCCTCGGGGTTCCTCGGAGTTCCTCGGAGTTCCTCGGGCGGATTGAAATCAGTCGGACGAGCATCCCCCCGAGGAACCGAGGAACCAGGCCTTGCCTTGACAACGCTCAGCAATCAGTCTTAGATGCCGTCCACAAACAAACCAACCGGTCGGGAAGTTTGCTGGACATCGAGTGCGAGCTGATTATGAATTTGAACCTCGAAGGCAAAGTCGTCATCATCACCGGGGGTGCCGCCGGCATCGGTCGCTCTGCGGTGGAAGGTTTCAGGAGCGAAGGCGCCACGGTCGTAGTCTGGGATGTCACGTCGGATCCGAAGATCGACGTCACCAGTCGCGAATCCGTCGAGGCAGCCACGGCGCAGGTCATCGCCGAGCATGGGCGCATCGATGTGCTGGTCAACAATGCCGGCATCGTTCGCGATGCGCAGCTCGTGAAGTGGAAAGACGGCGAGGTGCTGTCGACCATGGACGACGCTACGTTCGATGCCGTGGTGAACGTGAACCTCAAGGGTGTGTTCGTCTGTACCAGGGCGGTGGCTCCTCACATGATCCGGCAGGGGCACGGGGTCATCCTGAATGCCTCGTCCATCGTCGGCCTCTACGGAAATTTCGGGCAGACGAACTACGCGGCCACGAAAGCGGGCGTCATCAGTTTCACTCAGACCTGGGCGCGCGAACTGGGACGGTTCGGCATCCGCGTCAATGCCGTGGCTCCCGGCTTCATCGCCACCGAGATGGTCGCGGCCATGCCGCAGAAAGTGCTCGATGCGATGGCCGGCCGGACTCCACTCGCCAGGTTAGGCGCGCCCGAAGACATTGCCAACGCCTACATCTGGCTCGCCTCGGATGCCGCTCGTTTCATCAGCGGTACGGTCCTGTCGGTCGACGGCGGACTGGTGCTCGGCACCTGAACGGAACGTTGCTTCGTCGCGCTTCCGACCCAGCAACGGCTGTCATCCTGAGCCAATGAACCGCGCTTCGCGGCGACTGGGGACAACAAACTGGTCTCGTCGGGCATGAAAGGCTCTCGCGCTCCGAGGGCACTCCTATCTTCCTTCTCCCGCGGGGAGAAGGGAAAAAGCTTGCACGTGGCTCCTTCGAAACGACTGGCATCGCGCATGACCGCCGTTAACTCGCATCTCCCCTTCGAATGTGAGTGCCCGACGAGACCAGTTTCTTGCACCAGTCGCCGCGTAGCGCGGTTTATTGACTCAGGATGACGTGAGACGAGCCCGCTGGAACCGATCAATTGTCCGCCGGCTCACGATGACAGGTCGCTCGCCTCCTCTCACCTGACCGGGAATGCGTCGTTGTTCTGGCTGGGGAGAGAGAACGCATCTTTTCTCAATTCTCAATTCTGACTTCTGCGTTCTGAATTCGGGCTTTTCCCCGGTGGAATGCCCACCGCCCCGCTCCAGTTTGACCTTGTGATCGCACCGCGCCTCCTTGACAGTGTCTGGAAGCGCGGACGAGAATTGTTCGACCCCAGAGAAGAAGGACCCAACCAACAATGTCTAAGAAGGGGAACAGTGGCGACGTGCTACGTTGCAGTTTCTGCAACAAGTCGCAGCGTGACGTCAAGAAACTGATCGCCGGACCCACGGTCTACATCTGCGATGAGTGTGTCGACATCTGCCTCGACATCATCGCCGAGGACCGCAAGGACGAACCGGGTGCGCTCGAGGGAACCGGAAATCTCCCGAAGCCGAAGGAGATCAAGGAGTTCCTCGATCTCTACGTGATCGGCCAGGAGCGGGCCAAGAAGAAGCTCGCCGTGGCGGTGTACAACCACTACAAGCGGATCGACTACCAGCAGAAGACTACACGCTCCGAGATCGAACTCCAGAAATCGAACATTCTCCTGATCGGCCCGACCGGCACCGGCAAGACCCTGCTCGCGCAGACGCTGGCCAAGATGCTGTCGGTTCCATTCACGATCGTCGATGCGACGACGCTCACCGAGGCCGGTTATGTCGGTGAGGACGTCGAAAACATCATCCTCAAGCTCTATCAGGCGGCGGGAAACGATAAAGACAAGACGCAGCGCGGCATCGTCTACATCGACGAGGTCGACAAGATTTGCCGCAAAGGGGACAACCCGTCCATCACCCGCGACGTATCGGGCGAAGGCGTGCAGCAGGCGCTCCTCAAGATCCTGGAGGGAACGGTTGCGAACGTTCCGCCGCAGGGTGGACGCAAGCATCCTCACCAGGAATTCATCCAGATCGACACCACCAACATCCTGTTCATCTGTGGTGGAGCGTTCGTCGGTCTCGACAACGTCATCGAGCGCCGTCTCACGACGACGTCGATGGGTTTCGGTGCGAAGATCGCGTCGAAGAAAGAGCGCAAGACGGGCGAACTGCTCTCGCAGGTTCACCCGGAAGACCTCATCAAGTTCGGCCTGATTCCGGAGTTCGTCGGGCGCCTTCCCGTGGTGGCCACGCTCAACGAGCTCGATCGTGGAGCACTCATCGAGATTCTCCGGGAGCCGAAGAACTCGCTGGTGCGCCAGTACCAGACGATGATGGGATTCGAAAACGTCGGCCTCAAGTTTACGGAAGACGCCCTCGAGGCGATTGCCGAAGAGGCGCTCAAGAGAAACGTTGGCGCGCGCGGCCTCAAGATCATCATTGAGGAACTGATGCTCGAGCTGATGTACACGGTGCCGTCGCAGGACCTGATCTCCGAGTGCGTGATCACGCGCGAGGTGGTCGATAATCGCAGCCAGCCAATCACGACTCTCAGAAAAGCAGGCTGACAGAATCTGCCGTTGCACCGCCCCGAAGCGGTAACAAGCTCTCAGGGCCGCCCGCAAGGCGGCCCTCAACATTTGCGGACTTTTTTGTTCCGGAGTGGGTTTGAAACAGACTGACATGTCCAAACAAGAAGACACCAACCTCCAGCTTCCTCTCGTGCCGCTGCGCGACATGGTCGTGTTCCCGTCAATGATGGCGCCGTTCGTCGTTGGCCGGCGCGCGTCGATTCTCGCGCTCGAAGCGACGCTGGTGACGACCGAGAAGCGAATCTTCCTCTCCACCCAGAAAGATCCGAAGGTCGATGATCCGACCATGGACGAGATCTACCCGATGGGGGTGATCGCCACCGTGGTCCAGAATCTCAAGCTCCCCAACCAGAACGTCAAGGTGATGGTGGAAGGGCTTCGTCGTGCCGAGATCGTCAGCTCCGCCGAGCAGGACGGATATGTCACGGTCGTCGTGCGCGAACTCGACAACGAGTATCCGATGACGGCGGAAATCCAGCAGTACATGCAGAAGCTCGTCGAGCTGTTCGAGCAGTACGCGAAGATGTCGCACCACCTCGCCTTCGAGGGGGTGATGTCGACCCTGAAAGTCGATGACGCGGACCGCTTCGCCGACACCCTGGCTTCGCATCTCCTCATCACGACCTCCGAGAAGCAGCAACTCCTCGATACCGTGAGCCCCTACGAACGCCTGCAGAAACTGCAGGACTTCATCGAGATCGAGATCGAGAAGATCAACATCGACAAGCGCATCAACTCCAAGGTCAAGAAGCAGATGGAGCGCGCCCAGAAGGAGTACTACCTCAACGAGAAGATCAAGGCGATCCACAACGAACTGGGTCGCAAGGATGATCGCTCGGACGAGATCGAAGAACTCCGGCAGAAGATCGAAGACGCAGGCATGCCGAAGGAGACGAAGGAGAAGTCTCTCCAGGAGCTCAAGCGTCTCGAGGCGATGCCGGGCGTCTCCGCCGAGGCGACGGTCTCACGTAACTACATCGAATGGCTGGTCGCAGTTCCGTGGAAGAAGACCTCGAAGGAAATCCGGGACATCGACCTCGCTGAACAGATCCTCAACGAAGACCATTACGGCCTGGTGAAGATCAAGGACCGCATCCTCGAATTTCTGGCCGTGCGCCAGCTCATCAAGCAGCCGAAGGGAACGATTCTCTGTTTCGTCGGACCTCCCGGCGTAGGCAAGACGTCGCTCGCCAAGTCGATTGCACGCGCTACGGGCCGCAAGTTCGTTCGCCTCTCCCTGGGAGGCGTGCGTGACGAGGCGGAAATCCGCGGACATCGCCGCACCTACATCGGCGCGTTCCCGGGCCAGATCATCCAGCGGATGAAGAAGGCCGGCACCGTGAATCCGGTTTTCCTCCTCGATGAAGTCGACAAGATGGCCATGGATTTCCGTGGCGACCCGTCGTCGGCGCTCCTCGAGGTGCTCGATCCGGAACAGAACAACGCGTTCGTCGATCATTACCTCGACGTCGAGTACGACCTGTCGAAGGTCATGTTCATCGCCACGGCGAACGTCGTGCACACCATTCCTGCGCCGTTGCGCGATCGCATGGAGATCATCCAGCTTTCCGGTTACACGCATCTCGAGAAGCTGGCCATCGCGCGTCAGTTCCTGCTGCCGAAGCAGAAGCAGGAGCAGGGACTCGACGACGCGAAGGTAGTGCTCGAAGATTCGGCACTCGAAGAACTGGTCGACTCGTACACGCGCGAATCAGGCGTCCGAAGCCTGGAACGCGAGGTGGGTGCAGTGCTTCGCAAGGTCGCGCGCAACGTCGTGAAACTTGGGTCCAGCTACGAGATCACGGTGGATCGCGCGAAGGTGCGTGAGCTGCTCGGCAAGCCGAAGTATCGTTCGCACCAGATTCACGACCGCAGCGAGATCGGTCTCGTGACCGGACTGGCCTGGACCGAAGTGGGAGGCGAGATCCTCTCGGCCGAAGTCGCGCTGTCGCGCGGCAAGGGCACCCTGACTCTGACCGGCAAGCTCGGCGACGTCATGCAGGAGTCGGCGCGCGCCGCCCTCTCGTACGTTCGCTCGCGTGCCGAGATGTTCGGGCTCGATCCCGACTTTCACTCTTCGCTCGACATCCATGTGCACGTTCCGGAAGGGGCGATCCCGAAGGATGGTCCGTCGGCCGGCATCACGATCGCGACGGCACTGCTTTCTGCCGTCACGAAGATCCCGGTTCATCGCGACCTGGCCATGACCGGAGAGATCACGCTGCGTGGCAAGGTGCTTCCGGTTGGCGGCGTCAAGGACAAGGTCCTGGCCGCCGCGCGCGCAGGCATCATGCGCATCGTCCTGCCGGTGGATAACGAGCGCGATCTCGACGAGATCCCGCAGGACGTCCGCGAGAAGATGGAGTTCTTCCTCGTCGAATCGATGGACGAGGTCGTGGCCATTGCTCTCGACGGCACGATCGTTCCGTTGAACGCCAAAGAGAAGCTTCCCGAGCCGCAGAAGGTCATCGGCGACGAGCCTCCCATTACCCACTGACATGATGTTGAAGGGCAGGTGCGCGGCACCTGCCCTTCGTTGACACCACCCGCACCGTTGTGAACCGTTGGCGAATGTTCCGATCGCCGCGTTGACAGTCCAGCGGAATCACGCGACAATCGCCGCGTTCACACCGACAATCCGCTTTCCTCTTCGTAGCAGAGCTACCTCGTCTTTTCATCGCCTGCGTTCCTTCGACCCATCCGGCGGCCCTGCTTCTGCCGCAGCCTCTCAATTCAAAATCCGGCAATCACCTTGGACATTCGTTCAATCGAATTTCACCGGGCCTCTTACGAGCCTGGAGACTTCCCGCGGGACGGGCGCCCACAGATCGCTGTCGTGGGCCGTTCGAACGTGGGCAAATCGAGCCTCATCAACGCGGTCCTGAACCGCAAGAACATCGCCCGTGTCAGCCAGACGCCGGGGAAGACGCAGGCGATCCAGTTCTACCTGATCAACAACCAGTTCTACCTGGTCGACCTGCCGGGATACGGCTACGCGAAGGTACCGAAGATCATCCAGCGGACCTGGGGCGAGTTGATCCGCAGCTATCTGGAATCCGCCGAGACGCTTCGGCTGATGGTGGTGCTGCTCGATGCTCGCCGGGTTCCAGGCGAGCACGATCTCCGGATGCATGGATGGACCACCGATCTCAACATTCCCGAGCAACTCGTCCTGACCAAGACCGACAAGTTGTCGACCACCCAGCTCAATCGCACGCGCGCAGAGATCGCAACGGAAATGAAGGTCGACGCAAAGTCGCTCATCTCCTTCTCGGCCGTCACCAAGCGCGGCATCGAGGAATTGCGCCGCGCGATGTATTCGAAACTGTGATGCGTGCGCACCATGCCTGCGCGCATCACCCATGAGGACCCTATGGCACAGCAGGAAACGGACAACGAAGTGATCGTCGTGGAAGACGCGCCATCTCCGGCGGAGACTGTGGAGAAGCCGAAGCGCGTGCGCAAGCCGCGCACGGAAAAGGCGGTCGATGCGGCTGGCAGCGACGTCCTCGTGGTGCCTGAGGTCGAACTGCGGGCCGCGGCCGAAAATGGCGGGCAGGCAGAGGCTTCTCCCGCGATCGAGGCCGACCCGGATGCCGTTACCGACATTCCCGCTGCGCCAGCAGAGGCGGGCGGAGGCGAGCCGAAGCCGGGCCGCGAGTCGAGGCGTGAGCGGCAGCCGCAGCAGCAGGCCGCTGAGACACTCGACATCCGCATGCTCAAGGAGATGAAACTCCCTGACCTCACGAAGCTGGCCCGCGAGCACAACGTCGAAAAC
>JBKJVD010000254.1:0-22355 GCA_046590585.1 Thermoanaerobaculia bacterium | reverse complement strand
GCCCTCGGCCAGGCACTGGTCGCCGATGCACTCATTCGCGAGTGGCGCGAAGCAGATCCCGAAGCATTCGCGCAAACGTAAGGAACTCAAGATCCGAGGCCGTGAATTCGGCGTTGGCGTTCCTGGCCCGCAGGCAAACGCGTTCACCGCATCTTGAGTTGCTTCGCCGTCTACGCGGCTCAGCATGACGGAATTGAGGAACTCCGAGGAACCCGAGGAACTCCGACGAGCCTGAAGTTGCATCTCAGGTGCAGCAGAAAGCGGAGATACAAACAGTTCCGCCACCCGGCATTCAACGCCGGATGGCGGAAAGGGCAGGTGGGCAGCGCGCCCACACTCAGGTGTCGCAGTCCAGCTACTGCGACCAGCGCAGGTAGATGCCGTAGCGCGTAGCTTCGTAGTCGCCGCGCGCTGGGGACGCTTCGTGATACGCGTCGCGGTTCCATTCTGCTGCGACGCCAATGCGGGACTTGAAGTCGTAGGTGAGGCGGGCGCGATAGCGTTCGAGATCGAAGGGCAACGTTCCTTCGTTCTCGAAGCGGGTCAGGCCGGCATCGACCGAGAAGGCGGCGCGCTGGAAGGAGATCCCCCCTTCCTTAGACTTGCCGTTCTCCGCGTATACCGATTCGGTGATCGTGAAATTCTCCGGGCGGCGCGTCTGGATGGTGCTGTCGGTGCGGAACTGAGAGTAAGAACCGCGCAGGCGGAACATCGGGATCGGTGCGACATCGACATCAGCGCTGTACTGGCGGGTGTTCGCGTCGTAACCGATGTCGGTGCGGTCGTTGTCCTGATCGAGATCCTCGGCGGTCACTCCAGCACGGAAAAAGTCTTTGGGTGAGGTCCACGCGGCACGTACCCGGATGCGATCGCGCCCTAGAAAGTCGGTGCGGAAGATCGGGTCATCCGCGCGATCGCTTCTCCACGCAGCCCCCAGGCTCAGCCCTGCACGGGTGTAGCTCGCCGAAGTATCGAGAGTGCGGATGGCGCGACTGAACGTGCCGCCCTGGTTGCCGGGAACCACGATCTCCACGAGGTCAGGCGCGACGGTGACATCCTGGGAAGCGTTGCGATACTCAGCGCGAAACGCGAATGGTCCGACTGCGCGTGCCGAAGCCGCTACGTGGAACGTGTCCTCATCGCGATCGATGGAACTGCTGGCCCGCAGAATGGTCTCGAGGTCACGCGAATCGGCGCCGCCAAACGTGATCGACTGCAGGAAGACCGCATTGATCAGCGCAGTTCCTTCGAGTTCACGATGCTCGCGCGCGAATCCGGTCGAGAGGTCGACGTTCGGAGCGAGTTCGAACTCCGCCCGCACTCCGCCACGCCAGGTGTCGTTCTTCGCGCTCGTGGCAAGGTTGCCGGAAAGACCGTTATAGAAACGGCCGAGCGCAAACGATGCGAACGCTCCGCTGGCTCCCTCGGTCTCGGTCGAGTCGGTATCCGCCGTGAGGCGCGCGAAGTTTCCGGTCACCCGGAGGCGCTTCATCAACTGGCCGGTCACAAAGAGATTCGTGAACGGAGTCGAGCCTTCGGTGTCTGCGTTGCGCGTGATGTCGGTTGCCAGCACAGGCCGCCCGATCACACTGCCCGGGCTGTTGCCGGCGCCCGATCCGGCCCGGAGCGACAGCGCCTCCGTCCCTGAAACGCTCCGCCATCCCTGCGTGATCCGTCCGTAGACGGTCCTGAAGCGGAAGTCTGCTCCGAAGCGCCCCTCGCGATTCTGCTCGCGCAAATCCTGGTTGAGCAGAAACTCGTCCTGACCGAGGTGATAGGTCGTCAGCCCCTGGCTATCGCTGTCGTTCCATGTGTAACCGACGTCGATGTCGATCATCCTTCGGGTGCGATCGTACGTATGTTGTCCCGGCACCACTCCCTGCGCGAACAGGGGATTTGCGAAAGCAGGAAGCTCGCTGAACGCTTCAGTACCTCGGTATGCCAGCCGCATGCGATACAGCCCGTTCCGGTCGGCCTCCAGCCGCAAGGAGCCCGCTGGCCCGACGCCAAGATCGCTGATGTCGAGACGGAAGCGATCGACCAGACCTGTGCGGCCCTCGAAGTCTCCGGTCGCCAGCGACAGCCTCCTGATGATGAATCCGCTGCGTTCGTTAATCTGCGTGCGGTACATCCCTTCGTTACCGCTCACATCGAACCAGCGGTAGCCGGCCTCGAGGTCAAATGGAATCGTTTGTGCGCTCAGAACCGGGGCTGCGAAGAGCAGCAACATCAGAAGCCACTTCCCGGCAGAACTCATCGTGCGAGCCGTCATCTGGTTTGTCCTTTGATCGATCGTCTGATCCGACACGGGAGCTCTCCTACTTCAACAGCTGCGGATCGCGGTTGGATCCATGCACCGCGACGTGGCAGGTCGTGCAGTTCTGATAGCGAGGAAGTGAGAGGTTATGGAACGACGGAGGCTGCGATCCGAACGTGGCTGGACTGAGGGGTGAGTGGCACTCAGTGCAGAGCTGCGCCACCGTGGCGCGCTTCAACTGCTTCGGATTCGATGAACCGTGAGCCTCGTGACAGGTCAGGCAGTCTCCAGCCGCGGCTGCGCCATGTTCGAACACGAACGGGCCGCGCTTCTCGACGTGACATGACAGGCAGGCAATCTCGCCCGCCCTGGTCGTCTCGAGATTCTCCCGGCCCGGACGTCCGTGAGGTTCATGACAGGAGGAGCACTCCATCCCGCCGCGTCCCAGACGGTGCGCGTAAGGCTTATTCCGCAGCGATGCGCTCTGGGTCGCGTGACAGGAACTACAGAGAGCCATCTGCGGCTTGGCAAGCAGGTGTGCCGAATGCGGCTCGCTGGTGTGGATGGCGTGACAGGTCAGGCAGTTCACCGTCGCCGAGTTCGCGTGAACGCCGGCATGCCGTGAGATGCGATCTGTGGTCACGTCGTGACAGGTCATGCAGGTCTTGTTCGAACCGGCCAGGCCAGCCGGCTTGTAGATCTTCTCTTTGTCGCCGCCGCCTTCCATATGCGCGGCGCCGTCGCCATGGCAGGAAGTGCAGAGCGCGTTCGGAACGGCTCCCTTGCTGACCTGGCCCCGCGCATGTGGATTGGCGGCGAACGTTTTCGCCTGATCGTGACAATCCGAACAGAGCGGCGTCGCTTCGACTTCTTTCGCAGGTTCGGGAGTCTCGGGTGCAGGCGGCTGCTGAACCGCGGGGGCTACCGGCTCTGGATCGGGCGTCTGGGCAATCGCCATTCCGGAAGTCAGCAGACTGCTGAACAGGAGCGCGATTCCTGCCATCGCTTGGAGTTTCATCGCAATCTCCGTCAGGAAACGAGGGCGGCCGAAGCCGCCCTCTTCCCCGTATCAACTAACGAGCGTGGACCTTCTCGACAGACCAGTCCTTACCGGTGCTGTGGCAAGTCGCACACGCCTCGGCTGGTTTGGTGCTGCCAGGGAACGTCGTCGTATTCAGGTAAGCGTGAGCGGCCGCGTCCTGGCTGTCATGGCAACCGAGGCAGGATGCAGTTCCGGGACCCTGCGGCGTGAAGTAGTCGCGAAGCGTAGTCACCGAATCGATGCCGGTCTTGAGAGGCAGGCTGGCGGCGTTCGCAACGTGGCACTTCGCGCAGTTGCGGCGATCGCCAGGGTAAGCCACTTCGTTGAAATTGAACCGTGTACCGCCAAAGCCGTAGACGGTGAAGTCCTGCGTCAGTTCCTCGCCGGTGTGAATGCGATGAATCATGCGCTGGAACGAAACCGACTCCGGGACTCCGGCGCTCGCCGGGCGACGCGACTGGTCGCCCTCGACCGGGTTATGGCAGATTACACATTCCTCGATGGCCATCCGCTGTCCACCGTGAAGCGCGAGACGGTCGTGACACGTATTGCACTGCCCCATCGTTACCGACGTCCGTCGCGGTGTCGCAACTCCCGTGACTGCCACGTAGCGGATTGGGTTCAAAGCCGCTTCGCGCAACGCTATGTCGGCAGCACCGTCGCCCCGTTTCAGGAGCACGTTGCGATAGATGTCAGCACTGAACGTCCAGGTACCCGTCGCATCAGCAGCGACCGCGGCGGTGAATGTATAGGTGGTCGTGCCGGCGGCGGCGTCAAACACGCCCTTCGTGAGACCACTTTCGCGGTAGTACTTCGAGTAGCTCGAGGCAGGACCTGCCAGAATCGGCGAGAAGGTGGCGAGTTTCGTTCCGTCGATCACCGTGCCGTCTCCGTTCGTGATCTTGAAGACCACGGTCGGGTTCTTGCCTGCAGCGACATTGGATGTCGAAACGATCGACGCTTTCAGCCCTTTCAACTGGGCAGACTTCGCAGGAATCGTGTGTCCGCCCTTGATGGATGCGTCAAATTCCAATTCGCTTGCCGGCTGATGGCACGAGGCGCAGGCATTGTCGTCGAGCTGCGGTCCGCCTGCGTGCTTGGCGCCAGTGACCCAGTTGATGTCGTCATGGCACGAACCGCATGCGTCGCGGGACGGCTTGGTGAACCAGACGTCCGACTGCGTTGCCTTCGTGGCGGGGTTCGTTCCCTCATGACAGTTCGCGCAGTTGCGAGTGTCCTGCGGGAAAAGCACCTTCGAGTAATCGTTGACCGACTGCGAGAACCCGATGATCACGTAGGGAACTCCGGCGATCACGCTGGGCAGATGCTCGCCCATGTGAATCTTGTGAATCATGACTTTGAAGTCCACGGTGTTGCCGGTATCGGGGTCGGTGGTCTGCGGGGTGTGGCAGAGCACACAGAGCTTCACGTCGCGACGTGAGCCGCCGTGCGCCGCAAGCGGGTCGTGGCAGTTGAGACAGGTCGATGCATCGCGCATCTTGTCCCACTTCTCGGTGACCACTGCGCCATCAGGGCGGAAGTCCTGCTCCACGTTGGCGTAGTAGTTCTTCCCAACGATGTCGGTGAGGTTGCGGGTCGCGTAGATGCCGAGCGTGTGCGTCTTCGTGGTGTCGAACCCTGCTGGCAGAACGGTCTTGAAGGTGTACTTCGCGCTGCCGGTTCCGAGGTCGGTGAATACGCCGCCCGAGTCCGTCCCTGCCTGAATCGCCGTCACACCGGGCCGGGGACTGGTGGCCGGCGTGGTGACGCTGCGCGTGGTGTACGAGGTGTATTGACGCGTTCCGGCGTCATACGTAGCGAGGATCATGCTGATCGAGATCACGCCCGGGGTGGTCTTGCCGAGACGGTCGACCGGCTGGTCGAAGTCATCGGTCAGGGTCAGGTCGACCACCGGCTTCCGGTCGGATCCGATCGTGATCGAGTTGACCTTGATCTTGAGTCCCGGACGGACGTATGCGATCCCGTCATCAGTCAGATAAGCCTCGAGACGATCAGGCGCGAACGACCTCGCGGTCGGCGGGGCCGGGGGCTGCTCGACGCTTCTCCGCCGGCCCTGGGCCGAGAGGAGCAGCGGAAACGCCAGAACTACCCACATCAACAGGAGCCTGGCCGCGAAATTCTTGCGCTCGATCACTTCATCCTCCGTTTTTCTGGATGGCGGTTGCTCCGCCGCGCATACCCGGCGGTTGCTCCACCGTGCATAGGCAGACGATAGACGGACGGTACGCCAGCGGCCATGCGATCCCGCACGAACAGGCGTGACGCTCATCACATTGGGTAGTGACTGCTGTTTCGCCCTCGCTGCCTCCTACCACCTATGGTTGGCAGGGTCAGTGGAGAATTCGCCTGATCGCACGGTCAAGGAGAGTGGTATGTCACCGAAAACGACGAACAGGAAAGCGGCCAGGATCGGCTTCGGACTCGGGGCCGCGTGTGTGATCGGTGCGGCGGTCCTCCTCTATCTGCCGACCCCTCCGGCTGCGCCTGTCGCTGCAGGCGTTGAGACCGTCGCCACCGTCGGATTACCAGCGCCGCCGGCTCCCGGACCCAGGCCGGGTAGTGACCCCGCGTCTAACCCTCACTCCTTCCCGCCGGACCGCAGCAACCTGTCGGACGCGGCGCTGTTATCCGGAACGATTTCTCTCGGCCCCTCGATCAGCCAGAGTCCCGGCGCGCGCGTCATGGTGTTCCTGATCGCGCGCACCGGCCAGGGCAAGGGGCAGACAGTCCTCGCGCGCCGGATGATCGTCGAATCGTTTCCGACGAAGTTCTCCCTCTCGGCTGCCGATTCGATGATGGCCGGTGAACGACCAGCTGACGTCTCACTCGAAGCCCGAATCGACCTGGACGGCGATGCGATGACCCGCGAGCCAGGCTCTCCCACCGCGAGAGCGGGTTCGGTGGCGATGGGAAGTTCAAACGTCGTTCTCACCCTGAAGCCGGAAGCTTGAGACAGATTCCGCGCCAGTGAGCGCGATCACATCACCGCCGTGACTCATGCCGTTACGCCCCACAAGCTCCACATCTAACGTGGGACAATCGATGAAGCCGATCCTGTACGCAACCCTCGTCCTTGCCTCGATGCTCTGGGTCACTCCGGCAGCTGCGCAACTGTCTGCTGCACAACTGTCTAACGATGAGTGCCTCGGTTGTCATGGCGAGGCCACCGCGACCAGAGACGCCGGCAACGGAAAGACGACCAGCGTCTTTGTCGATCCCGCGCTGTTCGCGAGGTCGGTGCACAACCCGCTCGAATGTTCGTCGTGTCACGCGGATATCAAGGCCTACCCGCATGATCCCGTTCCTCTGAAGGTAGCGTGCGCGGAATGCCACTCGGACGTCGAAGCGATGAACGAGCGTGGCGTGCACGCCGGGGCAATCTCCAGAGGCAACCTTAACGCCGCCACGTGTCTCTCCTGCCACGGCCCGGCCCACGCCATTCTCGGCTCGACTGACTCGAAGTCACCAACGACTCGCGCTAACGTTGCGAAGACGTGCGGGTCGTGTCACTCGCAAAAATTCGTGATGGAGAGTTCGGGCATCAGCCAGCAACCAATCTTCTCCTATCGCACCAGCGTTCATGGCCGCGCAGTGGCCAACGGCTCGACCAAAGCCGCCGTCTGCACCGATTGTCACGGCTCGCATGAAATCCTCTCGCCGCGAGACCAGCGCTCACCGATCAACCGGTTCAACATTCCCACCACCTGCGGGAAGTGTCACGAGGCCGCTCGTGCGGAGTTCGTGGTCAGCGTGCATGGAAAAGCTGTAAGGCGCGGAAACTCGCAGGCGCCGGTCTGCACCGATTGCCATGGGATTCACAACATCAAGAGTCACATCGATCCGACCTCATCGGTCGCTTCCCAGCAGATCGCACGAACGACCTGCGGGCAATGCCACGGCGGGGTCAAACTCACCCAGGAACTCGGCATAGCGGGCAACCGGCTCACCACCTATCAAGACAGCTATCACGGCCTCGCCAAACGGCTCGGCTCCGACATCGCAGCGAACTGCGCCAGTTGCCACGGCGTGCACAACATCCTTCCTTCGAGCGATCCGAGAGCGACCACGAATCGCGCAAACCTGGCCAGGACCTGCGGGAAGTGCCACCCCGGCGCCGGGACTAAATTCGCCATCGGGAAAGTGCATCTGGAGGAGATGGTGGCCGGAGGCGAGACCGGCGAGGTGCTGGTTCGCTGGATCCGCCGGATCTACATCATCCTGATCGTACTCACGATCGGCTTCATGCTCCTCCACAACGCGCTCGCCTGGTGGAAGAAGGTCCGGGCATTGAAGCGCAACCCCCGCCGGATCGTGACGCGAATGAACCTCAATCAGCGCATTCAACACGCCTGCATGACGGTCAGCTTCACTGTGCTCGTCGTCTCCGGATTCGCGCTTGCCTATCCAGAGTCGCTGTTCGGGCGGATCCTCTCTCATGAGTCCTGGCGCGGTGTCATTCACCGCGTCGCCGCTGTCGTCATGATCCTCATCGGTCTCTACCACCTGGGCTACATGGTGGCCACGCGGGAAGGACGCCGCGGGCTGCGCGACTTCTGGATTCGCTTCAAGGATGCCCGTGACCTCATTGGCACGCTCGAGTACAACGCCGGACTGTCAAAGATCCGCCCGAAGGTGGGCCGCTTCGGCTACGCGGAGAAGCTCGAGTACTGGGCAATGATGTGGGGAACGCTGGTCATGGCCGTGACCGGCCTGATGCTCTGGTTCACCGTCATGGTGACGATCTTCCTGCCACGATGGTGGGTCGATGTGGCGCTGACCATCCATCTCTACGAAGCGGTCCTCGCAACACTCGCAGTGATCGTATGGCACTTCTATCACGTCATCTTCGACCCCGATGTCTATCCGATGAGCCTCGCCTGGATCGACGGAAGGATGACCCCCGAACAGTACGAACACGAACATCCGCTCGCCTATGAAGAGTGGAAGAAGGAACACGTCAATGATGATGAAACGCGGGAGGAGCCTCAATGAGCGATACACCCACTAGGCCGGGACTGGCCAGAAACGTCGTGAGTCTCATCGGCGCCGTGATCGCGTTCGTGGCGCTGATGAACACGATCTTCCTCATCGTGATCGACGTCCGAGGCACGAATCCGAGCCCATACATCGGGATCCTTGCGTGGATCGTCGGACCGTCCATCCTTTCGTTTGGACTCCTCGTCTACCTGGGGGGGATGCTTCTCGAGCGGAGACGGCGGCGCAGCCAGACACCTGACGAATACGCCCAGTATCCGAGACTCGATTTCAACATCCCCCGAACGCGGCGCATCGTGGTGGGGATCTTTATCGCGGCCATCGTGTTCGTGACGGCGAGCGTGATCGGTAGCTACCAGGCCTTCCACTACACCGAGTCCGACGCCTTCTGCGGTACGGCCTGTCACTCGGTGATGCATCCAGAATACACGGCCTACAAGAACTCACCGCATGCACGCGTCGGCTGCGTGGGTTGCCACGTCGGCTCCGGCGCCGGCTGGTACGTCAAGTCGAAACTCTCGGGTTCCTATCAGCTTTACTCGGTTCTCTTTCATAAGTATTCGCGTCCGATTCAGTCTCCTGTCGAGAACCTGCGGCCGGCGCAGGGAACCTGCGAGCAATGCCACTGGCCCGAGAAATTCTTTGGCGAGAAACTCAAGGAGTTCAATCACTATCAGTACGATGAGGCCAGCACGCCGACCAAGGTCCGCCTGCTGATCAAGATCGGCGGCGGCAATCCAAAGGCGGGTCGCGCCTCAGGAATTCACTGGCACATGAACATCGCCAATGAAGTCACCTACGTCGCCACAGATCGCCAGCGCCAGGAAATCCCCTGGGTCCGCATCACGGATCGCCAGACCGGCAAAGTCACTGAGTACCTCACTGAGGGCTCCAAGCTGACGCCCCCGCAGATCGCGGCGATGCAGCAGCGGCGCATGGATTGCGTCGATTGCCACAACCGTCCGACTCACGCCTATCCAGCGCCTGACCGCACCGTGGACGAAGCCATCCTCGCAGGACAGCTCGACCACTCCCTTCCCTTCGTGAAACAGCAGGCGGTGCTGGCTCTTTCCAGGGACTACGCGACGACCGATGCGGCGATGACAGCGATCGCCCGCGACTTCAGCGGCTACTACCGCACCAAGTCGCCCGACGTCTACGCAGCGAAGAAGGCCTCCATCGATCAAGGCACTGCGGTGCTGCAGGCGATCTTCAAGCGAAGCCGCTTCCCCGAGATGAACGTGGATTGGAGAACGCACAAAGACAACAAAGGCCACATGTTCTCGATGGGCTGCTTCCGCTGTCACGACGATCAGCACGTCAGCGCCAGCGGCAAACGGATCAGCAAGGACTGTCAGGTCTGTCACACCGTCCTCGGCGGAGACGGCAACACCGGAGTGTTCGAACATCCTGTCGACCTGGGAGACCTGCGCGACGTCAACTGCATCGATTGCCACAGCGGCGGACCGATGGAGTAGTCGTCGGGACCGGAAGGCAGAAGGCAGAAGGCAGAAACTAGAAACTAGAAACCAGAAGGCAGAACTTGGAATGGAGAGGGAGTCAGTCCAACCTCTTTCTCCCTTCCACTTTCTGCCTTCTGCTCCTTGCTCTCGGTTTCTGGTTTCTAGTTTCTTAGTTTCTGGTTTCTAGTTTCTAGTTTCTGGTTTCTGGTTTCTGGTTTCTGCCTTCTGCCTTCTGGTTTCTGCCTTCTGCCTTCTGCCTTCTGGTTTCTGCCTTCTGCCTTCTGCCTTGCCCGCGTCGCCCGCGCAACCGGACCAAACACAAAAGCCCGGCCTTTCGGCCGGGCTTGATCACGTCTCGCACTGCATGAATCCGATTCTCTTCCGCGAGTTGCGCAAAGGGGGAGAGGAGATCGGAATGCCGGGTGTTTATTTGCTCGGAACCAGCCCGCGAATGACCTTGACCATTCCATCGATCTCTTCCGCAGTCATCTTCTTGCCGTAGGCAGGCATCTTGAGTTTGCCGTCGGTAATGATCTTTGTGAGGTCAGCGTCGGACTGCTTCTGAACTTCGGCTGAGCGAAGGTCACGAAGTGCCATTTTCTTCCCCATGGTGGTCTGGCCATCGCCTTCTGCACCGTGACACATCGCGCACTTGGCTTTGAATGCAGGGGCAGAGTCGGCCATGGACGCAAACGGGGTAGCGAGAGAAAGGAGCAGAGAAAGCATCAGAGTCTTTTTCATTGGTTGTTTTCCTTCGACCACAGCTTAGCGATTGGTGCGCCGCGGGACCGTGACACCAGGGTCCGGACGCGTGTGATGAACGTCACAGCAAAGCGAGCGGGGTTAAAGTGGCCGCAGTCGCCCACCACGGTGCGCCAAGTTGCTGGCTTGGACTTACGCTCGACCTTGATCCCCAGCATCGCCAGCTCGCGAATGATCGCCTCTGCGGCGTGCGGAACCGCCGGCGGGACGGTTTCACTCATCCCGAATCGTTCGGTCGACTCCGGGACGATCCAGATCAGCCGGACATGCGAGGACGGTCGCCAACGAAGATTGCCGAAGTCACGCCGGCTTACGTCGGGCCGTCAGAGATTCGCCGATGGTTCGAACTCGAAGGTGTCTGCATGCCGGCTCCCGACGCATACAGTACCAACGGCGGTCCGACCGTCGGGTTTGGCTCAGTCACCAGCCGAAACGGGCAAGCGACACGCACATGTGACATCCATCACATGTGCGTGTGATCACGCTATTGTGAGCTCCATCACAGGTCGTTGTGACTGCCTGAAAGATTGCCGGCAATATGTCATTTCTGGCCGCCCTGTTGCAGCGACGCCGACCGGGTAAGCAATCCCTCCTCTGAAACCTATTCATCGAATAGAAAGTGAGATAGATGATTAAAACTCTGGTGTTGTCCACGGCATTACTGATCGCTGTCGGATTGAGCGGTAACGCGAGCGCAAGTGACAGAAGCTTCGCTCGCGGCATCGGTCCGTCGCCGGTGAGCCTTGGAACGGCCGGTGACTTCACGATCCTGAGCAAGACCGGCATCACTGATGTCTATGCATCTCCCATCGTCGGCAATGTCGGGACGAGCCCGATCACCGGTGCAGCTCTCCTGCTCACATGCGGTGAAGTGACCGGAAAAGTTTACGTAGTGGATGCCGCCGGCCCGCTGCCATGCGCGGTAAATGATGCCACGCTGCTGACTCTGGCAGTGGGTGACATGGGCTTCGCATACGACGACGCAGCGGGACGGCTCTCGCCGGACTACACGGAACTCGGCGCTGGTGAGATCGGCGGACTGACCCTCACTCCGGGACTCTACAAATGGGCCACCGGGCTCCTGATCACCACCGACGTGACCCTCGAAGGCGGTCCGGATGATGTCTGGATCTTCCAGGTTGCGGGAACATTGAACCAGGGCAACGCGACGCGGATCACTCTGGCCGGCGGCGCGCTCCCGAAAAACATCTTCTGGCAGGTCGCTGGCGCAGTGACCATCGGAACCACGGCGCACTTCGAGGGAGTCCTGCTGGCGAAAACACTCATCGCCGTGAACACAGGAGCCTCGGTCAACGGCCGCCTGCTGGCCCAGACTGCGGTGACTCTGCAGATGAATGCAGTCACCCAGCCTGCTCCATAACGATTGGTCACTGTCGGTTGCACGCCCCACCGGGCGAGATACAAGGGTTGCAGACTGCGGTCTGCAACCCTTCTTTGTTTCTGACTGCTTACACCAATCCGCAAGAACTACCGAACTGTCATGCTGAGGCAAAGAACTGCGCTTCGCGCCGACTGGCGGTAAGAAACCTCGGCGCTCCTTGAGGCTCGCGGGCGGGCGTCTCGCCAAGGCGTCTCGCCCGTGCTGGACGGCGCTCGGGCCGGCCAGTGCCCTGTTGCAAATCGCGGCGACGTTAGGCTCGTGCCGCGTGAAGTGCACGAGAGCAGTGCGCTGCGGCGCACGACGGGCGAGGACGCCCGCCAGCCTCTTAACACCGCATAAAAACTGGGAGTTTCTTACTAGTCATGGAACCGCGCTTCACGGCGCTTGGGGTTGACATTTCAGACCCGACCTCTGAGCTGGTCAGTCGTCCTCGAACATCGTCTTGTGCGCGCCATCACGTCCACATGTAGCACCCGGCATTTCACACCGCCGACTGCGGGGCGACACTGTCAATCAATGAGGGCGACACCACACTACGGTTTCGATCTTTTCGAAAATTGTTCCGCGTGCACGTGGAAACACTCCGGCTTCTTCTGTGACCTTCCACCCGCCCCGCTGAAGGCGTTCGACGCGCTGACCTTCACGAACATCTATCCGAAGGGAGCGGTGCTCTTTTCAGAAGGGGAGGCAGCACGAGGTATTTTTCAGCTCTGCCACGGGTCGGTAAAACTGAGCATCTCTTCGGAGGATGGAAAGACGCTCATCACCCGTATCGTCGAGGAAGGCGAACTTCTTGGACTGTGCGCTGCGATTTCGGGGAACCCCAATGCCGTAACGGCGGAAACGCTCGCCCCTTCCCAGGTCAACTTCATCCGGCGCGCCGACTTCCTCGCGTTCCTGGGCAACTCGCCGCCGGCGTCCGCGAATGCGCTCCGCCAACTCGCGACCGAGTGCGAAGCTGCCAGCGATCGCGTCAGGACCATGGAACTCTCCCAATCCGCAGCGGGAAAGCTGGCCAACCTCCTGCTGTCGTGGTGCGCGGAACGCGGAACGACCACGGACGGCGGCATTCGCGTCCAGGTGCTCATGACGCACGACGACATCTCTCACCTCATCAACACCTCGCGTGAGACGGTGACGAGGCTGTTCCGCGACCTTCGTGATGAAAGCGTGATCTCGGTCAAAGGATCGAGCATCTTCATCCACGACAAACCTCGACTCGAAGCCCTGATCGCGCTCTGAGGCCGGGCCGCGTAGACCGGCGAGGCAACTCGAGATACGAGGAGCGCGTTTGCCCGCGGATGGGGAGCGTCAACGCCGAATTCACGGCCTCGGATCTCGAGTTCCTTCGCCGTCTTCTAAGAAACTCACAGCGTTTATGCGGGTTGGCCGACTCAAGACTTTGCGCTCCGAAGGGACTTCGATCTTCCTTCTCCCCGTGGGAGAAGGTGGCGCCGCAGCGCCGGATGAGGGGACGCGCGAAGGTAGATTGTCGACGCCGTTGTTTGTGCGGAGACGGTGCAGTGCACGGTTAGTCGCTGTGACCGACTGAGGAATCTACTGCGTTTCGAGTATCCGCGAGGGATCCAACTTACGTTCGCGCCGACCCCTCATCCGGCGCGCGGCGCCACCTTCTCCCGCGGGGAGAAGGGAGACAGCTTGCACGCGGCTGCTTCGAAACGACCCGCTTGAACGACTTCGCATCTCCCCTTCGAAAGTGAATGGCGTAGCACGCGGAACTCACCCATGCCAGGATGACGTTGATCGAGTGCTCGCTCAATTCCGCCATGCTGAGCCGCGTAGCGCGGCGACGATCACTGCGTCGCGACTGCCGGGTGTCCAGGCGGCATCTGTCCCGATGCAGCGACGGGTTGCGGGCTACGTGCGCTCTTCGCAACGTGATCCCTGATCTGCTGGCGCACCTGTTCGAGCATCGCCTTCTCGTCGGGAACTTCCTTCGATGCCAATGCGATGGTGTCGTCTGATTCCTGCATGCGATTGTTCTGCGCGTACACCCACGCCAGCGCGACCCGTGCATCGAGATTCTTTGGATCGCTGGCTGCGGCGCGCTGCAGCATCGCAATCGCCACGTCGACCTCACCCATGGCCGCGCGCACTACCGCCTGGAGCGTCAACGCACGGCTGTTCTCCGGGAGCTCGGCGAGTACGACCTTGGTGTGCTCGAATACGGCCATCAGGTTGTCCTGTCCGAGTTGCGCCTGAGCCAGGTCATTCCGGAGGTCGAGGTTCTTCGGTTCGTTCCGAACTCTCTCTTCCAGTTGCTGAACCGTTGAGACGGGCCGTTCCACCGATGGCTGCACTGCAACCGCCGGCTCGGCTGGTGCTCCATTCGTCCGCGGTGCGGCCTGCCTCGTCACGAAAAAGGCGAGAGCGCCCAGCACTGCGA
Source organism: Thermoanaerobaculia bacterium (assembly GCA_046590585.1). Classification (GTDB taxonomy): domain Bacteria; phylum Acidobacteriota; class Thermoanaerobaculia; order Gp7-AA8; family Gp7-AA8; genus JBKJVD01. Next base: position 8,006 of record JBKJVD010000254.1, on the reverse strand, counting down.
ACGTTGTCGCTCCCCACGCGAACCCCTTCATTGCGGAAGCGGTGACGTGATTTGGCGCCGGAATGATCGCGCTTGCTTCAGTTGCGACGGGAGCGATGTCATCGAGCTCACGAAGCATCTCGGCCGTCTCAATCTCCAGCCTCTGTCGTTCATGCGCCGGAAGAGCAGGATCGCGAAGCTGTTCGACGAGCGCGTCGCGTCTGGCCTCCAGATCTTTCTGCACGTCGGCCTCACCGTCGAGCATCGACGCGTTTTTCCGACCCTTGTTGAAAAAGAGGAAGAGAAGGCCCAGGACGAGTCCTGCAGCCAGGATGACGACAGCGGTCAGCCAATCGGTCGGTGCGTTCATGACTGGGGTTTATCTCCTGCGACAAGCTGGCGCACGCGCGCCATGTAAGGGTCGGAATTCTCTGGCACCGGGCTGCCAGCGACTGCTGCAACCGATCGTCGTCCGAGGTTTTTCACCGTCATGAACACGACGGCGATTCCAGCAATCAGGCCAACGATCGGCAGAAGCCAGACCGCGGCGTTGACCCCTGAGAACTTCGGGCGAAGCAGCACGAACTGCCCGTAGGAGAGCTCGAAGTATTGAAGGATCTGCTTTTCGGTGTATCCGCGGGCCAGGAGCTCACGCACCTGTTCCTTCATGTTGACGGCCATCTCCGAGGGCGAGTCGGCAACCGACATCCCCTGGCAAACCGGACAGCGCACCAGTCCGGCGACTTCAGTGGTCCGATGAGAAAGTTGCACGCCGGTGATCGGCTTCCCCAGCGGTCCGCCGACAAAGTTTGCGGCGTCAGGCACTTTCAACTGCAGCATCAACAGGAGAACGATCATCATCAGCGCACGACCTTCTGCAGTTCTTCCTGCAGAGCACCATTCGACATTGGACCGCTGTACTTCGACACGATCACGCCGTTCGCATCGAGAAAGAACGTCTCAGGGACACCGGCGATCCCATAAGCGATGGCGGTCTTCCCTTTGTCATCGACCACGGTCGGGTAGCTCGACCCGCGCTGCTGCAGGAAACCGAGGATCTTCTCTTCCGCGTCCTGAAACACCACGCCGACGAACTGGACGTCCGTGCGGCTCCGTGCAGTGGAGACGAGCACCGGGTGCTCTTCCCAACACGGTCCGCACCAGGTCGCCCAGAAGTTGATGACGAGCGGCCTGCCTTTGAGTTGCGTGATGTCGATCGTGCGTCCGGTGCCGACCTCGCGCAGAGCGAATGTCGGCGCGGGCTTGCCGATCAGCGGTGAGCGGATCGCGTTCGGATCCTTCCCCAGCCCGACGAAGAGCAGGCCGATGAGAATCACCGCAAGGACGATCCCGATCGAAAGCACTTTCCGGTTCATGCGGGCTCCGGAGCGCTCCCGGCAGGCAACGCGTCACTGGCGTCGCTGGTCGCGACGACAGTTCGTTTTCGACCGGGGATGAGGCCAAACAGAGCGCCCAGGCCCATCAGGATGACCGAGATCCAGATCCAGACGATGAGCGGCGAGATGATGACTGTAACGCTGGCCGTTTGCGCGGCCCGATCGACGTTGCTCAAGGTCATGTAGAAGTCGCCCCCAGCCGTCGAGCGGACATCAGGCGTACCGATCGGCTCACGCATTCTCTCGTACTGATTCATGCTGGGCTCGAGCACGCCGACGGTCTTGCCATCCCGCGCCAGTGAGAAACGTGCAACGAGCGAGCTGCGATGGGATTCCTGTTTTTCCGCGACCCCGAGGAACGTGACGTCATAGCCGGATACCGGCTGCGTCTGCCCGAGAACGAAGTGCAACTCCGTCGTCTGGCGCATCGTGCTGCTCACGGCCACAGCAATCAGGACCACGATCATCGCGGCATGCACGATGTACCCCGCGAAACGCCGGCGACCGTGATTCAACTGCCCATCCGCGAAGGCCCGGAGTGCCGGCTCTCCCCGCTTCATTCGTTGCCACATCGGCAGGAACATCTGTGCGAATGTCACCCACGCCGCGTAACCACCAAAGGCCAGCGTGATCAGAGTCCAGACATTGCGCACATCACCGATGAATCCCGCGATGACGAAAAGCGCGGCGCCCGCGATCGGCGGAAGGAGAGCCCGTCGGAGCTGCTGCCTGGTGGCTCGTCCCCACGGCAACGCAGGACCGATCCCCAGGACGAACAGCAGAGCTGCTCCCGCCGGTACGACCATGCTGTCGAAGTAGGGACGACCCACGCTCATCTGTTTGCCGCTTACGGCCTCCACGATCAGCGGGAACACAGTGCCGATGAGGACCGTGAACGTCAGCAGGACGAAGAGCAGGTTGTTGATGAGGAACATCGATTCCCGGCTGGCCAGTGCTTCGATCCGTCCGTCACTCTCCAGCGCGTTGATGCGGAAGGCGAGCAGGGCGACCGTGAAGAGCAGCGCCACTGCGAGAAAGACGAGCAGGGTTGGCCCGATGGCGCTCTGCGTGAACGAATGAACGGAGTTGAATACACCAGACCGGGTCATGAACGTTCCCAGAATCACCAGGAGGAACGTGGCCTGGATGAGAGTGACGGACCATCCTTTCAGAATGCCGCGCCGCTCGACGACCATGAGTGAGTGAAGTGCAGCCGTTCCGGTGAGCCACGGCAGCAGCGACGCATTCTCCACCGGATCCCAGGCCCAGTAGCCGCCCCAGCCCAGCACTTCATAGGCCCACCAGCCTCCCAGCATGATGGCGAGGGTTTGAAACACCCACGGCAGCATCAGCGATTCGCGCAGCGGTTTCAGGACACCAGGCCCCATCTTTCCTTTGATCAGCGCCGCGCAGGCGAAGCCGAAGGGAATGGTCATCCCGACATAGCCGAGATAGAGAAATGGCGGATGCACGGCCATGAGCACGTGGTTCTGAAGAAGAGGATTCGGTCCGGGACCGTCGAGTGGAGGATTCAGCATCGTGGCAAACGGATTTGCCGGGCCTGCGAGCAGAAAGCTGAAGAAGGCCGCGCAGCTGAGCCAGACACCGATGGCGTCCGGCTGATGCTCTACGTTCCGGCCCCGCGTGAGGAATGTCGCAAGTGCGATGTAGGCGCCGAGGACGAAGCCCCAGAAGAGGATCGACCCTTCCAGCGATGACCAGAGACTGACGATGGTGACCCACACCGGGACGGTTCGCGATCCGACCTGGGCCACGTAGCCGACCGAGAAATCGTGGGTCAGCAGCGCGTACTCCATCAGAAGCGTGGCACCGATGATGAGCGCGGAGTAGATGTAGGCAAAACGTCGCGCCCACTTCAGACCGTCGGCGGAACGCGTGCGCCCGGCGGCAAAGCCGAGCAGCGCGCCGGCCGATGCGGCCAGCAGGGAACTGAGAATCAGGATACGGCCGAGAGTAGCGATCACGATTTCCCCTCATCGACGGACTTGAGCAGGCGGTCGAGTTCCTTGCGATCCACCGGGTGCCCCTTTCCAGGCGCCTTGTATTCGTTGTTGTGAGAGACCATCAGCCGGCTGGACTGGAAGTAGCCGCCCGGGACCATCGTGCCCTCGACGACCACGCCGATGTTCTCGCGAAACATCTGCGGCGGAACGCTCGTCGTCTTCACATGCACTGACTGAAAACCGTCGTTGACATCAAACTCCACCGAGGAACCGCCGGCTTTGCGAAGCGACCCGGGGGCCACCATTCCGCCTAAACGGATCGATGCACCGTAGGCCTTGGCGCCGTTGGTATGGAGATCGGTGGGCGTCCAGTAGTAGACGAGGTTCTCGTTGATGCCGCTGGCTGCGATGACGGCGAATGCGACTCCCGCCACGAGGACTGCACCGAGAACGAACCACCGCGTCTTCCGGCGCAGCGCCGAACTCGCGCTTTGATCTGCAGGGGTTTTCGTCATGATGCTCATCGTGAACTCCCCCCTTCCGCCAGTTGGCGGCGACCCTCACGCACCCTTGTGATCACCATCACTCCGTAGGCGAGAAAGACGAATCCGGTGAGGGCATAGGCCCCCACGACAAACTCCCAGCCACCAACCACGACGCCGTTCATGCGAGTACTCCTGCTTCTTCACCAATGAATGAGGGAGGTGCCGCCAGTTCCTCCTGGAGGCGATAGCCGGCGATCCGCGTCCGCAGGGAAACGAAAGCAATCACCAGGAGGAGAACGCCGATGGCGTTCAGCCGCAGAGGCAGGAAGAACTGCGACGATACGGTTTCCGGGCTCGACGGCTGCTGATGCAGCGAGTTCCACCACTTGACCGAAAAATAAACGATGGGAAGATCGATGGCCGAGATGATGGTCGCGACTGAAGACCAGATCGCGCGCCGCACAGGGTCCTCGACGAACTTCCTGAGCGCGAGGATCCCGAGAAAGCCGAAGAGCAGCACGGCAGTCGATGTCAGTCGTGGATCCCAGTCCCACCATACACCCCAGGTCGGCTTCGCCCAGATCGCTCCCTGACAGCAGAGAAGGAAGGCCAGCACGGTTCCGACTTCGAGTCCAGCCTCCATCCGCGCATCCCACTTGAGGTCGTTGCGGAAGAGAAGAACGATCGCGCAGACGGTGGTGAAGATCACCACCAGCATCCAGCTCCACGCAGTGGGAACGTGGACGTACATGATGCGCTGCACGTCGCCCATGTAGCGCTCCGCGGGAACGGCGAAAAGTCCGATCCAGGAACCGGCGAGCAGGAAGAGCGCGCCCAGTGGCATCAGCAGGTACGGGGTCCGTTTTGTCGAGATGATCGGTGCGTCCATGAGTCCCTCGCAGTTTCTTTGTTGTTACTCGTCAACGACGCGGCCATAGAGGAGACCGCAGATGGACCAGTAGATGAGGTCGAAGGCCAGCAGCAGCACCAGCCATGGCTTGAGCTCCCCCATCGGATCGCCCAGGATCACCAGCGAGGTCGCTTTGACCGAAGCCAGCAGTGCAGGAACGATCAGGGGAAACAGGAGGAGTGGAAGGAGCGTCTGTTTTGCCTGCAGTTGCGCCGTCATCGCCGCGTAGAGCGTTCCAGGAGCTGAGAGACCTGCAGTGCCGAGAATGATCACGAGCAGGAGCAACGGCAATCGCAGCGTCCCGGCGTCATACAGCACCACCATGACCGGCACGAGGGCGACTCCGAGAATCGTCAGCTGCAGCCAGTTCGCAAGCGCTTTACCGTAGTACAGAGCACGCGCATCAGCCGGGAGAAGCAGCAGTCCTTCGAGCGCCCGGTTCTCCATCTCGCCATGGAAGCTTTCCGCCAGAGTCAGCGTCGATGACAGGAGCAGGCCTAACCACAGGAAGCCAGCGGAGAACGTTCTCAGGGCGACGGCGTTCGGCCCGATGGCGAAACTGAAAAGAAGCAGCGATGCCGCACCGAAAACGAGCACTGCCACCAGTTGCCCGCGCGTACGCCACTGCAGCAGGAGTTCCTTGCGGAGTGCCGCCGTCAGCGCGTTTGGCGGGCGAACTGCTGTTGCCTGCGAGCCGGGATCGACGGCCAGCGGGAACGCCACGGGCACCGCGACCGGGTCCAGGATCAAGGGGCCGTCAACTGGAATGCGGTTCATGCCAGCTCCCATCGCGGCCCACGCTCCAGGACCTGTTCGGCGGGACCCTTCCAGGTCACAACCCCCTGGTCGAGGATCACCGCGAGGTCGGAGAGTCGGGCGGCTCGCTCCAGATCGTGCGTAGCCATAATGACCGTCGCGCCACCGCTCTTGAGTTCGTGGATGACGGAATCGACCAACGCGAATCCGGGAGGATCGAGAGCTCCGTAGGGCTCGTCGAGCAGCGCAACCTGAGGCTCCTGCATCAGCAGCCGGGCCAGTGAAAGCCGCTTGCGCATGCCGGCTGAGAACGTCGCCACGATGTCGTCGCTTCTCGAGCTCAGGCCGACCTGCTCGAGGAGCGGACCGATGCGCTCGCGCGAGGTGCGCAGGTGGTCGGCGACGATCGCCAGATTCTCGCGGGGGGTGAGAGATTCGTAGAGGTAGTTCTGGTGCGCGAGAAGTGCGGTCATCTTCCGTACGTCTTCCCGCTGGCGCACGATGTCGAAGCCGCCGATGGTCACGGTGCCGCGATCGGGCCGGATCGCCGTCGCCAGGATGCGGAGCAACGTCGACTTCCCGGCGCCATTGCGCCCCGCGAGCATCACGACAGTGCCTGGGTCCACGCGCAAAGTCACGCCGCCCAGTGCCCACCGCCGACCGTAACGTCGGGCCGCTCCCTGAAGATCAATCGTCACATTACGCATCGCCAACGCAGTGTCGGCGGATCGGGCAATTGATTCAGCTGTTCAGCGCACCACGAGCAGTGATCGCCATCACCTTGCACAGGCAAATCTCCATCGACAAGCGAACGCGACTGCGGCTGGCCTACGAAGGGGCGGTGAAGAAGCGCCGGACATTCCCGATCTGCCGCCGAAGTTCGACGCGGAAGTCGGGATGGGCGATCGAGATGAGCGCATCCGCTCGCTCCCGCAGCGACATTCCCCACAGGTCGACTGCGCCGTACTCGGTGGCGACCCAGTGCACGTGGCCGCGCGTCGTGACCACGCCCGCTCCGTCTTTGATCGACAGCACGATACGCGAGACCGTCCCGTTTGCCGCCGTCGAGGGAAGCGCAATGATCGGAACGCCTCCAGGCGAAAGAGCAGCTCCTCGGATAAAGTCCATCTGGCCGCCAATCCCGCTGTACATCCGGAACCCGATCGAATCCGCAACTACCTGTCCGCTGAGGTCGACCTCGAGCGCTGAATTCACCGCCACCACATTGTGATTCTTGCGAATCACCGCGGTATCGTTCGTGTGATCGGCCCCGTAGAACTCGACGAACGGATTGTCGTCGATGAATCGATACAACCGTTCGGACCCTACTGCAAAACTGGTCGTGATGCGGCCCGGATGAACCTTCTTGCGCCGGTTCGTGATCACTCCTGCTTCGACCAGATCGATCACGCGGTCCGAGAACATTTCGGTGTGGACTCCGAGGTCATGCTTGTCGAAGAGGCGCGCCAGAACAGCGTCAGGGATTGCGCCGATCCCCATCTGTAGAGTCGCACCGTCCGGGATCAGCGGGGCTACATGCTCGCCAATCGCCGACTCCGCGGCCGACGCGACTGGAGGGGCGTGCGCCGGCAATGGTCGATTCGTGTGAATGAACTTCGCGATGCTGCTGAACGCGACCAGGGTGTTGCCGTGCGTCCGCGGCATCTGGTCATTGATCTCCGCGATGATCACCCCGGCGGTTCGCGCTGCAGCGACGGCAACGTCCGCCGAGGTACCGAGCGTGCAGTAGCCATGCTTGTCGGGAGGTGACAATTGCAGAAGTGCGGCATCCAGTGGCATGCGCCCGCTGGAAAACAGCAGGGGGATGTCGGAAAGAAAGACCGGACATGCGTCCGCCCTCCCCTCTTCGACAGCCTGCCGGAGTGAGGGTCCCGTAAACAGCGACGTGGGAAAGAACCGGCCCTCGTTTCCCGCCGCGGCGATGGCTACCGTTCCTTCAAGGTGCAGGTGAAAGGTCCTGACATTCTCGAGATCGGTGCGTGCAGCCAGAGCGTCGATCAGTGGCGTGGGAGTGGCGGCCGCGCCGTGGATGAACACACGCATCCCGCTGGAGATGCTTCCTACCGCCTCTTCTGCACTGACGGCCCGTTCCTGCCAGGTATTAGTCATTTCGCTCCGATGTCAGTCCGCGTCGACTTCTCACTTCTGCAAACAGAGAACAACGACATCGCTGGCATTCACCCAATCGCGTCACACTGGCGTGTGACAGGTGTCATGCACGAGCATCGCGACACCCGCTCCAATGACGGCCATGTACAAGCCCGTCGAACTCGAGATCGAGCTGTTCTGCCGCGGGATGCGCATTGATTCTACCTGCCATGCTGAAGAAAGCGGGCGCCGAATTACCCGCACACGCGCCGGGCTCGGTTCGGGTCTCGAGATCGTCATCCCGGGCGGCCCCAAGCCGATCTGGGTGAACGTCTCCGTCACGGGGACGTTCACCCAGATCGGCTTGGGGCCGCCCGGGATGACGATCTCGAGACCCGAACCGAGC
>JBKJVD010000126.1:0-8552 GCA_046590585.1 Thermoanaerobaculia bacterium | reverse complement strand
TTGATCGGTGACAGATAGAGCTTCACTTCAGGCTGGGACGAGATGAGGTGGAAGCGGCTGACCCCTCGCACCTTCACGATCGGATTGAACGCGAACTCGAAGTTCACCCAGCCGGTCCACTGGCCCGGCTTCAGCGACAACTTCTGCCCGTTGACTTCAATCGCCACCGAGTTGCGATCGTCGGCGACGGTCAGCGTCATCGGAGTCGAAATGTACTCCGGTTCCTTGAACAGCTTGTTCGGCGGTCCCACGATCTTCGTCTGAATCACGCCGCGGTTGTCTTCGAGTTGCACCACCTCGATCGAAAACTCGTTCGAACCGCCACCGGCCCGCTGCACCTCGAGTTCAGACGTGAAGAAGAACGGCTTGCCGACGCGGCCCGAAATGTCGGGGACCCCGAGGCCGGAGAGCATGTGTCCCTGCTCGAAATCGGTGGCCGGGAACGTCACCGGCACGTGCACGATGGTCGACTTGCGCCCGGCCTTGGCCGCCGCTTCCCAGAACGGAATGCCCTGCCTGCGATTGATGACGCCCGGCCTGGTCTTCGGGATGTAACGATCCACGGCGAAGCCCGCGGCGGCCGCGGCTCCCAGCGCCAGGGCGAAGGCAACACCGCCCCCGAGCTTCGACTTGCGCAGGATCAGCAGTGCCACGATTCCGAGGAGTACGAACACTGCGCCGGCAGCGACTGGAGCGTTCTTCCCGCCGAGAACAAACGGCTCCTTCGTTTCATCGAAGGCGGCAAAGACCGGGAGGTAGGTCTTCGGATCGCGGCGGAGAAAGTCGAAGATGCCGGTACGTCCGGGATCGATGCCGGTCGAGAACGTCGACCACGACACGGGCGTCTGAGCCGGAACCGTGGGCCGGAGAGGCCGGTAGGTGCCCTGGGCACTGAGCCGCGCCAGGTTGGGCAGTTTCCCTTCCTTCATCCACTGTTCAGTCAAACGGGCATCGACCCCATCGAAGCCGAGAACGATGACCTTCTGCGCTGCACTGGCGATGACCGGGTGGAGAATGAGGAGAATAAAGATGAGAAATGATCGCGACCGCATGGGCGCGCATGATAGCAATCGACCGGAGAGCCGGCTCGATGAAGCACGTTTCGCGGAGTTTCTGTCAAACGGGCACTTCTCTTGTACAACCGTACCGATGTGACGCCCGGCGCAGCGGACCAGTCCGAGAGACGCACGGGAATTGAGGTGAAGATGAAACTACGCACGGCAGGAATGGCTCTCACGCTCGGGATTCTGGTGGCGGCTTGTGGTGGTGGTGGCGAAAAGAAGACCAGCAGCGCAGGTGGCGCGGCTCAGGGGCTCGTCATCGCTCTGCCCTCGAGTCCGACCAATCTAGATTCCAGGGTCGGGACCGACAACGCTTCCGGGCGCATGTTCGACCTGATCTACAGCGGCCTCGTGAAAGTCACGGCGCAGAACGATTACGCGCCCGATCTTGCCGAGAAGTGGGAGACACCGGACGACCGGACGATCATTTTTCATCTTCGGCCGGACGCAAAGTTTCAGAACGGCAAGCCGGTAACCGCCAGCGATGTGAGGTGGACGTATGAATCGCTGATCGCACCGTCGTTCACATCATCGAAGAAGTCGGGGTATGCGACCGTCGACCGGATCGAAGCTCCCGATCCGCATACGGTGATCTTCCGCCTCAAGGAGCCGAACGGCGGAATCTTCGACAACCTGACCCTCGGCATCCTGCCCCAGGGCGCCGACACGAACACCTACAAGACCAAACCGATCGGCGCCGGTCCTTACAAGGTCGTCTCGTTCAGTTCCGACGACAAAGTCGTGCTCGAAGCGTTCGATGGATGGCATGGCGGAGCGCCGAAGATCAAGAACGTCACCGTGCGGATCATCCCCGACGCCACGACCCGCGTCCTCGAAATGCGGCGCGGCACGGTGAACTTCGAAGTCAACGCAGTGCCGTTCGAGAACGTCAGCGAACTCGAGAAGGATTCGAAGTACCAGGTCGTCAAGCAGCCCGGCTCCGTCTACCAGTACCTCGCTTTCAACATGAAGGATCCGACGCTGCGCAAGGTGGAAGTGCGGCAGGCGATCGCCCACGCAATCGACCGGCAGAAGATCGTCACCGACCTGCTGCGTGGCTATGGAGTCCCGACTGACACCATGTTCGGCCAGGGACACTGGGCGCGCGCGGAGGGGCTTCCGTCCTATCCATTCGATCCTGCGAAAGCGAAACAGCTGCTCGACAAGGCCGGCCTCCGCGATCCCGATGGCGACGGACCGAAGATGCGCTTCAAGCTCTCGTTCAAGACCTCCACGGATGCTGAAGCCAACCTTCGGGCGCAGATGATCCAGCAGATGCTCCGGCAGGTCGGCATCGACGTGCAGATCCAGTCGAACGAGTTTGGGACATTCTTCGAAGACATCGGCAAGGGCAATTTCCAGATGTACTCGCTGAGCCGCAACGGCGTGTCCGACCCCGATTTCTATTACGTGATCTTCCACTCGAAGAACTTTCCCCCCGAGGGTCAGAACCGCGGTTTCTACTCCAATCCGCGAGTCGATCAGTTGATTGTCGAGGGCAGGAATACATTCGAGCGGACCAAACGGAAGGAGACCTACGGACAGGTCCAGAAGATTCTGCAGGAAGAGCTGCCGTACCTCTCGCTCTACCATCAGGTCAACGTGACGGTGATGGACAAGAAGCTGAAGGGCTACCAGACCTACCCGGCCGGATTTTTGCTTTCGATCCCGCAAATGTCGTATTGAGGCGAAAGGGAAAAGGCGAAAAGTAGAACCGCACACTCGCGGACCGCCCCGGATGGGGCGCTGGAAACACGCAAGTCGTAGCGGATTCCAGCGCCCCTCCGGGGCGCGTCTCTTCCCCACGCTTCCATCCGGCGGGCGCTCCCGCTTCGCGGGCTTCCCGCCGGCTACTTTCCTGAGCCCCTGCCGGGGCGAATTGCGGACCTCACCAAACAAAAAACGCCGGGTCTTTTGCGACCCGGCGTTCGTGTTTGTCGCGTGAGGCGTCGCGTTATTTTTTGCCCTTCGCCTTGCCTTTGTCCTTCGACTTGCCCTTGTCCTTCGTAGCGCCGTAGCCCGGTCCACAGACGGTGCTCATCAGGGCGGCGCAGACGAGGTAGGGATCCATATTTGCGGCCGGACGGCGGTCTTCGAAGTAGCCCATGCCCGTGGACAGGGTCTGCATCGGGATGCGCACCGAGGCGCCTCGATCGCTCTTTCCGTAGCGGAACTTGTCGATGGGCGACGTCTCGTGCTCGCCGGTGAGGCGTTCCTGGTTGTGCGCTCCGTACACGGCGATGTGTTCGTGATGACGCGCCTCGAGTTTGCGCATCGCTTCCTCGATCACCTTGATTCCGCCCTTGGCACGCATCGCCTTCGTGGAGAAGTTGGTGTGCGCTCCTGCGCCGTTCCAGTCGCCCTTGACCGGCTTCGGGTAGAGCGTGGCGCTGACGCCGAAATCTTCGCCGACGCGATAGAGCAGCCAGCGTGCGATCCAGAGTTCATCCGCCACATCCAGCGGTCCGATCGGACCGACCTGGAACTCCCACTGAGCCGGCATGACCTCGGCGTTCGTCCCTTCGATATGGAGGCCGGCGCGGATGCAGCAATCGGCATGGGCTTCGACGACTTCACGTCCGAACACTTCGTCCGTCCCGACGCCGCAGTAGTAACCGCCCTGCGGTGCGGGGAATCCCATGTCGGGCCAGCCGAGCGGCTTGTTGCCTTCGAAGAAGGTGTACTCCTGCTCGATGCCGAACCACGCTTCCTGATCCTTGTACTGCTGGTCGATCTTCACCAGCGGAGCGCGCGTGTTGCTCGCGTGCGGCGTGCCGTCCGGGTTATAGACCTCGCACAGCACGAGGATGTCATTCTCCCCATGCAGCGGGTCCGGAACGAACTTCACCGGCTTGAGCGCGAGGTCGCTGAAGTGACCCGTTGCCTGCTGGGTGCTCGAACCATCGAATCCCCAATCCGGAATGTCGCTCAGCGACTTGACCGGCTTCGACAGGATCTTCGTCTTGGAACGAAGCTTCGCAGTCGGCTTCTGCCCGTCAATCCAGATGTACTCCGCCTTGATCTTGGACAATGTAAAACCTCCCTGGTTTGAGTTGCAGATTGGATTGTTGTGACGAGGATTTCCGCGGGCGCGCTGCGGATGTAAAACGATAGCAGAACTGGGGCAACGTGTCAGGCCGATGAGCGTCTTTCCAGCGGTCAGGGGGAGGGCAGAGGTCAGGGGTCAGCGGTCAGGAAAGGCGAGAGCCACTGGCTTGAGGGGTGAGCGTCATCTCGCGCACGTCTGCTTATCGAGTTCGCGAAGCGTCAGCGCAGGTCTGGCCTTTCCTGACACCCGACCCCTGAACTCTGACCGCTGAACAAAATCAGGACGGACCAATCGGCTCGGCCGTGACGTCGCTCAACGGCTGGCCCGAGCGCAGGACGACCACCCGGTTCTTGCCGAGCGATTTCGCGCGATACATCGCCGCATCTGCGCGCTTGAGCAGGTCACTCTTTTCAATCTCGGCCGGAATCGAAACCGAAGGGTCGCAGTGATGATCCGCGACGCCGATCGAGGCTGAGATCACGCCAGACACGTTGATGGGCGGCATCCCCATCCCCCACTCCCGCTGCAGGAATGTCGCGTCGGCGACAGCTCGCCGGACCTCTTCTGCGATCGCCGCCCCTTCCTCGACTGTCGTGTTCGGGAGAACGATCACGAATTCGTCACCGCCGTAGCGCGCCACGGTTGCGTCGGCCGTCACGACGGTTCTCTTGAGGATGAACCCCACCTCGCGCAGCACCTGGCTCCCGGCCAGGTGGCCGTGGCAGTCATTGATGAACTTGAACTGATCGAGGTCCAGAAAGAGCAGCACGCAACCCCGGCCCGTCTGTCGGGCGTCCGCGATCGTCTCGCTCAGCCGGACGTTGAACCAGCGGTCGTTGAAGAGTCCCGTCAGGTCATCTTTCTTCGCCAGTTCCTGCGCGCGCTTCGCGTCGAGGGCGTTCTGCAGAGTGAACGATGTGTACCCTGCAAAGATCTCCAGCAGCACCATGTCGCGCCGCGTGAACGTCTTGCCCTCGAGGCGGTTGATCAGTTCGAGGACGCCGCAGACGTGCTTGCCGATATAGATCGGCACCGCCACGACCGAATGAGTCTCGTGCCCGATCTGCTCGTCGATCTCGGAATAGAAGTGTTCGTCCTCCTTCACGTCCGCGGAAAGGTACGGGTTGCCCGTCTGGTAGACCTGCCCGACGATGCCGAAATGCGCCGAGAGCCGGTGCCCGACCAGGTCGCGACTGGCATCTCCGAACGTCGCGATGAAGACGAGTTCGTTGTCCTTGCGAGACGCCACCTTGCGGAAGGGATCGTCGAGCAGGATGGACCCCGACTCCGACGGAACGAACTCGTACGCCTTCTGCAGAATCTGGCGCAGGACCAGGTCGAGATCGAATTCGTTGCGCAGTGACAGGCCGGACTTCTGGCGTTCCAGAAAACGCTCGAGTTGCGGATTCTCGAGTGAGTGGAATTGAATCATCGAAGTCGCCCTGCTCTGGAAGATGGATGCAAGCCGATGATTATACGGCCTCTTCGGCGGCGAATGCCTCGGCCTCGAAGGAGATGCGCCGGTAAGCGATGTCCGCCGGCAATCCAGACCGCCGGAGCGTGATGTATTCACGGACGTAGAGGTAGAGGAAACGGATCAGGCCGTGGCGGATGACCTGCTCGACATGGGCAAGCTCGTGCCGCAGCAGTTTTTCGAGTTCCTCCGAGGCGCGCGAGGTCAACCCGGGAGAAAGGTAGACTCGGCGCCCCAGTGTGATCGCGACCACGTTGCGATCGACGAACGGACGCAGCCACCACGGGTAGCCGTACAGGACCCTGGCGCGGAGCGAAGCGATCCGCGCCCGCAGCCCCTCCGAAACGTCCGACAATCCCCTCATCGTGAGCTCGCTCGCCTCCCTATAATCGACGCATGCGCAGATCAACCCTGTTCCTCTCCCTCATTCTCGCCGCTTCCGCTGCCTCCGCACAGGACTTCAGCAAGGTCGAGGTCACGGCCTCGAAGGTGTCCGGTGCCGTTTACATGCTCACCGGCGCCGGTGGCAACATCGGCGTTTCGGTCGGCGACGACGGCGTGGTGATCGTCGATGACCAGTACGCCCCCCTCGCGCCAAAGATCGCAGCGGCATTGGCTTCGATCACCGACAAGCCGGTGAAGTTCGTCATCAACACGCACTATCACGGCGACCACACGGGCGGAAATGAGGCGCTCGGCCGCAAGGGCGGAACCATCATCGCCCATGACAACGCGCGCAAATACCTCGCGGAAGGAACGACCCTGTTCGGCGAGAAGGTCGCTCCGTCTCCGAAAGAAGCGCTCCCGATCGTCACGTTCGACCGGACGCTGACCCTGCACGTGAACGGCGAAGATGTGAAAGCCGTTCACTTCCCGCACGGGCACACTGATGGCGATGCAGTGATCTACTTTCCCAGGTCGAACGTCGTCCACATGGGAGACGATTTCTTCAACGGCATGTTCCCCTTCGTCGACATGGATCATGGCGGCCGCGTCTCCGGCATGCTCGCCAACATCGAGAAGGTCCTCTCCAACATCCCCGACGACGCGAAGATCATCCCGGGCCACGGTCCCCTGGGTGACAAGGCCGCGCTGCGCAGGTTCGCCACCATGCTTCGGGAAACCAGCGCTGCGGTGCGCGCGGCCCGCAAGTCCGGCAAGACGGTCGATCAGATGAAGAAAGCGAAGATCCTCAGCAAGTGGGATTCATGGGCCTCATCGTTCGTGACCACCGACATCTGGATCGAAACGATCGCTCGCGACCAGTCAATCAAGTAGTACGGCGCTGCGGGTCAGGACGACCGCTTCTTGAGTGACAGCGTCAGGGCGAACTTTGCCACCGGCTCGTCTCCCAGTTTCGACGGCACCGTCGCCACGACGTTGACCGTCGCTTCCTGCCGCTCCCCGGTCTCGATCGCGCGATTGACGAGTTCCACGATGGTCGCCCCGTCGACGTTCGTGAAGTGCACATCGCCCTCGGGGCGCTTGAGGAACTCGGCTTTCATGTCCTTGAACACGAAGGAGAAACCGGCCTTTCGCTTCCGCATCAGATCGAACGCAATGAGTCCTCCCGCGAGGTCCGCACCGATGCAGAGCGCTCCGAAATACATCGATCGCAGGTGATTCCGGGTCCGCCAGTTCAACGGGACCTTCACGACGCACCTGGAGTCGGTCAGCTCAACGACCGTCGGCTTGACGATGAAGAGCAGGAAGACGTTCTTGAAAGCCCAGGCTCGCATGCCGAGGGTCTGCTTGAGGAGGCTCATCGTTTTACCTTTGAGGGATCGACTTTGCGGCGTGCATAGGGACCGATGATGCGATCGTAAAGAGCGGAGGGCAACAGGCGGACCGCCCGCATGATGAGCGACATCGGCAGCGGAAACTCGACGATGCGCCGGCGCGCTTCGATTCCGTCCGCGATCGAGACCGCTGCGTCGTCCAGCTTCACCAGCCACGGCATCCTGAAGCGGTTCTTCTCGGTCATCGGAGTTTCCACGAACCCGGGGTTCACGATCGTGACGCCGACTCCATACGACGCGAGTTCATTGCGACTGGCTTCGAGGAAACTCTGCATGCCGGACTTGCTGGCCGAATAGGCCGACGCAGTCGGCAGGCCGCGCAACCCCGCGAGCGAAGCAATCCCGACGAACTGCCCCTCCTGCCGGGCCACCATCGAACCAATGACCGCATCGAACAGGTAGATCGTCCCGAGCAGATTCACTTTGATGACTCGCTCGGCATCATCGAGATTGAACTTTGACGCATGGCCAGGGATGCTGACTCCCGCATTGGCGATGGCAAGGTCGAACGGTCCTCCGAGTCTCTCGCCCGCCTCGGCGACCGCGCGAGCAACATCCGCCCGCTCCGAGACGTCGCAGGCGATGGCGACTGCCGAGCCACCCGCGGCAACGATCTCCCGCGACAGATCGTCCAGCAGGTCGACGCGACGCGCCAGCAGGGCGACCGCGTAACCGCGGCGCGCCAGAATTTTCGCCAGGGCGTGACCAATCCCGGAAGAGGCTCCTGTGATGATCGCTCGCTTCACCCGAGGCACAGTAGTGGTCGTGCCCCGGAGCCGTCAAACGGAACGTTGCGAGCCCGCGCTACTGGACCTCCCGTGGACAAGAAGCTGGTGTCGTCGCGTTCATCAATGGTACGGATGGAGCCCAGCGTCCCACGCCAGTCGAAGGGGAGGCGTAGTCGCAGCGTTCTGCACGATGCCAGTCGTCGTTCGAAGGAGTCACGTGCAAGCTGTCTCCCTTCTCCCCGCGGGAGAAGGTGGCGCCGCGCGCCGGTTGAGGGGCGGCGCGAACGTGAGTTGGATCCCTCGCGAAGATTCAGAACGCAGTAATTTCTCAGATTCTCAACGGGGTCGTCACCCGCGCGTTGCAATGCCTCACATGCGACACAGGTCGACAACCTACAGTCGCACGACCCCTCATCCGGCGCTGCGGCGCCACCTTCTCCC
>JBKJVD010000122.1:0-5413 GCA_046590585.1 Thermoanaerobaculia bacterium | reverse complement strand
TAATCCGGCAAAGTACAACGGGATCAAATTCAAGGCGTGGTACGGCGGCTCCGCCCTGACGGAAACCTATGAGGCCATCGCGCAGAATCTCGATTCCCCCTACGCTCGTGAGGGCGGGTCGGTGCGGGAGGACAACATCCTCGACGACTACATCGCGGCGGTTCGGGGCCAGCTCGATGTCGAAAAAATCATGGCGGGGCGCCTGGGTATCCTTCACGATCCCATCTACGGCGTCGCCGCGTCGCTGCCGTCCCGCATTCTCGGCCTCGACTACGTCGGTGCCTCACGCATCATCCGGCGGTCGAAGGACATGCCGGGCGAGACGATCGTCGACGGCATTCGCGGCGACGTCAATCCTTCGTTCGGGATCGTGAATCCCGAACCGATCCCCGAAAATCTCGTGGCGTCGCAGAACGTAATGCTGAGCGGCGAGTACGACCTGGCAATCTGCAACGACGGTGACGCGGACCGGCTTGGCATCCTCGACGAACGCGGCGAGTTCGTTTCGCCGCACAAGATCATTGCGCTGCTTGCGCTCTACCTCGTGCGCGAGAAGAAGATGAAGGGCGACATCGTCAAGACGTTCTCCACCACCCGTCTCCTCGAAAGCGTCGGACGCGCCCTCGGCGTCGCCGTCCATGAGACGCAGATCGGCTTCAAGTACATCGCCGACCGGATGATCGAAGGGCACGTGCTGATCGGTGGAGAGGAGAGCGGCGGAATCGGCTTCGGCCATTTTCTTCCCGAACGCGATGGCATTCTTTCCGGGCTGATGGTTGCCGAAGCCGTTGCGCACTACGGAAAGCCACTCTCCGAAATCATCGCGTCGATGGAAGCCGAGTTCGGAGCGCTGCACTACAGCCGCCGCGACCTCCACCGCCCTGCGGACCTCTGCGCGAGATTGATCGACCGCGTTCGCAACGGTGATCTCGAACATTCCTTCGGCCAGGACTTTGACAAGCTCGAAGAGACCGACGGCGTGAAGATGAACTTTCGCGATGGCTCGTGGCTGTTGTTCCGCAAGTCCGGCACCGAGCCGATGGTCCGCATCTATTGCGAGAGCCCGGAGCCCGGGCGCGTGAACGAGATGCTCGCCATCGCCGTTGCAGAACTCGATCGCAACTGATCGCATCCGTGGAGATTCCTGACTTGAAGAGAACAACGTTCCTGACCGCCGCACTGGTATTCGCTGCGGCCTGTGTTCGCCCGGCGACTCCGGTGGTCGCACCCTCCCTTCCCGCGAGCCAGATCGCACTTCCATCCGACCCGCACTCGTACGCCAGGCCGACCGAAGTGGCGGTGAAGCACCTCGATCTCGACGTCTCCGTCGACTTTTCCAGAAAGCAGATCTCTGGAACGGCTCGACTCGACCTCGAGAACCGGGCCAATGCGACGAAGCTGCTGCTCGACACGCGTGAGCTGACCATCACCAGCGTGCGACTTGACGACGGGTCGAATGCAACTTGGAAACTCGGGACGCCAGTCGGAACGTTCGGCGCGCCGCTGGAGATCGACATCAAGCCTTCGACGCGGAGTGTGTCGGTCGATTACGCGAGCAGCCCGTCCGCGGGTGCGCTGCAGTGGCTCGACCCGATCCTCACAGCGGGAAAGAAATCGCCATTCCTGCTTTCGCAGTCGCAATCGATCCTCGCGCGCACCTGGGTCCCGATCCAGGACACACCCTCGGTTCGCTTCACTTACGACGCCACAGTTCGCGTGCCGAAGGATCTGCTCGCTCTGATGAGCGCAGAGAACCCGACGCAGAAGAATGCGGATGGTATCTACCACTTCCGCATGCCGCAGCCGATCCCTTCATATCTGCTGGCTCTCGCAGTCGGGGACCTGGTCTTCAAACCACTTGGCCCGATCAGCGGTGTGTATGCGGAACGCGAAGTGATCGACCGTGCCGCGAGTGAGTTCGTCGACCTGCCGCGCATGATCGCGGCAACCGAGGAGACGTACGGGCCTTACCGGTGGGGGAGGTACGACCTGCTCGTCCTGCCTCCCAGCTTTCCATTTGGCGGGATGGAGAATCCGAGGCTGTCGTTCCTTACGCCGACGATCCTGGCCGGAGACCGCTCACTCGTTTCGGTCGTGACGCACGAACTCGCGCATTCATGGTCGGGCAATCTCGTCACGAACGCGACGTGGAATGACTTCTGGCTGAACGAAGGATTCACGAAGTACATCGAGCATCGCATCGCGGAGAAGCTTTACGGTCGTGACCACGCCGAGATGCTCTGGGGCCTGGGTCGCACACACTTCGCCCGGGAGATCACTGAGGTCGATCCTAAGTATCAGTCGCTGAAGCTCGATCTCGCCGGCGTCGATCCGGATGAATTTTCGAACCTCCTTCCCTACAACAAGGGCTCGCATCTGCTTCGGCTGATCGAGCAGACGGTCGGACGCGACGCATTCGACGCCTACCTGCGCAGCTACTTCGACCGCTTCGCATTCAAGCCGATGACGACCGAGATCTTTCTGGCCGATCTTCGCAGCAAGCTTCTTTCACGCTTTCCGGGTGCCGAGGAAAAAATCGGGCTGGAAGAATGGACCTACAAACCCGGCATGCCTGCGAATACGCCCGCGGCGCGCTCGAATGCATTCGCCGAAGTCGAACGCCAGGCCGACGCGTTCATCGCGGGCGGGCCCGCCACCGCGATCGATGCATCGAAGTGGTCGACTCACGAATACGTTCACTTCGCGCAGCGCCTCCCAGCCACACTCGGTGCGACGCGCATGGCCGAACTCGATGCCCGTCTGAAGCTGACCAATCGCGGCAACTACGAGATCCTGCAGTGGTGGCTCGAGAAGGCCATTCAGAATGACTATCGCGCCGCCGATCCCGCCATCGAACGTTTCCTCACCAGCCAGGGACGACGCAGGTTCCTCATGGCCATCTACAAGGCGTTGATCGTCACTCCGCGTGGACGCGAATTCGCACAGCGCATTTACGAAAAAGCCCGTCCTTCGTATCACCCGGTATCGCAGGCGACGATCGACGAGATCCTCGCCGAAAAGCCGGCTCCCGCGAAATGAAGGTCGCTCCATTCCTCGGGAAGTGGGAACTCGATGCGTCGGAGTCACGCTACGAGGTCGGCGACCCGCCCGAGAAGGCCACGTACCTGATCGAAGGCGACGACCAGCAACTAGTCTTTCAGGTCAGCTATGACCTCGGCGGCCTGCAGATGACCCTGACCTACATCGCGCAACCAGATGGCCTGCTTCACGACTACGACGACGCCAACGGGATCGTCGACCAGCTCATGACGACCGTCGTCGACTCGAACACGCTGTCGACCACCTCGTGGAGCGAGGGCATCGAAATCGCCCACGCCACCCGCACCCTCAGCGATGACGGGCTGGCCATGACGATTCGCCAGACCGGTACCGGTGAGGAAGGTGAGTCGTTCTGCAACCTCTCCGTCTACCGCAAGGTTCCGTGAGAGGGACCTCGGGCGTCCCGCGCCCGCGCCGGCTGAAATCTCCGACCATGTCCCGGAGGCGACGGGTCCCGCGTGTTAGGATTCTGCCCGTCCGTCCGGCTGCGGCGCAGCCTCGCCACGGCTGCAGCGAGACCGGAGAATCCGGGCCCGATCGTTCGCGGTTCAGCGGCGGACCGAAATCACACACGACGTCACGGAGTACCGCCAGGTGCAGACATCCGAGCAGAGCCAGGAAACGCGGAGCGAATTCACCCGCGAGAGCATCATCGACGATTACCGCATCGCGGTCCGCAGCCGCCAGGCCAGCCTCCTCGGCCGGAAGGAAGTGCTGACCGGAAAAGCGAAGTTCGGTATTTTCGGCGACGGCAAGGAAATCGCGCAGCTGGCCTGGGCCCGAGCCTTTCGCAAGGGTGACTGGCGTTCCGGCTACTACCGCGATCAGACCCTCGTCTTCGCCCTCGGCATCGGAACGCTGGACGAGTTCTTCGGACAACTCTATGCACACGCGGACGTCGAACACGACCCATGGTCGGGCGGCCGCTCCATGAACGGCCACTTTGCAACGCGCCTCCTCAACGCCGACGGTTCCTGGCGCAATCAGACCGAGACCTACAACACCTCGGCCGACCTCTCCCCGACCGGCTCGCAGATGCCGCGACTCGTCGGCCTTGCATACGCGTCGAAGCTCTACCGCGAACTCGACGAGCTGCGCGACATGACTGAGTTCTCCCGGAAGGGAAACGAAATCGCCTGGGGCACGATCGGCAACGCAAGTACGGCCGAAGGGATGTTCTGGGAGTCGATCAACGCTGCCGGGGTTCTTGGCGTGCCGATGATGGTCTCGATCTGGGACGACGGCTTCGGCATCTCCGTTCCGAACGAGTTTCAGATCACGAAGGGTGACCTTTCCGAATTGCTCAAAGGCTTTCAGCGGGAGCAGGGCTCGAAGCAGGGCTACGACCTCTACACAGTCCGCGGCTGGGACTACCCGTCGCTTTGCGAGACGTACCTTCGTGCGGCGGCCACGGTCCGCGCCGAGCACGTTCCGGCCATCATTCACGTCATCGACATCACCCAGCCCCAGGGACACTCCACGTCCGGAAGCCACGAGCGTTACAAGTCAAAGGAACGCCTGGAGTGGGAAGTCGAGTTCGACGGTATCCGCAAGATGCGGGAGTGGATGATCGCCGAGAGAGTCTCGACGGCCGAGGAACTCGATCGCGTCGATGAAGAGGAGCGCATCGTCGTGCGCGACGCGCAACGCCGCGCGTGGGACGCGTACCGCACCGAGATCGACGCAGAGGTCAGGCTGGCCATTGGCCATATCGACCGGCTGGCCGCGTCCTCCTCGAAGAAAGCAGAGGTCGAGCAGATCCGCGCGGAACTGCAGCGGATCCAGGCCCCGTTTCGCCGCGATGCCATGCGTGCCCTCACCAGCGCGCTCATCGTCACGCGCGGCGAGGACGTCCCGCAGGACATCGTCGAGTGGCGCAATCAGCAGAACGCCATCGGGGATGAACGCTACGGCGAGGAGTTATTCGCGAGTCACGAGCGCTCGGCACTCGGCGTGGCAGAAGTGAAGGCCGAATACGCCGATGATGCCCAGACGCTGAACGGATTCGAGATCCTCAACAACTGCTTCGACCACGCACTGCGCCGCGACCCGCGCATCTTCATTTACGGTGAGGACGTCGGCCGCCTCGGCGACGTCAACCAGGGATGCATGGGGCTTCAGGAAAAGTACGGCGTCCACCGCGTGTCCGATACCGGCATCCGCGAGTGCACCATTCTCGGCCAGGCCATTGGAACGGCGCTTCGCGGATTGCGGCCGATCGCCGAGATCCAGTACCTCGACTACATCCTCTACGCACTCCAGCTGATGTCGGACGATCTCGCCACGACGCGCTGGCGCACCAGGGGAGGGCAGCAGGCGCCCGTGATCATCCGCACGCGCGGCCATCGCCTCG
>JBKJVD010000020.1:0-3185 GCA_046590585.1 Thermoanaerobaculia bacterium | reverse complement strand
GGGAGCAGCGCGCGCGCCTGTTTCGCGCAGCGTTCGTTCTCGTCGGCAAGGCTGAGTGAGAAGAGCAGCGATTCAGCGGTGCGGCCGAGGCGCGACCACTTTGCCGGCGCCGCGGCGAGTGCTGCTTCGAACTCACTCGCTGCTTCGGCGTGCTTTCCGGCCGCGGCAAGCTTGTCCGCGGCGACGAGTCGACGGTCGGCTTCGTTCTGTGAGCCTTTGCGAACGTTCGTTCCGGCGTCGTCGAGGAGTTTCGTCAACTGTCCAATCGTCGCGCCGCCGACGTAACGCAGCGCAACGTTATCCCGCGCCGGGTCGAGCACGAGCAGCGTGGGGAGGGCAGGGATCGGATACTTCGCCAGGAATGCGGTGTTGGCTGAGTCTTCGGTGTTGATGCTGAGCCAGACGAACCGTCCGGCATATCGCCCGAGTGCCTTGTCGGAGTAGACGTAGGCACGCATCGAGCGGCAGGTGTGTCACCAGGGGGCCCAGGCTTCCACGAAGATCGGCAGCTTCTTCGTTTGAGCCTGAGCGAGGGCCTTCGTGTAGTTGTCTTCGATGAACGGCACTGCGTCGGCGGCCTGCACCAAGGGTGCGAGCGACAGGATGAACAGGGCCATTCCCACAATGCGATTCTTCATGCGGTCACCCTAGCAGGTTCCTCGGGACGGTTCCTCGGGTTCCTCGGGGTTCCTGGGAGCGGTTTGAGTTCCTCGGTTTGTGCTCCCCCCGAGGAACCGAGGAACCCCGAGGAACCGTTACTTCGGAATCCACTTTGCGAGCCAGGCCTGGACCTCGCGGTAGAAGATTCTGCTGTTCTCGCCGTTGAGAATCCAGTGGTTTTCATCGGGCCAGACGAGCAGGCGGCTCGGCACCTGCAGCCGCTGGTGCACGGCCCAGTTCTCGAGAGATTGATTGAGCGGGACGCGGTAGTCTTTCTCGCCCACCGAGATCAGCATCGGCGTCTTGAAGTTTTTGGCCAGGCGGATCGGGTTCTGCTCGCGCCAAACCGATCCCTGTTCCCAGACCGGTCCGAGGTTCATGAGTTCCCGTCCGTAGATGGTGTCGCTCGTGCCCCACTGCGATTCGAGGTTGACCAGGCCTGCGTGACTGATGAGGGCCTTGTAGCGGGTGGTCGTGGCCTGCAGCCAGTTAGCGAGATGGCCGCCGTAACTCGCCCCACCCGCCGTCTGCCGGTTCGCATCGATGAATGGAAACTGCGCGATGGCGGCATCCGCGGCCTCGTTGATGTCGAGACCCGGTCCGCGAAGCGGATCGCCCTGGATGGCCTGGGCGAATGCTTCGCCGAAGCCGGTCGAACCGGTGTAGTTGGGCGCCAGCAGCACGTAGCCCGGTCTGGCGAAAAGGTGATAGTTCCACCGCAGGCTGATCTGGTCGCGTGACATGCTGGCAGGGCCGCCATGGATCATCAGGAAGAGGGGGTACTTTTTCTTCGGATCGAAATCGGGGGGCAGAACCATCAGGCTGTGGATCTTGCGTCCGCGGCTGTTCGTGAACCAGACGTGTCGTGGAGACTGCCAGTCGAGGTTCGCCGCTGGCTCGACGGCGAACGTGGTGAGGTTCTGATGCTTCTTCGCGGCGAGGTCGATCCTGACCACTTCCGCAGGATTGATGGCGCTCGCCCAGCGAGCGACCATCGTCGGATTCGCGGCACCGCCGCCAGTCTCGGTGTCGGTGTAGACGCCGCGCTGCGGATCGACGGCGAGCTTCACCTCCCCGCCGGCGGCGGGTACGCTGTAAATCTTTTCGAGCCCCGAGTCTTCGGCGGTGAAGAAGATGGAGCGGCCGTCAGGGGACACGGCATAACTGTTCACGGAGCGGTCGGTGCTCGAGGTGACCACGCGCCGGTTCTTCATCGAGGGCCAGTCGAACGCTACGAGCCGGATGAGGTTGTAAACCTTCCCGCTGTTTTCACTGAAAGAGATGAAGAGCGTCCTGCCATCGGGACTGAACTCGGGGTCCGAGTAACTTCCCGTGTCGTTGGTGATCTGTTCCGGTTCGCTCCCTTTCACGCTCACGCGAAAGAGATCGACGTCGATTTCTGCGCGTGCCGCGCTGTTCCTGCCGGTCGTCGCCGTGAAGACGACCCACTGGTCGTCCGGGGACCACTCGGCATCGATCTCTTCTCGCGATCCCTCCGTCGTCCTGCCACCGAAGCCGGGCTGTGCGACCAGTTTCGTGCCGGCCAGCAGGTCACGCGGGGTCGAGCCTTCGTCGACCGACTGCGCGATGATGTGCGGCTCCTTTTCATCGAGCCAGCGATCCCAGTTACGCACCGGGAAGCTGTCGTAAATCCGGACGTTGTACTTGCGATCCTTGACCTCTTTCGCCGCCTTCCGGTTCGCCTCATCGTCGGCTGCGTGGGGATAGACGATGCTGCTGAAGATGATCGACTTCCCGTCGGCGCTGAACCGCGGAGTGCGGGCGCCTGTGGAGATCGAGGTGACGCGGCGGGCTTCACCGCCGCTGCGGATGTCGAGCAGGTAGACCTGGTTGGCTTCATCGCCATCACGTTTTGCGGAGAAGGCGATCTTTCCGCTGTCGGGAGCCCAGGTGACGTCACTCTCGCCCGTCTTCGAGAACGTCAGGCGTCGTGGCGGGAGGTTGCCATCGGACGGCATCAGCCAGAGATCGGTCGAAGAGCTGGCCTCGTCATAGGCGGGCTCGGTCACTGCCGTGACGACCCATTTTCCGTCGGGACTGATCGACGGAGCGCCGACGCGCTTCATCAGCCAGAGTGCTTCGTGCGTGACCGGCTGCTTCGCAGCGAACGCGCTCTGAGCGAGCAGGACGACGGCGATCGAAATCTGGACCAGCTTCATGCTTTGTTTCTCCTGAACAGGCCGATATCTCTTCGGGCCCCGGCGTACGAGAACGAGATGGTAACGGCGAATCGATGGAGGGAGTTCATCATTCCGCGGGATTGCTGGATTGCCTCCCCATCCCGCGCGATGACACACGCATCAATCCCTGCGCGAGGCCGGCGCCAGCGATGTCGATCGGTGAGGCGGTGCGTGAGGGAACCGAGTCCTGATGGACCTCGTCAGCGCTGGCGACGAAGGCGGCGAATACGATTGCGCGCAGAGCCCATCCGCGCCTCCATCCGTGATGCTCGCCGCGAAACGCCCGGAACAGAAGCGCGCCCAGGATTGCGTACTCAGTCAGGT
>JBKJVD010000135.1:0-4769 GCA_046590585.1 Thermoanaerobaculia bacterium | reverse complement strand
CATGCGAGAAAACTCTGCGCCGGCTCAGGATGACAGCCGCTGAAGAGTCGCGAACCCCCGTAAACACTGAAAATCTCTTTGAACTCAGCGAAGTCGTCATCCGGATCTCGACTCGCGCAGTCATCCGGTCTAACATCGCTGCTGCTGTGTTAACCCCTGAGCCGATGTGAACACTCATGCGGAAGGTCGTCGTCGTGGACCCGGTGATCGCGGGCGATCCGCAATCTGCCGCGGCTGAGCCTCCGATCGATGAGGTCGACCGGCGACGCAGCAGCCTTCAGCGCGCGATCTCGCAGGTGCCGGATGCCTTCGTCGCTCTCATCCTCGGTCTGGCTGCGCTGATCCCGTTCCTGCCGGGTCAGCTCGTCCCCTTCTGGCTCGGCCGGCTGACTGATGGGGAGCTTCAGTCGGAACTGATTCTCAGTCTGATGGTGGAGGGCGGATTCCTGATGATGCAGGGAACGCTCACCGACGTCGCCACGCGCCTCCAGAAACGCCCGCCAATCTGGCTGGTCGTGATCATCGCAATCGGCATCTTCATATTCTCGCCGTACGCGTCGACGATCCTGAGCAACGCCTGGCAGCGAGGGCTGGTGGTCTTCCTTCCGCTGTTCGTCTCGCTGTGCGAACGGTTCACGGCGCTCTGGTACATGCCGTCGCGATCGCGGATCGAAAAGATCGCGGAGCGTGCCCGCGTCTCCAACCGAATGCTCACCGCCCTGTGCGTATTCGCCATCGCCACCGCGCTGATGGTGGCCGGGTGGATCTTTCCGAACTGGCTGAGCGACATGAACCCCGGTCACACGCAGTGGACCCTGCTTGCCGCCGGCGCGATCTATTTCGCGATCGCCGCATACGACGACTGGCGCGTCGGCACGCCGGAGTTCGCGGAGCGACCACGCGTTCTGTTCCGCTACGACATCCTCGGCATCGACTACCTGCACTCGTTGTGAGTTGCTGTTCGCGGGTGCGTACTATTGCGTTGCAGGCTCAGTTCACCGACAGGCGATCGTCCACCTCTGCACCGCCCGGTTCCCTCAGCGAAGCCTCAGCCAGGTCGCGCCTGATCGTCGCCGCGACGATGTGAATGTCGTCGTACGAAATCGTTTCGCCGACGATGTCCTTGATCGGCCTCAAACGTTCCAGTCCCGCTTCCGCAATCGCGCTGCGGATTGTGCCCTCCGTCTCCTCGGTCATCCACGTTCGCAGGCCGGGGCGGTGGCTCCCATCCTCAATCATCGCGCAGAGATTGCCGATCAGAGTGGAGCGCGCGCGGCCGGTCTGTTCCATCACCTCGTCGATCGTCGACCCCTGCAGGAAGAGGGTCGTGGCCAGCGTCCGCGCTGCAGTGGGGCGCGATGTGCGCGCGCGCTCGCGAGCTGCCGGCTGCACGGGCGCAGAAGCGTCACGACTCACGTCCCGGGCAGCGCAATGCGCATCGATGACCGCCATCAACTCCTCGCCATGCTCGCGCAGCCGGTTGTCGCCGATTCCGCCGATGTTGCGCAGCCGTTCCAGAGATGAAGGTCGGACCGCGGCGATCTCGCGCAACGTTCGGTCGCCGAGGATGACGAAGGCGGCCGCTCCGCGCGACGCGGCAGCTTCGCGGCGCCATGCTCGAAGCGCTTCGAAAAGGTCGCGATCGACACCAGCCCATTCGGCGCCACCATCGGCTCCAGGCTGGTTGCCGGATGGCGCAGCCGTCTGGATCAGGCGCACGATCGCCTCGCCTCGCAGGATCGACTTTGCGGCGGGACCGAGACGGAGGAATGGACGTGGTTGGCCCTCCTGCATCAATGCTCCGCTTGCCACGAGCTGTGCGATCCAGCCGCGGACCTCGTCCTTCGAATGCGCGCTGAGCAGTCCAAAGGTCGAAAGCTGGTCGTGCTTGCGCTCGACGATTCGCGCCGAGCGTTCGCCGCGGAGCACGCCGGTCACGTGGAGTGCACCGAACGATTCGCGGACGCGTGAGACGCAGGAGAGAATCTTCTGCGCGATGGTGGTGGCATCCGCGACGACCGCGACTTCGCCCAGGCAGAGATCGCAGGCATTGCAGGAACCCTGATCCCACTTCCCGCCGAAGTGCTCGACGAGCGCGCGGTGCCGGCAGGACCCCGACATGCAGAAGCCGTTCATCGCCTCGAGCTGGCGGACGGCGATGGCGAGTTGCTGCTCGTCCGTGAAGCTCTGCTCGAAGATGCGCGTCCATCCATTCACATCGTTCGAATCATGGAGCAGCACGCACTCCGCGGCCAGTCCATCACGACCGGCGCGTCCTGCCTCCTGCTGATAATGCTCAATCGACTTCGGCATGCCCGCATGCACGACGAAACGGACGTTGGATCGATCGATCCCCATCCCGAACGCGACGGTGGCGACGACGATGTCGACGCGCTCCGACGCGAACGCTTCCTGCGCCTCGCGACGTGCCTCAGGATTCATCCCCGCGTGATACGGCGTCACGCGCAGGCCGCGTGCGGCGAGAGTAGCCGCGATGAAATCGACATCCTTGCGGCGGATGCAGTAGACGATCCCCGCCTCGCCAGGATGACGGCGGACGACCTCTTCGACCTGACGGACCTCGTCGACTCGCGACACGACGCGGTAGCGCAGGTTCGGGCGATCGAGATCGCCCAGGAGCACCAGAGGGTCGCGCATTCGGAGCTGCGTGCAGATGTCGGAGCGCACCTGCCCAGTGGCCGTGGCAGTGAAGGCGTGGATCGATGCGGCCGGAAACAGCTCGCGCAACTCGCGGAGCTGCCGATATTCGGGACGGAAGTCATGGCCCCAGTGACTGATGCAATGCGCCTCGTCGATGGCGAAGGCCCGCACGCGAGCACGCCTCAGCAACGCACGGAGCGAGTCGGTCGCCAGTCGCTCCGGCGAGACGAAAAGCAGCCGCAGTGAACCATCGACGGCAGCCCCTTCAATCATCCGCTGCATCGAGGTGGGCGTGGTGCTGTTCAACGCAGCAGCGGAAACCCCGACGCTCACGAGCGCATCGACCTGATCTTTCATCAATGCGATGAGTGGTGAGACAACCACCGTCAGCCCATCGAGCAGCAGGGCAGGGGCCTGAAAGCAGAGCGACTTCCCCGCACCGGTCGGCACGACCAGCAGCGAGTCGCGACCCGCGAGCACGGCGTCGATGGCCTGCCGTTGCAAAGGCCGCAGCGACGAGAAGCCCCACGTACGTTCAACAACGCTCAGGACCGGATCCGCGACCAACTCGATTGATGTCATAGAAAAATCGTACCTCGGACGCAAGAACTCCACCGGGTGTGGAGAAGTTCCTCTTGGAGTTCCTCGGGTTCCTCGGCGTTCCTCGGAGTTCCTCGGGGAGTCGGAACCGGCCGGGCTCGCGGACGGCCGCGCCTGCGGAGACGCTTCCGCCGTTCGGACAATGAGAACTACCCGAGGAACCCCGAGGAACTGCACCCAGAATCCACAACGCGTAGAACGTGTTACTTCGGGCTGACCGCCCCGGCAGTCGGCCACGTGCTGTCACCCACGCGCTTGAGATTCATCTCGAAGAACTGCACAGGCTCCTTGCCAGGCATGATCCGCTCACCGATCTCGCGCCAGGCGCCATCCTTGATGACCGCCGTGTAGCGGATCGTCATCGGACCGGCCGGAATGCTCCAGACGTAACCATTTGCCGTCGGCTCGAGTGCGAAATCGCCCACCTGCCCCATGGCAGTAGCGTGCAGCGTGTAGGTCTTCCTGCCTGGGTCGTAGGAGACGATCCCGAGGGCGTTGAACGTCACCGTGCCGTCCGGATCGAAGCCGCGTCCCTCGAGCACTTTCACAGTGCCATCGAGGAACGGCCCGATCCGCTCGGTCTGGGTGATCTCGTGCTTCTTTCCAGTCGGCAGGATCGTCCACGCCGGCCCGCGCCACACGCCATCCATGCAGACCAGTGTGCCCATGGCCGTGCGCTGCGCCGCCATCGTCGTGGCCGGGCTCGGACGGTCCTGCGCCTGAACGCTCGGCGCACCGGCGAAGATCTGCACCACCACTGCGAAACAGGTAGCCGCTATTAATCTCTTCATAAAGTTCCCGGGGAGAAATGTTGAATGTTGAATTGTGAATTGTGAATGATGAGGGGAGGCAACCCGTCGCACAAGGTCAAAATTACATCCCGTCCCCCAATTCAACATTCACAATTCAACATTCAACATTCCGCCCCCTCCCGCGCCCGACCAAACTCGCAGTAATCTAAGGAAATGCTGCCAGCCACAAAGACGCAGGAGCGCATGCTCGAGCAGTACTTCGTCGAGTCCATCAAACATCACAAGAGCTACCCGGTCGTGATCTCCGAAGGCGACTCCTGGTTTTCCTATCCGGGGCACTGGAACACGATCGATCATCTCGACGACCTCACAAAGCGCCGCATGTCACTCCTCCGCCTCGAAGCCTCGGGGGACACGCTGCACAACATGACGCGTGGCGAACAGCGCGCGAAGCTCCGCCGCCTGCTCACC
Organism: Thermoanaerobaculia bacterium; assembly: GCA_046590585.1. GTDB lineage: Bacteria > Acidobacteriota > Thermoanaerobaculia > Gp7-AA8 > Gp7-AA8 > JBKJVD01. Next base: position 285 of record JBKJVD010000135.1, on the reverse strand, counting down.
TCGTACCCGGTCGATGTCCTGCTCTTCTCCGGCGGAGGCAACGACATCGTCGGCCCCGAACTGATTGATTTCTTCGACTTCGTTCCCGAAGGTGAGGACTGGCGCGATCACGTGCGTGCCGATTCGCTCGATACGCGCATGAAAGAAATCACCCTGGCTTACCGCGGACTCAAGCAACTGCGCGACCAATACCGGCCCGGTTGTGTCATTGCCACGCACGGCTACGCCTACGCCAACCCCTCCGGCAAGCCGGCCACTTACTGGCTCTGGCCCATCCCCATCAGC
>JBKJVD010000248.1:0-6354 GCA_046590585.1 Thermoanaerobaculia bacterium | reverse complement strand
CGTCCCAGAAGTGGACCATCCTGCAGAAGCCATTTGAGCTGGAAGAGCTGAGCATCCACCTCGGACGGGAAATGGAATGACGTCACGACGCTCCTTGCGCACGACCGGAGTTGGATCCCAGGTTTGCGCCACCGCAGGACCATCAACCTTACCTTCATTCAGCCAGCCGGAGCCGCAGCATTGCTCAACTCCGATGCCCACAAATGGCAAGCCGGAGAACTAACTCATGACTGCAGCAGGAATCGACGTCGAGACCCACCAGATCGTTCCCATCGTTGCCGATGACGTCATGATCACGGAGGGACTGGCCGCCGGCCTGGCCCGGCCCGGAAGAACTGTCATCACGTGCAACGATCTCGAGTCTGCTGAGCTGACGGTCGACTGGCTGAAGCCGTCCCATGTGGTCAGCGACGTTCGGCTGACTGGTCAGTTCGGCTACGAAGGGTTGGATTTCATCCGCTTCGTGAAGCGACAGTCTCCTGACACTCGTACGATCATCATCACCGGAGATGGTCCGGATGCACTGCAGATGGAGGCATCCGAGCGCGGCGCGGTGGGCTTCCTGTGTAAACCATTCGAGATCGCGGAGCTCGAGTCGCTTCTCAACCTGATGGCACCGTTCCGACAGGGAAGCGCAGAGTGGCCCGACATCATCCGCGTGCCCACGATGGAGGAAGTGCTGACCACCAACGTTCTTTCTGCGGTGTTTCAGCCGATCGTTCGCCTTCCGGGCGGGGATCATCTCGGTTATGAGGCCCTGGCACGGTGTAAGTCGGACTCATTGATGCGGAATCCTGAAACCCTCTTCCACTACGCAACGCGCAAGCTTCAGGTCATCGAACTGGAAGTGGCCTGCATCAGAAACAGCCTGCGGGCCGCCGTCACTCTTCCGGAATGGGCGTCTCTCTTCCTTAACGTCCATCCGGCAGCCTTCGGCGCCGGAGCGAAGCTGCAGGAAGTGATCGTTCACGAAGCCGCGAGCGTCGGGATCGCTTTGAACCGTATCGTTCTCGAGATCACGGAGCAGGCGCCCCTCGCAAATCACTCCGGAGCGGTGATGGCCATCGGGAAGATGAAACAGGCGGGGATCCGCTTCGCATTCGATGACGTCGGGATCGCCTACTCTCACCTTCCGTTCATCGATCAGGTACGACCTGCCTTCCTGAAGATTAGTCAGAATTTCGGATCGAGCTTCGAAGCCGACCCGACGAAGCTGAAGATCGTGCGCAACATCCTCGCACTGGCACAGGACTTCGATTGCGAGCTGATCCTGGAAGGGATCGAAACCCTCGAGACGGCCACGGCGGCTACCGAACTGGGAATCAAGTTCGGGCAGGGTTTCTACTTCGCACGACCCGGTCCTGCGGAATCGTGGGGATGAGGTCGGATCTGCCCGGGGTTCCGCTCCTCGTCCGCGAGCATCACGCGATCGCGGCCTGATTCCTTGGCGCGATAGAGAGCGCGGTCGGCCGCGGCGACCGTCACGTCGAAGGGCTGGCCATGCTCGTGTGGGGCGACGCCGAAGGACGCGGTGATCGTCCGGGCCGCTCCGTCATGCTCGAACGCAGAGGCAGCGAGAGCGCGACGCGCCTTCTCCGCCACGGCAAGCGCAGCTTCAGTTGCCGTGGCTGGCAGCAGCGCGATGAACTCCTCACCGCCCCACCGCGCGACGACATCGGTGGCGCGCAGAACACCGCGCAGACGCGACGCCGCAGCCTGAAGGACCGCATCACCAGCAGCGTGACCGTGCCGGTCGTTGATCTCCTTGAAGTGATCGAGATCGAGCATCACGACGCTGCACGGATCTCCCGATCTCGCGCTGCGCTTCAGCTCGTGATCGACCACGTCGAGAAACCCTCGCCGATTCGGAAGTCCCGTCAGCGCATCGGTTCTCGATACCTCGGCCAGACGCTGATTTGCGTCCTCGAGCTCGCGGGTTCGCTCCGAGACCCGCTGCTCCAGGTCGTGCCGCAGCGCGACCAGCTCGCGATGCTCGCGCTCGTACCGCCCGTTCAACGCGCTCGCCGAAATGAGGAACATCCCGGCGAATCCGATGATCGGAATCCCCTCGGGCGCACTGATGAGATGCAGCATCTGGAGAACGTCCACGATCAGCGAGATGAGCAGCACGACGAGGCCGCCAGCAATCGCACGGGCCTCACGATCACCCGCCGAGCCGGCGCGCAATGCGTGAACCAGCGCGCGAAGGAGAAGCGCGACCGAGATGAGGAAGAAGGGAGCGATCAGCGACTCGATTCCGGCGAAACCGCCGAGGATGGCGAGGACTAACTCCACCGCGTAAGCCGCGCGCGTGATCGCACCGGGTGACTCGCTTCCGAGGGAGAGGACGAGTTCCAGGAGACTCGCCGTGACGATCACTACCCCCAGCAAGTTGATCAGCGGGATCCAACCTGCGGCGTTCCCCATGCCCCGCAGCATCATCCCTGTGATGTCGACGAGCAGCGCTCCGGCTGCCGCACCGAAGAGCCAGATGTGCTCGGGACGATCGCGCCGCTTCAGCCAGAGGTCGAGATGGACGATCCCGAACAGGAGGTAGATTCCTGCCGCGAACGCGTCCAGCAACTCGATCCCGATCACCCCTCGGAACTCCATCGGAGGAGTCAGTGTACCGGCCGCCGCCATGTTTACGGCAACGACTGCCGAACACTATTGCGCCTCCCCGGCACCGCACATCGCCAATCGTTCTGCCTTCTGCCTTCTGGTTTCAGGTTTCCGGTTTCTGGTTTCCGGTTTCTGGTTTGTCCGTCCGGATTCCGAACGCTTTCGTTCTTTCAGACATCGCCACTCCAACCACCAGGGAGACATCCGCCAGCGTATGCAATGAGTTATCGTCAATGGCGTCTGTGCACGAAAGCCGCAGTGGATTAGCTGCAAACCATGACTGACGACGAACTGCAGCGGAACAGCCAGAACTTTCAGCTGCTCGCCGATCACATTACGGACTCGTTCTGGATCCGTTCCGCCGACCTGCGGGAGGTGCATTACATGAGCCCCGCGTTCGAGAGGATCTGGGGGCGGCCGGTGGAGGCGCTTCTCGCGAATCCGGACAGCTGGGTCGACTTTATTCACCCGGACGATCGACAGACGGTGCACTCCAGGTTCCTCGATCTCACCCGGAATACACCGGCACTCGACCTCGAGTATCGAATCGTCCGCCCGGGCGGCGAAGTGCGCTGGATCCGTGCTCGAGGGTTCCAGGTTCGCGACGATGAGGGAACGCTGACCCGCATCACCGGGATTGTCACGGACATCACCGAGCAGCGCCGGCTCGCCGTCGAGTTGGAGAACGAGCGAGCACGACTCGTGGCCGCACAGCGCGTGGCGAAAGTCGGAAGCTGGGAGACCGACCTGCGGACGATGGCGGTGATCTGGTCGATCGAGACGCATCGCATTTTCGGAACGAATCCCGCAGAAGAGCTTGTAACGCATCAGTCCTTTCTCGAGCGGGTCCACCCCGACGACCGCGGCGAGGTCGATGCGGCGTTTCTCCGTTCGCTCGACCTCGATGAGCAGTGCACGATCGAGCATCGCCTGCTGTTTCCCGATGGCCACCTCAAGTTCGTGGAGCAGCGCTGGCAGATCGCACGTGATCACGACAGAGTCGCCGTCAAGGTGGTCGGAACCTGTCAGGACATCAGCGAGCGGAAGAGCGCCGAGCTCGAACTGCGCGCGAGCCAGCAGCGCCTGCGCGGGATCATCGACGGGCTCGGGCCGTCGATGTTCGTCGTGCTGCTGACTCCCGAAGGGCTCCTCGTCGACATTAACCGCGCGCCACTGGAAGTGTCCGGACTCCGGGCAAAAGACATCCTGGGCACGCCCTTCGCCGAGACGCATTGGTGGAGTTACTCACCCGACGTCCAGCAGCAGCTCCGCGACGCGATCGGACGCGCAGCCCTGGGCGAATCCTCTCGCTATGACGTTCGCATTCTCGGAGCTGAGGGCAGGTTGTCCGACATCGACTTCTCGCTGCAACCGATGCGCGACGACGATGGCAGGGTTGCATTCATCGTCGCGTCGGCGAGCGTGATCACCGAACGTAAGCAGGCCGAGGCCGCGCTGCGGCAGTCGCACAAGCTGGAGGCGGTCGGACGTCTCGCGGCCGGAGTCGCGCACGAATTCAACAACATCCTGCAGACGCTGATGTCGATGGCGACTCTGGCGCGACTGCGAGCGGTCACTCCGGAGAGCCTGAAGATCGCAACCGACATGGAGTCGCAGATCCGGCGCGGCGCCGCCGTCACGCAGCAACTGCTCCTGTCGTCGCGCCATCAGGACCTCACCCGCACGAGGTTCGACATGAGCGAGCAGGTGGCGCACGTGCGCATCCTGCTCCGGCGCCTGATTCCCGAGAACATCGCCCTCGTCGTCGAATGCACGGCGGAGCGCGCACCAGTCGAGGGAGATGCGGGACAGATCCACCAGGTGATCCTCAACCTCGTGATCAACGCACGCGATTCGATGCCCGAGGGAGGGACGCTCACACTTCGCGTATCGCGCGAGGACGGTGAAGTGCGGCTCGAGGTGGAAGATGACGGAGTCGGGCTTGATGACGCGACACGCGAACATCTCTTCGAGCCATTCTTCACGACGAAGGAACAGGGCGGGGGAACGGGACTCGAACTCGCGGTGGTCCACGGCATCGTCGATCAACACGGAGGCAGGATCGAAGTCGTCAGCCACCCTGGAGAGGGGAGCCTGTTTCGCGTGATTTTGCCCGAGGCTGCTTCGGGGGCGATGCCGGTGGAAACCGCGCACTGTACGGAGCTTTCGCACGCGAACGGCCGCATCCTGCTCGTCGAGGATGAGGATGGCGTGCGCGAAGGACTTGCAGCACTCCTCCAGATGATCGGCTACGACGTGATGCCTGTGGCAAGCGGCGAAGAAGCGCTGGCCTTGCCTTCATCGCCCACCCCGGATCTCCTGCTCTCCGACGTGTCGCTGCCCGGCATCAGCGGGCCAGTCCTCGCGCAGCGGTTGCGGGAGCGATGGTCGGAATTGCGGGTCACGCTCATGAGCGGCTTCATCGACAACCGCACGCGCGACATCGCGCGCGACGAAAGGTGGTTCGTGCTGCAGAAGCCGTTCGAGTTCGAGCAATTGGAGAAGCAGCTCCTGGAGAGCCTCGCCACGCAGCAGCGCGCGTAGCGGGCGGCTGCAAGAGCGTCTCAATCCAACGTATGCGTAGCCTGCTGACGGATGGCCTGGATGGCGGCATCGAGTGCCTGCAGGAATCTCGAGCGATCTCGCTTCTCGAATGGCGGCGGCCCCGCGGTGAATTCGCCGGCGCTGCGGAGTTCGGAGAGAATCTCACGTGTGGCGAGCGCACCGCCGACGTTGTCCTCGGTGAACGGCCTGCCGGTGGTGCCGATCACGCGCGCGCCGTTGCGAAGGCAGCGCGCCGCGAGCGGGATGTCAGCAGTGACGACGATGTCACCCTCACCGGCTTGCCCGGCGATCCAGTCGTCGGCGACGTCTAACCCTGCACGGACGATGACGAGTACGAACTGACCATCCTCAGGAATCCGCTGGGAAGCATTAGCGACCAGCGTCACGCCGAGCGCATGACGCCGCGCAACGCGGTACACCTCTTCCTTCACCGGGCAGGCATCAGCGTCCACGTAAATATGCAGCAAGCGACTCCTCTCTGTTCGGAACCCTCGCAAGTATCGCAGGCACTGACGATCGTTACGCCAGCGTATGTCTCCGTTCCACCGTCGGCCCTCGGGTCAGGGATTGTCTCAGAGGACTTCTCGCGCGGAAGCAGGCAAGCCGTAATCCGCACCTGCAGCAGGAAGCCTGCGAGAAATCGGGACTGCACGCGTCCAACTCGCTCCCTGATATTCTTCGCGGATGCCTCTACAGCCTGGTGGTCGAGTCGGACCGTACGATGTCATCGCTCCGCTCGGTGCGGGTGGAATGGGTGAGGTGTACCGCGCGCGCGACCCGCGGATCGGGCGGGATGTGGCGATCAAGGTCCTTCCGGCTGGCTGCGCAACCAATGCCGAGCGCCTCGCGCGGTTTCAGCAGGAAGCGAAGACGACCGGCGCGCTGAATCATCCGAACCTGCTCGTGATCTTCGACCTTGGCACCCACGAAGGGAGTCCGTATCTCGTCACCGAACTGCTGGAAGGGGAGACGTTGCGGCAGCGGCTCGATCGCGGTGCGATTCCGCTGCGCAAGGCGATCGAATGGGCGACGCAGATGGCCGAGGGGGTTGGGGCGGCGCATGAGAAAGGCGTCATTCATCGCGACATCAAGCCAGAGAACATCTTCCTGTCGCGCGACGAGCGGGTGAAGCTGCTCGACTTCGGTCTCGCCAAGCTCATTGCGGAC
>JBKJVD010000015.1:0-5782 GCA_046590585.1 Thermoanaerobaculia bacterium | reverse complement strand
TGCGGGATCTGGTGGTTCCGCCTAACTTCCCGACCGAGCCGATGGGATGGCGTCCGTATTACGGTGGCATCGACAAGCACGGCACCGCGGGTGGAACCGGCGTCGGCCAGGCACTCCGCGACGCGCCGTTCGAGGATGCAGCCCCGCCCAACCCCGACGTCTTCCAGGGGCGCTGACTGCTTGCGGGCGCCCTGCCGGGCGGCCGTTTCACCTTACTGCTGCACGGCAGTAAAACGGATATGATCCGTCTTCAACCACCATGAAGCCACTCGACACCAACCCTGAAGAGGTCCTCCGTCAGGCGATCCAGTCTGAAGTTGAGACCCGGCTGTACTACCAGAAGATGGCAGGCCGCACGGGCGACCCGATCGTCCGCGCCCGGCTGTTGCAACTCGCAGAGGGCGAAATCCTGCACCGCACGCGTCTTGAAAAGCGTTACCGCGAGGTGGTCGGCCAGGAACCGCCTGCGCCCCTCCCCGTCACTCTCGAGCTTCCTTCGGAAATACACGATCTCGACCTGCGGCGGGCGCTCAAACTCTCGCTCGAACGGGAGCGCGAGTCCGAGAGCAACTATCGCTTCATGGCTGAGCGGGTCCCCGACACCGAACTTGGAAAGCTCTTCATGGAGCTCGCCGAGATGGAGTGGAAACACAAGACCGAACTCCAGGCCGAGTACGACGCCGCCGCCACGCCTGAACAGTTCCTCATGGATATCTGAGGAAGTTACCGCGCCTGAGTGCTGAGGCGATTGACATCGCTCGGCGCCTGGCATCCTCAGTTTCCTGTCTCCACCGACCCACTGAAAAACCCGGAAGCGGCAGAATTCAGAAGCGAGGAACTTCCGGGTTTTCAGTTGGACCGAAGCCTGTCCAGCGCCTCATCACTCATCGCTGTGACCGATCGGCGTTTCCCGATTCGTTTTGGACTGCGGCCACTTCAGTGGCCGCTTTTGTGGCAAGGTAAGAGGTCCGTGCTACGAAGCGGGAATGCAGGTCCACCCCGCTGCGGGTTGGTCGAGTGCGACGTTCGCGTGGCCTGTCCGGCCCGTCACGAGAGCGGCCACTGAAGTGGCCGCAGTCCAAAGTGCTCCGCGCCATCTCTGGGTGCACCACTGTCCAGCGCCCACTGAAAACCCCGGAAGGAGCAGACGTGTGAAGAGAGTCCAACCCCGCACTCGCCCCTGCTTCTTTTCTCAATTCTGCATTCTGACTTCTGACTTCTGCATTCAGCCCCTACAGGCCCCTTTTCACCCCTCGCGTCAACCGAGCTTGGGGCGCCTCAAGCGCGAGGGGCAGTGGGTCAGCTGCGAGGCGGAGCAAGGGCGAACGGCGAGGCCTGGCACTTCTACGTCGAGTCGTTCGCCCGAAGCGACAACGAAGCAGATGGCCCGCTCCCGCTCGTGCGCCCACAAACAGCGAGGCGGGTGGCCGCTACGCGCGACCACCCGCCTGCCGTCTCTCTCTCTCTCAACGCTGCCGGCTCTCTGCAAAGCGGTAGCGCTACACAACATGAGGAGATTAGAGCTGGCGGTGTGAGCCGTGGCTCGGCGCAGCGTGAAAAAGGGATCAGACACAGGCCGGCGCGCGCCGGGGCGTGATCATGGCATTCGTCCCGTATCAGAAATCCGTGAAACGTGAGCTGCATGGACCGCGGGTCACGAACAGCCGCGGAGCAACAGGTTCAGCACGACGGTCAGCACGACAGAGGCGATGACGCTGAACAGACAGCCAGAGGAGCGGAAGCGAATTGCCATGGCCGGCTACTCTGCATCGAGTGTGCCCTCAGCGCCGACTCATGCCCTCAGGCGCGCATCCGCTGGACGACCCGCCGCGTGATCTCGATTGCGCGGCCGATCTCGTCGCTGGTTGTGTACCGCGACAGCGAGAAGCGTACGGCGCCCATCCCGACTTCGATCGGCTTCTGCATCGCCTTCATCGTCGCGCTCGGCTCTGGAATCCCGGAGTGACACGCCGCTCCCGCTGAGGCGCAGAGACCCTCAGCGTCCAGTTCGGTGACCATCAGATCGGCGGGCAGGTTGTGAAACGACAGGTTCAGCGTGTTCGCGAGCCGCGGCTGCGCTCCGCCGTTCACAGACGTCTCGGAAATTTCCAGGAGTTCGCGCTCCAGCCGATCCCTCAAAGCCCGCACGCCCTCGATTCGCTGCAGCGCATCGAGCGCGAGTCCTGCAGCCGCACCGATCCCGACGATCGACGGAACCGGCTCGGTTCCTGACCGGAGACCGAGTTCCTGTCCTCCGCCGTACCAGAGCGGCTCGAGTGAGAGACCAGCGCGGATGGCCAGCGCTCCTATCCCTTTCGGGGCGTGAAACTTGTGACCGGAGATCGTGACAAAGTCCGCACCGAGGTCGCGCATCGAGATCGAAAGTTTCCCGGCAGCCTGCACGGCATCGACGAGAAGCAGCGCTCCTTGCGCGCGAGCGGCCTCAGCAAGCCTGGTCACCGGGTGAACGACGCCGGTCTCGTTCTGGGCGTACATCACGCAGGCAAGCAGGGTCGACTGATCAATCGAGCCAGCCCACTCGTCCTCATCGACCATGCCGCCCGCATCGACCGGCACAATCTTCAGCGCTATGTCCCCTCGCCGTTCGAGGACACGAAGCAGGTTGAGGATGGACGGATGCTCGACAGCGGTAGCGACAATGGTGCGCCGGGATGGATTACGGTCGAGCAGGCCGCGAATTGCCAGCGCGTTTCCTTCAGTCCCACAACTCGTAAAGATGACTTCGCTGGCCGTGCAGCCCAGCAAAGAAGCCAGTTCGCCTCGCGCTGCCTCCACCCCGGCGTGGGCTCCACGCCCCAGCGCATGTGCGGAATGAGCGTTGCCGTAGACATCGCGGTAGTAGGGAGTCATCGCCGTCAGCACTTCGTCGGCGACGCGGGTCGTGGCGTTGTTGTCCAGGTAGATGGGCGGCATGCGAGGCAACGTTATCTCAGATCACGGTGCTCCGGGTTGGGAGGTAGGCGCGGGGAGCGATTGGGTGGCCGGGATCCATCACCGTCGTGATTTATGCTTTCGCGTACACTGCCGCTCGCAGACATGAAGAAGGCCTCCCTCCTCGTCATTTTTCTCACCGTCTTCATCGACCTGATCGGATTCGGAATGGTGATCCCATTCCTCCCCTTCTACGCGCGAGAATACGGTGCAACCGGGCGTGTGGTGGGAGCGGTGGTCGGGATCTATTCGATCATGCAGTTCTTCTTCGCGCCGCTCTGGGGACGGCTGTCGGATCGGATCGGACGCCGTCCCGTGCTGCTCATCTCCCTCACAACGAGTTGCGCCGGATATGTGTTGTTCGCCTTCTCGCACAGCCTCGCGATGCTGTTCGCTTCGCGTCTCGTCGCTGGCGTCGGCGGCGGGAACATAGGCACTGCCCAGGCGTATATCACCGACTCGACAGAACCCGACCAGCGCGCCAGGGGAATGGGGCTGATCGGAGCGGCTTTCGGGATCGGCTTTATCGTCGGACCGCCGGTCAGCGGCCTCCTGTCGCACCTGGGGACGACGCTCGGGTATCAGGGAAACCTTCTGCCGGGGCTCGCCGCAGCGGGTCTTTCGCTCACCGCTCTGCTGATCGCCCTGTTCGTCCTGAAGGAATCGAAACCAGCCAACCTGGTGCCACGCAGCGGCCGCCCTGCGCAATTCGACCCCCACGCATGGAGCACCCTCCGCCGCCATCCGGCATTGATCTGGGTCATGTCCGGGCTCTTTCTCACGAGCCTTGCCGTAGCCGGGATGGAGACCAGCGTCACGCTCCACGCCCGGGATCGATTCCATTTCAATCACCGCGACATGGCGTATTTTTTCCTGTTCATGGGCTTCATCGTTGCCGTCATTCAGGGCGGGCTGCTCGGCCGGCTGGCGCGTCGATTCGGGGAACAGACCCTGATCGTGATCGGATCCATCTCGTTCACGCTCGGCTTTTTTCTCATCCCGTCGACCTATCGTGTTTCGTTGCTCTATGTGGTTGCTGCGCTGATCGCCATCGGCCAGGGACTGTGCTATCCGTCGCTGATCACGATCGTCTCGAAGATTGCGCCGGAGAATGAGCGCGGGACGCTGCTCGGATTCGCAACCTCAGCGGGATCGCTGGCCCGCTTTTTCGGTCCGATCATCCTCGGCTCTCTCTACGACGTGGCACAGGCGTCCGGCACGTTCTACGGCGGAGGAGCGATCATGATGGTGGCGCTGATGATCGCTATCGCCCTGCGGCGGATTCCGATCCCGCAGAGCGCCCCGGTGGTGCCTGATGTACCAGTGATCCCTGTAGACTGAGGCGCATGTCGATTCTCAAAGTAGCCCGACTGGGGCATCACGTTCTTCGCGAAAAAGCAGCCGACGTCGAGATCAAAGATATCAAGGCGGGGAAGTTTGCCGCACTGGTCGATGACATGATCGAAACGATGCACGCCTACGAAGGAGTCGGCCTGGCCGGCCCGCAGATCCACATGCCGCTGCGGATCTTCGTCTTCGAAGTGCAGGAGAAAGTGGCGAAACGCCGTGGAGTCCAGAAGCTCAACGTCGGTGTAGTGTTCAACGCGACGTATGAAGGGATCGGCACCGAGAAGATCACTGACTGGGAGGGATGCCTGAGCGTTCCTTTCCTCGGCGGCGAGGTGCCGCGCTTCTCGAAACTGCGCGTGCGCGGAATCGATCACGAGGGCGAGCCGCTCGAACTGGAACTCGCCGACTTCACGGCGCGCATCTTTCAGCATGAGATCGACCATACCGACGGCAACGTCTACCTCGATCGCATGCCCGATCTCACCACGCTCGGCTACACCATCGTCCTCTGAGCCGTCATGACCCGCCGACTCGTCCTGTTCGACATCGATGGAACCCTGATCACCGACGGCGGCGCCTCACGCGACGCCTTCGGTGACGCCCTGCGCACGACTTACGAATACGATGGCGATCTCCGGCGCTACGACTTTTCAGGCCGGACCGATCCGCAGATCGCATTCATGGTGCTGCGTGACGCCGGACTCTCCGATGCGGCGATCGCGGAGAAGCTCGATGATCTGTGGGCTGTCTACCTGGCCGGGCTCGAGCGCAACCTTTCCAACGGACGCGCCAGGGCGCTTGCCGGTGTCCCGGGAGTCGTCGCAGCTCTTCACGCGCACACCGAAGTGCATCTGGCGCTCCTGACCGGGAACCTCGAACGCGGCGCTCGCCTGAAACTGACGGGACCGGCGCTGAATGACTACTTTCAGTTCGGTGCGTTCGGCAGCGACTCCTCGGTGCGCACCGAATTACCTCCCTTCGCAGTCCGTCGCGCTGAAGAACAACTCGGCCAGCGATTCACGGGCAGGGACGTCGTGATCATCGGCGACTCGATCTACGACGTCCGCTGCGGAGCGCCTCACGACGCCACCACCATCGCCGTCGCCTCGGGCAAGACCGCGGGAGAAATCCTCAGGGCAGAGAATCCAACGCACTACTTCGATTCGCTCGCCGACGTCGACGCCGTGGTTGCGGCTATTCTCGCGTAGTACCGTCAACGGCAAGTCATTCAAAAGGCAGAAGGCAGAAGGCAGAAGTGAAAAAGGGCGAACGGAAACCAGAAACCAGAACTTTCTGACTTCTGACTTGCTTCCAGTTACGGCCGCCGAGCGGCACTCAGTCTCGATCGCGCGGCAGCGTTGTCTTTCCGGCCACCTTCTCGTAGCTGATCCCGCCGCTGCCTTTGTCGGTGACGGTGAAGTCGCCTCCGACGCCGGCGACGCTGATGGAACCTGAGCCATCCTCGTCGATCCTGACGTTC
>JBKJVD010000067.1:0-3263 GCA_046590585.1 Thermoanaerobaculia bacterium | reverse complement strand
CCCGAAATCGAAGGATTCCAGGCGGTGAACACAACCCGGGTCGCCCGTTCCGCGGACCGGCGATGTACGATTCCTTCTTTTCGAGTGCGCGCGGGAACGTTTCCTCCTGTGACCCGTCCCAATTGCGACGGGAACGAACAGCAGCCAAATGCCTGAATTCATAGTCAGAGTCGGAACGCCCGAGGGCGAAATCGTGGAGCGCCAGGTGCGCGCGGACAACGGCCGCGCCGCTGGCGAGGAGATGCGCCGGCAGGGATTGCACGTCTTCGAGACGAAACGCACCAACCTTTCCCTGCGCGACCTCCTGCCGGTTTCACGTGGAGTCATCTCCACCGAGCACTTCCTGCTCTTCAATCAGGAACTGCTGGCTCTCGTGCGGGCCGGCCTCCCGATCATCCAGTCGTTCGACATCATGCTCGAGCGGCAGAAGAACGTCCGCTTCCGCGAAGTCCTGGCTGAGGTGCGTGACAAAGTGAAGTCGGGCGTGGCGCTCTCGGATGCGTTTGCGTCGTTTGGAGATGTCTTCCCTCCGATCTACGCCAGTTCGCTCCGTGCCGGCGAGCGTTCGGGCGATCTCGAAGGAGTGCTGCGGCGTTTCCTGCGCTACCAGAAGATGATCGTCAACCTGCGCAAGCGGGTGGGGGGGGCGCTGGTCTATCCGGCCGTCCTCGTGACCCTCTCGGGCGGGATGGTGTTCATCATGCTGACCTTCGTCATCCCGAAGTTCACCGAATTCTTCGCCGGCTTCGACGCCGAACTGCCTGCATTCACGCGAGCGCTCATCACGGTCGCCACGTTCCTCCGCACCAACCTGATCGCGACCGTGGGTGGCACTCTCGGCACGGCCTGGCTGCTCCGGCGCTGGTCGGCGACGACGAGCGGACGCCTGGTGTGGGATCGGATCAAGCTGCAGATTCCGCTCGCCGGAGGAATCCTTCATCGATTCGCGATGCTGCAGTTCACCCAGTCGCTCGGAACGCTACTGGCCGGTGGAACGCCGATGGTGCCGGCCATCGAGATCGCCGCACAGTCGGTGACCAATCAGCTGATCTCGACGAAGATCGCGGCGGTGATTCAGAACGTGAGGGAGGGAGAGCCACTGTGGCGCTCGCTCGAACACAGCGGGGTCATCAGCGACCTGGCCGTGGAGATGATCAAGGTCGGCGAATCGACGGGCGCGCTCACGGAAATGCTTGCGAACGTGAGCGAGTTCTACGATGAAGAGATCGAAGCCAGGCTGTCTCGCGTGGTGGCCGCCATCGAGCCGATCATCCTGATCGTGATGGGCGGGCTGATCGCCCTTCTGCTCTACGCCTTCTACCTTCCGCTCTTCAGGCTGACCAGCGTAGGAAATAATTGATGCGTGCATCGCGACCGGAAACTGGCGCCGCACAGGACTTGAACGACCATGGTGTCTGACCCGAATCGCTCGCTGTACAAGATGGCGGACCCGACCGGCGAGGCTGCGCGCGCCCAGCGCGTCGCCGAGCAGTACGGCTTTCCGTATGTCGACCTGGAGCACTTTCAGGTCGACCATTCGCTGTTCCGCGACATTCCTCTCGAACTGATGATCCGCTATCAGTTCCTGCCCGAGCGCCGCGAGAACGGGCACATCCTGGTCGTGGTCGGCGATCCGACGGACGTCCTCAAGCTCGACGAGCTGGAACTGCTTCTCGGCGCGCCGTTGAAAGTCAAAGTCGCCTCCCCGGCCGCCATCCGCGACAAGCTGCAGAAGTCCGAGTCGACGCAGCGGGTCCTCGACGAGGCCACCGAAGGCTTCCGGATGCAACTCATCGGCGAAGACGAGGATGGCGAAGAGACGCTGACGATCGACTCGATCACGGCGCAGCAGGAATCGCCGATCATCCGGCTGGTCGACTCGATCGTCTTCAACGCCATCCAGCGCCGCGCGTCGGACATCCACATTGAGACCCGCGACAACGAAGTCGTCGTCAAGTACCGCATCGACGGCGTGCTCTACGAAGCGCTCGATCCGATCGACAAGCGCCACCACTCGACGATCATCTCCCGTATCAAGGTCATGTCGGAACTCGATATCTCCGAGAAGCGCACGCCGCAGGACGGCCGGTTCAAGCTGCGCATCACCGGCCGCACCATCGACTTCCGCGTCTCGATCGTCCCGACCGTCCATGGCGAAGACTCGGTCATCCGAATCCTCGACAAGGAGTCGATGAACAGCGAGTTCAAGAACCTGCGCCTCGACGTCCTGGGGTTCGACGAGGAGATGCTGCTCAAGTTCCGCAAGTTCATCAAGGAGCCGTACGGCATGGTGCTCGTCACCGGGCCGACCGGTTCGGGAAAGACCACCACTCTTTACGCCGCACTCTCAGAGATCCAGACCTCGGAAGACAAGATCATCACGATCGAGGATCCGGTCGAGTACCAGCTCCGCGGCATCACGCAGATCCCCGTGAACGAGAAGAAGGGCCTGACGTTCGCGCGTGGATTGCGCGCAATCCTCCGGCACGATCCCGACAAGGTCATGGTTGGTGAGATCCGTGACGAAGAGACGGCGCAGATCGCCGTTCAGTCGGCCCTCACCGGCCACCTCGTCTTCACGACCGTCCACGCCAACAACGTGGTCGACGTGCTGGGACGATTCCTGAACATGAAGGTCGATCTCTACAACTTCGTCTCGGCGCTCAACTGCGTCCTGGCGCAGCGGCTGGTGCGACGCGTGTGCGACCACTGCAAGCACGAAGTGACCTATCCCGATTCATTCATCGCCGAGTCCGGCCTCAAGCCGTCCGACTATCGTGGCGTTAAATTTGTCGAAGGCGCCGGCTGCATCGACTGCAATGGCACCGGGTACCACGGCCGCCTGGCGATCTCCGAGCTGCTCGATCTCTCCGACCGGATCCGGGCGATGATTCTCGATCGCCGGCCGGCTGCAGAAATCAAGCGCGCGGCCAAGGAAGAAGGAATGACCTTCCTTCGCGAATCGGCACTCCAGAAAGTCGCAGAAGGAAAGACGACCTTGCGTGAAATCAACAAGTTCACGTTCGTCGAATAGACATGAGATCGTTTCCACCAGACGTCATCGTCCTCGATCGCGAGTCTGTCCTGCACGTGCGGCTCGGACGCGGCACGAAACACCCGCAGATCGTGACTGCCAAGCAGTACCGGCTGGCCTCCGGGACGTTCGCCGACTCCATCGTCTCGCCCGACCTCGTGAACCAGGAGGCGCTGGCCGAGACGTTGCGCAGGTTGCGAATGGAGAGCGGACGCTGGGACAAGGCTTC
>JBKJVD010000209.1:0-6391 GCA_046590585.1 Thermoanaerobaculia bacterium | reverse complement strand
ACCCCGTCCGACGGTCGGGGTCGTCCAACGGCCTCTTCGTTCCAGCGTCCCCGCTTCCACTGAAAACTCTAAGGTCCTATTTTTTCACTTCTGAATTCGTACTTCTGAATTCTGACTTCTGACTCATCTCCAGTCCCGGGACCCTTTCCATTCTGCCCGCGGGACGGCACACTGCAGGCGTGACGACGAAAGCACCTCCGCCGGGGGACCGGCCTCTCAAGACGCTCGAACGGATCATCTCGAAAGCGGGACTCGGTTCACGCAGCGAAGCGCGGCGATGGGTGGCAGCGGGTCGCGTGACAGTGAACTCGACCAGCGTCCTCGATCCAGACCACTGGGTCGATCTCGAACGCGATCGCGTGGAGTTCGACGGCAAGCTGCTCGAGGCGGCGGAACGGGTGTACCTCCTCATGCACAAGCCTGCGGGGTACCTGACGACGCAGCGCGATCCCGAGGGACGGCCGACGATCTACGACCTGCTGCCCGATCGCGACGCCTATGTCTCCTATGTCGGAAGGCTCGACCTCGATACCAGCGGCCTGCTGATCCTGACGAACGACACGGCTCTCGCCGAACGTCTCACCAATCCCGATCACAAGGTTCCGAAGACCTATCGCGTGACGGCGTCCCGTCCCCTCGGCGACGAGGAACTCGACCGCATGCGTCACGGCCTCGAGTTGCACGATGGACCGACGCGCCCCGCCGTCGTGCGTCGCCTCGACGACAGCACGGGAACAACCTTCGAACTGACCATCATGGAGGGTCGCAACCGACAGGTGCGGAGGATGGTCGAAGCGCTCGATGCAACCGTGATCGACCTCGTGCGCGTCGCCATCGGCGACATCGCGATCGGAGATCTCGCCTCCGGAAAAGTCAGGACGCTGACTAGCGACGAGGTGCGCCGGCTCGAGGGGAAGAGCTGATCGTCGGGACGGGGCCGTGCTGCCTCAGCCGTCGTCTCTCGACGCTTCGGCACGGAGCAGTTCCTCCGCCGCGTGGGGCAGGACCGCTCTGCTGAAGATGTAGCCCTGCATCTCGTCGCAGCCGAGGTCGATGAGGGACTGGCGTTGCGATTCCTGTTCGACTCCCTCAGCCACGACGCGAAGGCGGAGAGAGTGTGCCATGGTGATCACCGCTTGGACGATCGCGTATTCGGGAGTGGACGGTTTCATCTCCTCGACGAACGAGCGATCGATCTTGACGGTATCGATCGGCAGGATGCGCAGGTGACTCAGAGATGAGTAACCGGTGCCGAAATCATCGAGAGCTGCCGAGATTCCCATCGATCGGAAATGCGAGAGCCGGCCGATCGTGAGATCGCTGTCGTAAATCGACAGACTCTCGGTGATCTCGAGTTCGAGCAGTCCCGGAGGCATGCGGGTTTCTTCGAGCACGCGCTCCACCATGCGGGTCAGCTTGTCGTGCTGAAACTGTCGAGGTGAGAGATTGATCGCGATCCTGAGGTGGTTGAATCCCATCTCGTGCCATTCCCTCATCTGGCGTGAAGCAGTCCAGAGGACCCATTCACCGATCGGCACGATCAAGCCAATCTCCTCGGCGAGGGGGATGAAGTCCGTGGGAGGGACGACGCCGAAATCGGGCCGGTTCCAGCGCAACAGCGCCTCGAATCCTGTAATACGACCGTCGCGGAGCGAGACCTGAGGCTGGTATTCGAGGAACAGCTCCTCGCGCTCCAGGGCGCGCCGCAAGCCGGATTCGATCGACAGGCGTACTTCCGCACGACGTTGCGCGTAAGGGGTGTGAAACTGGTAGCTGTTGCGCCCCATATCCTTGGCGCGGTACATGGCGCTGTCCGCGTTCTTCACCAGCGTTTCGATGTCGCTTCCGTCGACCGGGGAGATCGCGATTCCCACGCTGCCGGTGATGAACAGTTCACGTCCGGCAACGGTGAACGGGTTCTGAAAGCATTCCAGCACCTTCTCCGCGACCTTGGCGGAGCCCGCTGCAGCTCCCTGCGTCGGAAGTTCGGGGAGGATGAATACGAACTCATCGCCGCCGATGCGGGCCACGGTGTCCTCCACGCGGATTGAGGCGGAAAGGCGTGCAGCAACGGACTTCAGCAGTTCATCTCCGGCGTTGTGGGACATCGTGTCGTTGATGTTCTTGAAGTGATCGAGGTCGAGGAACATCAGCGCGACTGATCGGTCATGGCGCCGGGCCTGCGCCAGCGCGAGGGCCAGCCGGTCGTTGAGCAGAAAACGGTTGGGCAGGCCAGTCAGCGAGTCGTGAAATGCCTGATACTCGATCCTGTCCTCAGCGAGCTTGCGTGCCGTGATGTCGACCACCGTTCCCTCGCGGATCTCGTCTTCGCCCGGGATGTTTACGAGGACTTCGTTCATCAGCACCCAGACGGCCACCCCGTCGCTGCGCTTCATGCGGGCCTCGTAGTTGACTGCTTCCCCGCGGGTCCGGAGCGTCTTCAGCAGGGAGTCGCGGTCCTCATCGCTGAAGAAAAGATCGAGTCCGGGAACCGCGAGCATCTCGTCGGGCGAGTCGTAGCCGAAGATCCGCGCGAACGACTGGTTGCATTCGAGCAGGACTCCCGCGAAGGTTGAGCGGAAAACGCCGGCAACGTTGCGCTCGAAGAGCTGCCGGTACTTCCGTTCGGCCAGCTTCTGGTCGGTCGTGTCGAGCGCGATTCCGATCACGCCGTCGATCTGGCCCGCTTCGCCGCGCAGCGGCTCCATGGTCACCAGCAGGTCGCGGTCGCGCCATCGGCCTTGCAATGAAAAACTGGCTCCAGCCAGTGCTCGCTGGTGCAACTCGATCGCTCGCTCGATTCCGTGTTCGTCCGCAAAGAAGTCCCGCAGCGGCTTGCCGACGCCCTCGCCGCTGGCGATCCCGATCATCGCGAGGGCGCCACCCTGCGTGGAGGTCAGATGGAGCTGGGCGTCTGTGGTCCAGACATTCGCGGGGATCTGCTGAACGATCTGCCGCAGTCGCCCTTCGGCCGCGATGCGATCCGTAATATCCCGGGAACTGACGACGACGTGCTCAATCTCGCCGTGTTCACCCTCGACCGGCACCCCAAGACTTTCAGTCATGAGCCACGAGCCGTCGATGTGCTCGAGACGAAGTTCACTCCGCAACTGGGTGCGTGAGCGGAGGCGTTCGACAAACAGCCGATGGTATCGCTCTCGATCCTCCGGATGAACGAGGTCGAGTTTCAAGCGACCCACCAGGCCGGCTGGGTCACGCCCGAGGACCCATTGGTGCGAAGGCGACGCCCAGAGGATCACTCCGTCCGAATCGAGCAGGAGCAGCAGGTCCCGACTCGCCTCAGCGATCAGCTTGAACTGATCCACCGGGCTGGTGGTCCCGACATCGGCGGCCCGCTTTGAGGGCGCCACGGCGGCACGTTTTAGCAAATCGCCAGAATCAAGCATCGGTTGTGAACGGATGATGGTCGCACAGGTCGCCGTCCGGGAGCGAACGAGAAGCCGGGGGAGGGCACCTGATTACCGATGGAACTTGCGAGATCTCAGGAACCAGCGTCTTCGTCCTCGAGGTGAACTCGGGTTTTCACTCCCGTAATCAGCCGTGCTCCTCGTGCGTGAGTGAGGTACGCCCACGCCCACTGGCTGATCACGAGAAAGCGGTTGCGGAAGCCGATCAGGAAGAAGATGTGGATGGCGAGCCAGGCGAACCAGGCGAGAAAGCCGCTCATCTTCAGCGGTCCCACTTCCGCAACTGCGGCGGCGCGGCCGATCGTAGCGAGCGAACCCTTGTCGTTGTACTGAAACGCGCGCAGGGGCTGGCCGTTCAGCGCTCGATCGAGATTCATGGCGGTATGCTGCCCTTCCTGGATTGCCCCCGGCGCCACTCCCGGAACGAGTTCTCCGCTGCGCTGCTTGACGGCAGCGAGGTCGCCGATCACAAACACTTCTTTGTGTCCCGGGATGGTCAGGTCTGGTTCGACGAGCACGCGTCCGGCGCGATCGAGGGGAACACCGAGAGAGACGGCGAGCGGAGAGGCCTGCACTCCGGCCGCCCAGAGAATCGTGCGCGATCGGATCGTCCTCTCCCCGGCCTGGACCTCGGTTGCACTCACGCCGGTGACGATCGTTCCCGTGACTACCTCAACGCCGAGGTTGACGAGCTGTTTCCTGGCCTTCTCCGAAAGGTCGGGAGGGTAGGGGGGCAGCACGCGTTCCCTTCCCTCGATGAGGATGACCCGCGCGTCGCCGGGATTGATCCTGCGGAAGTCGCGGATCATCGACTGCCGCGCGATCTCCGAAAGCGCGCCGGCCATCTCCACCCCGGTCGGCCCCGCTCCAATCACCACGAACGTCAGCCACGCGGCCTGCTTCGCGGGATCCGTCTCACGTTCGGCTGCCTCGAACGCGAGGAGAACGCGTTTGCGAATCTCCAGGGCGTCGTCGATGGTCTTGAGACCAGGCGCATGTTTTTCCCACTCGGGATGTCCAAAGTAGGAATGCGTCGCGCCGGTTGCAACGACCAGGTAGTCGTATGCCAGTTCGCCATTCCGGAGCGTGACGACGCGCCGTGTCGTGTCGATGCTGACTGCCTCGTCGAGCATCACGGCCGTGTTCTTCTGATGTCGCACGATCGAGCGGATCGGCACCGCGATGTCGCTGGGATTGAGGGCCGCCGAAGCCACCTGATAGAGCAGCGGCTGGAAGAGATGATAGTTATGCTGGTCGACCATCGTGATCTTCGCCTCGGCCTTGCGAAGATTGCGCGCCGTGTAAAGGCCGCCGAAGCCGCCGCCGAGGATCACGATGTGTGGCTGTTCGCTGCTCATACACTGACCTCGCTGCGCGTCGCGACGGAGAAAAGAGTGGTGAAGTGCGACGGTCCTAGCCCGCGCTGCGGCCTGCTTCGATCCGTTCGAATACGCGCAGAAAGTTGCCTCCGAGGATCTTCTCGATGTCGCTCTCGGAGAGCCCGCGGCGCAGCAGTCCCTCGGTGATGCGGGGCATTGCGGCGGCGGTTTCGAGTCCTGCGGGCAGCGCCGGAACGCCATCGAAGTCGGTGCCGATGCCGACGTGGTCGATTCCCGCGACGGTCGCTGCGTGGATGATGTGGTCGAGCACCTGCTCGAGCGTCGCCTGCGGCGCGCCGAGTTGCTGGAACCAGGAGAGGAAGCTGTCCCAGTCTTCGCGATCGTCCGGCAATTCCTCACTACCCTGCAGCGAAGCGTCCCGCTTCGCACGCTTCGGCGCACTCGCCAGTGCCTTCGCCACTTCGTCACTGATGAAGGCAGAGAAGAAATTGATCATGCAGATGCCGCCGTTCGTCGCGAGCTCACGAAGCATGGCGTCGGTCATGTTGCGGGGATGGCTGCAGAGGGCGCGGCAGGAAGAGTGAGAGGCGACGACCGGCACGCGCGTCGTTTCGATGACGTGCGCGTACGCCTCGTCCGAGATGTGCGAGACGTCGACGATCATGCCGAGGTCGTTCATCGTCTCGACGACGGTACGGCCGAAGGGGGTGAGGCCGCCGTGACGGGGAGCGTCACCGGAGGAATCGCACCAGTTGTTGGTGTTCACGTGAGTGAGCGTGAGGTAGCGCGCTCCGCGTGAATAGAGAGAGCGGAGGATGTCGAGAGAATCCTCGATGGCATGCCCCCCTTCGACGCCGATGAGGATCGCCACGCGTCCTGCGTTCTTTGCTTCTCGGATCCCGGCAGCGGTGGTGGTGAGCGTGAGGCGGTCCGGATGCCGCGCCGTCTGCGCGAGGATGATGTCGATCTTCCGGTTTGCGAATTTCGCCGCGCCGCGGCCGGCGTAGAACGGCGGTACGTACGCCGCGAAGAACGAGGCGGTGATGCCGCTCGCGCCGAGGGTGGCAAGGTCGAGCTGCGCAGTGGGATCGGGTTCGTCGACGTGCAGGCCGTGACGCAGCAGCCGGTAGGGCGTGTCACAGTGCCCATCAACGATGATTGCGCGGGAGTGCAGCCGCGCCGCGGCGCTCTGTTCATTGCTGGAAGTACTCATCAACTTCGTCGAACCTCCTCACCAGTGCGACGACATTGTCGAAGAGGAACTCGGCCTTTGCGAGGAGTTTCTCGTCGAAGCCTCCCGAACGCACGGCGGCGACCGCGATTCCGGCGCGATGCGCCGCGAGAATGTCGTACGGCGTGTCGCCGACGACGAGCGCTTGCGAGGCATCGTTCACGAGGGGATGCCTGGCAAGCAGCGTGTCAGGGTGGCCAACGCGAGCCCGGCTTCCAAGAAACTCCCAGTATTTATGCGGGTTTCGTCACGGTCCCGCGCAGCGCATCGTCCCCCCTCTCCCGGCCAGCTTCATCGGCGGGGAGAGGGTGGCCCGCAGGCCGGGTGAGGGCGACTTCTCGCCAAGCGGGTTGGCGCGACAGCGCTGCAATTCACGCGCGTCGTGTTCGCGC
>JBKJVD010000160.1:0-7111 GCA_046590585.1 Thermoanaerobaculia bacterium | reverse complement strand
CGCGAACGCCTTGTTCGCTTCTGCCATTTTGTGCGTGTCTTCACGCTTCTTGATGGCATTGCCGCGATTGTTGGCGGCGTCCAGGATCTCCCCGGCGAGCTTGTCCTGCATCGTCTTCTCGCCCCGGGACGTGGCGTAAGTGATCAGCCAGCGGATCGCCAGAGCGGTGCGTCGCGACGGACGAACTTCGATGGGCACCTGGTAGTTGGAGCCGCCAACACGGCGGCTCTTCACTTCAAGAGCCGGCTTGATGTTGTCGACGGCCTTCTTGAAGAGCTTGAGTGCGTCATCCTTGGAACGATCCTCAACCTTCTTGAGGGCGCCATAGAACACACCTTCGGCAACCGACTTCCTGCCGTCATCCATCAGCGAATTGATGAACTTGGTCACCAGCTGGCTGTTGTAGACAGGATCCGGGAGGATCTCACGCTTCGGAACTTCTCTTCTTCTCGGCATTGGACTAAGCCTTCTTCGGGCGCTTCGTTCCGTACTTGGAACGGCTCTGATTCCGCTTGGCAACGCCGACAGCGTCGAGCGTGCCGCGGATCACGTGATAACGGACACCCGGAAGATCCTTCACACGACCGCCACGGATGAGCACGATCGAGTGCTCCTGGAGGTTGTGGCCGACACCCGGGATATACGTAGTAACTTCGACTCCATTCGTCAGACGGACGCGGGCCACCTTGCGAAGTGCCGAGTTCGGCTTCTTCGGGGTGGAGGTATACACACGCGTGCACACTCCGCGCTTCTGCGGGCTCGACTGCAGCGCCGGCGACTTGGTCTTGTACTTGACCTTGGATCGGCCTTGGCTGACGAGTTGGCTGATGGTTGGCATTCCTATCCTCGTAAAGACACGTACGGCATGACTTTCCCCTGAGGGGAAACCCGCGCACTGTACGCAGGGGCCTCGGGGTTGTCAAGCCCGGATGCGCTCCAACCCTGTGCGGTGAACCCTTATTCCTCAGCCCGAGGAGAGATCCTTCCGCCCAGCAGGCATCGGCGCTGACGAGAAGAATCAGGCGTCGCGATGGACCAGCGCCGGGCTGAAGGCAGGGAGGCAAATGGCCATGTATTCAGCCCCCTCTGCGCCCGGAGTGGAGTACTGAATCCACTCGCCTGCATGCGTGATGACGGCCTGCCCGGCATGCACGTCGAACATCGCGTCGCGGGTCGTGACCCGCAGGGTCCCCCTCAACACGACGGTGTATTCGTCGAATTCGGGAGCCTGACCCGGCTCCACCCAGCCACTCGGGCTCTTCATCCTCGCCACGCTGACCGACGACTGCGCGGAGTTCACCCGCCCCACGTACTCTTCAATGATCTTGGGCTTGTTCCCTGCCGCCTGAACGATCGCCGGGGCCGTAATGTGCGTTGCCATGCGGAGAAGATGAGGGATGAACCTCCTCCCGTCAAGGTCTGGTACGACACTTGATTCGAGACTTCCCAGTGATTCCTACTCTCGCCGCGATCGCGCTCGCCGTCACCACGTTCCTGCCTCTCAACGATCTGGGTCCCGCTCCCTATCACTGGGGCTATTACGGGGGATTGTGGGAGGACGGCCTCAACACGGCCCCATCCGAACATCTAAACGCAGGGCTCGCTGCGTCTGCCCGAATCGTTCCACGCAACTCGGCAGGCGTTCCCGATCCCTCCGGCCGGATCGGCGTCCTCCTTGTGGGCGGACCCCTGGTAGGACAAGTGGCCTGCGGCGCTGGTTGGGAACAGGACTGCGACGCGGGCACGTTCCTCGATCGCCTGCGAAACGACAAGCGCATCCGGAATTCCAGCGTCCGCTTCATCAACGGCGCCAGCAACTCTCCGGATCCTTCCATCTGGCAACTCCCGTCCAGCCAGGAGTACGAACGGATCCGGGCCACTCGCCTCGCTCCTGCAGGGATTTCCGAGAACCAGGTTCAGGCCGCCTGGATCCTGCTCAGCAATCCGCAACCCTTCGAGCCGCTTCCCATCCCGTCGGCCGACGCATACACCATGAAGATCTACCTCTCGTCCGCACTTCGCGCGATGAAGAAGCGTTACCCCAACCTCGCTGTGACTTACATCTCCAGCAGTCCCTACCGTGGCTACTCGGCCGCCGGAGAACCCTACGGCTTCGAGGACGGCCTGACGGTTCGATGGACGGTCGTAGGACAGGTAGAGACGATGCGGGTTGCCAGCATCGGTCCTCACTGGGACACGCGGCTTGGCAGTCTCAACTACGAGAAAGGCCACGTTCCCTGGGTCTCCTGGGGCCCCTATCTCTGGGCGGACGGGACCAATCCGAGGTCGGACGGTCTCGTTTGGGAGCGCCAGGACTTCGCAACGGATGGTGAACGGCTCACTCGCTCCGGAATCGAGAAGGTCTCGTCCCGGCTGCTCGAGTTCCTCCTGCACGAACCGACCGCCAGAAACTGGCTCGACGTGGATCCGGAGAGCCGCCAGCGCGCTGTGCGACGCTGACCTCTATCGGATCGCCGCCCTGAAGGTCGGCATGTGCGTGACGCGAGGCCCCGCAGCGTCTAGAGACACTCCGACCGGCGGCTGCTGAAAGATCGTCGCCTCGTCAGTGCTGATGACCAGCAAGGCGAGCGGTCGCCCCGCCATCGATCGCACCCGCAACGCCTGACCCTTTCGCAACGCCCACGGACCGCCCGGAGGCAATGGCTGGTCGTCGACCGACCACACCAGATCGGCGCGGTCCGCGCTGGCCGGCAACCTCATGGCTCTCCGATCGGACCCTTCCTGGAACTCGCTCGCATAGAGCAGCGGAGCACGAAACCACAGATGCGACGTCAGCCCCTCGGACGCGAGGGGGCGATAGGAGGCTTCCCGGGGAACGATCCACATGAAGTCGGATCGCTCCGGCGAAACGACTGCGTTCATCCCGGGTATCCAGAGATTCCTCCACACCGGGATGTAGTGACGGGAAAAGAACTGCTGGTGTTCCCGGTCGCGCGACAGCCACACGACGGTGTTCTGGTCGGCGATCACCACCGCTGGAGGGTGCGCGATCGCATCCCGAACGCTGTAGGGCGGGGCGTTTCCGTGACCGACCAG
This sequence comes from Thermoanaerobaculia bacterium, assembly GCA_046590585.1. Taxonomy (GTDB): domain Bacteria; phylum Acidobacteriota; class Thermoanaerobaculia; order Gp7-AA8; family Gp7-AA8; genus JBKJVD01. The sequence goes on along the minus strand of JBKJVD010000160.1, from coordinate 4,054 downwards.
CTGGCGTGCGAGATCTGGCAGAAACCAGAAGTGATACGCAGGTTCACGTCGCAAGGCCCACCCCACGCCGTCAAACACACGATCTCCGGTGTGCGAGCGTGCGTGCGCCGCCCTCATCACCAGATCCTGGTAGGCACGATCGAGTTCTTTTCCGCGGAACACGGCGGCGAACGACGAAGCAGCAACTGCAACGATCGCGATGCCAGCGGCCACGGAACGCCGACGCCACACAGCCACCTCGCTTGCGATCAGAGGCAGCATCAGTAGAACGATGATTTCAAAGTGATACACATAGACGTTCTTCATCCGGAAGATGAAGAGGACGTTGACGCACTGCAGCAGCGCGAGTACGAACAGCCAATCCGGCCTCCGCCATCGCGCCATGACCACTCTCAGCAGGCCCACTGTGCCAATGACGAGAATTGCCACGCCACCCGCATCCATGCCGGCAGCATCGAATCTCCGGCCCGACGCAAGGAATCGAATGCCGAACGGGACGAGAAGCCGATGCAGCACCGCGCCGGGAATTGCCGACGCATAGCGCTCGCCCACATAGTTCTCGACCCAGAGATGACTCCAGGCCGCAGCAGCCGAACCGGTCACCCCGAGATAGATCGCGGCGACTCCGAGCGTCAGCGCCACGCCCAGCCAGACCCATTGCGCGCGAACATGATTCCGCCACGTCTTCGTGTCGGGATCGATTACGCGGATCACGACCACCGTGAACGCGAGGAGCGGTCCTAGTCGGAGATTCGCCAACCCCGCCAGCGTCAACGCGATGCCGCCCGCAACCGCCCCGAGACGTCCACTCTGCATTCGCTGCAGGAATGCCAGAGCAACGATATAGAGCGCACACCCGAGGGTATCGATCCGATACTCCACGGCAGGGATCATGAAAAGCGAGCTCCCGAGAACGATCGAGAGAGCCGTCAAGCGAGCCTGCAGAGGGAGGTCGACCCGCCGCATCCAGACCATCAGCAGCGCGAAGGCGGCAAACCAGAACGGAATCTGCAGCCATCGCATCGTCACGATCGCCGCGACCCCTTCATCGCTCGTCAACGCAGCGCCCGGGGCGAAGACGAACCACTGCAGAGGGGTGTGATGCTCCCAGAAATCGCGATAGGGCACGAGTCCACGACGTACCCAGTCGGTGGCCCGGAAGAACTCGACTTCATCCCATTGAAGAGGATGCAGCCATTGCAGTGAGATCAGGCGCGTCGCCACAGCGACCAGAATCAGAGGGACGAACCGAAGCGCCACCGATCGCTCCTGCCTCGTCTCGCCACTCGAACTCATCGGGCGAGTATAGGCGAGCATTCTTGACGCACGATTCTTCGAGATGGTCTGATCGAGGGATGAGTTCATTCACAAGGGATTTTCTCTCCGAATCGATCGAGGCCATTCGAGCGCTCGACGCTGACCAGATCGATCGCGTCGCCGAGGGCCTCGGGCGAGTGCGCGACCAGGGCGGACGACTCTTCATCCTCGGCGTCGGCGGTTCAGCTGGTCATGCCAGTCACGCCGTGAATGACTTCCGCAAGATCTGCAATTTCGAGTCGTACACGCCTACCGACAACGTCTCCGAGCTGACCGCGCGCATCAACGACGACGGTTGGGACAACTGTCTGGCCGACTGGCTCACCGGATCCCGGATCACTGCGAACGACGCACTCCTCGTTTTCTCGGTCGGGGGCGGCAACGTGGAGAAGAATGTTTCGGTGAGCCTGGTCCGCGCGATCGAGCGCGGTCGATCCGCTGGAGCCGTGGTGTTCGGGATCGTTGGAAAAGATGGCGGCTACACGAAGCAGGCCGCGGAAGCCTGCGTGCTGATCCCGGTCGTCTCCGCGGAGCGGATCACCCCGCACACCGAAGGACTGGCCGCCGTGGTCTGGCATCTCCTCGTCACCCACCCCGCGCTCAAGCAGGAACAGACGAAATGGGAAAGCGTGCGCTGAATCAACTCAGCGGGCCGTTCCTGAACTGTCCGACGACGTCCTCGATCGTTTGAAGCACCGCTTCACGGCTCGAGCGTCCCGGCTTCCATCCCAGCGCCGTCATCTTTCTGGTGTCGAGCCTCACCTGCGCAACGTCACCCTTCCAGCCACGCGTCCCGCCCGTGTACTCGAGCTCGATCCGTGAACGGTCGATTCCCATTGCCGCAATCGTCCACTCGGCAATTTCAGTGACCGACGTCTGGTCATCCACGGCAAGATTGATGTAGTTCACCGCCTCAGCTGAATGGGCGACGCCGAACTCGATTCCGTCGAGGCAGTCCGCGACGTAGACGTACGGCTTCGACTGCGAGCCATCCCCAAGGATTCGCAGCCGTGACGGGTCGTCCCTGAGGCGAAGCACGAAGTCATGGATCACGCCGTGCGTCGGGTTCGGTCCGACGATGTTCCCGAATCGGAAGATCCAGCAGCGCATGTCGTAGTTGTGCGAGAACGCAGTAATGAGTCCCTCACACGCGACCTTACTTGCGGCGTAGAGCGAGATCGGCAGGATCGGTCCGTAGTCTTCCGGAGTGGGCATCACCGTGGGCTCGCCGTACACGGCTCCGCTGCTCGAGAAGACCAGTTCCTTCACCGCGACACGCCGCATCGCCTCGAGGACGTTGTAGGTGACGATCGTGCCGCCCTTCAGGTCGAAGTCCGTGTACGTCGTCCCGAAACTGATGTCGCTGTTCGCAGCAAGATGCCAGACCCGGTCCGGCCTGAACTCTTCGAACACCCGTACCAGAGCATCGAGATCGAGCAGATCCTGTTCGATGAACCGGAATCCGCTTCGTGCAACCAGCGGCTCGACGTACGCCCGTTTTCCGAGGAAGAAATTATCGATGCCTACAACTTCGTCTCCCAGGTCGAGCAGCCGGGGAATCAGATTCGTGGCGATGAATCCTGCTGCGCCGGTGACTGCGATCTTCAACCTTCCTCCAGTGCCGCACGTGTGCGGGCCAGGTCGGCAGGGTTGCCGATGTCATAAAAATCGAGATCCACGATTTCAGCGCTCAGTTCTCCGGCCGCCGCCAGTTGCGGGTAGACCGTCGACTCGAAAGAGCACGACCCCTGATCCGGCATCATGCGCAGCGCCGTGGCCGTAACGAGTGCGAATCCGGCATCCACGTAAGGCAACTCACCACCCTTGACGAATCTCACAACGCGGTTTCCGTCGCCCAGTTCCGTGTTTCCCGATTGGATCGTGGTGGAGCCGGGTTGATAGGGATACACGGCCAGCCGATTCCCCGACGATTCTCTCGCGAATGCGTCGTAGGGATAGCGTCTCAGGATATCTCCATAGGTCACGAGGAAACGCTCTCCCAGAAGTGCGGCAGCATCGCGAATCGCTCCACCGGTGCCGAGTGGTTGCGACTCGCGACTGTAGCGGACGGTAACTCCCATCTTCCGGCCGTCGCCGAACCAGCGCTCGATGACCTCACTGCGATGTCCAACGAGCAGTACGAACTCGAGAAAACCGCAGCTGGCAAATGAGTCGATGACATGCGCCAGGAATGGCTTCCCAGCGATCTCGATCATCGGTTTCGGCAGGTCGCGCGTCAACTCACCGAGCCGCGTGCCGAATCCGCCGGCGAGGATGGCAACCTTCGGGAGTGTCATTTCTTTCTCGGGATGGACCGGGCGCGCCACAAGCGCCGAAACGTCCAGAGCGTGCTGTCGAATCGGTGCAGTGTAGTCACGCCGATCCGTTCGCGATAATCGATCTCGACATCGACGACGCGAAAGCCCATCCGGAACGGAATCACCATCATGTCCACCGGAAGCGCAGGGCCCTGCTCGCTCCACTGCACGGCGTCGAGCATGCTCTTTCGATAGGCGCGCATTCCACTGTGAACGTCGGTGGTGCGAATTCCGTGGATCAGCCGGGCCGTGAGCGCAAAGACCCGGTTGGCGATGAAATTCGCATACGGCATCGCCTTGGGCCGTCGAGCGACGCGGGTGGTGTTCACGATGTCCCACCCCTCGTCCTCGATCATCCTGCGCAGGCGAGGAATCTCTTCCACAGGATAGGTCCCATCGCAGTCGAGCGTGATCACGAT
>JBKJVD010000032.1:0-8111 GCA_046590585.1 Thermoanaerobaculia bacterium | reverse complement strand
TCTTTGCACGATCTTCGAGAAGCCCTTCTTCCTTGACGCATGCCGCTTCGCAGAAAACGCCTGGCTCATCCGGCAGCGTGAACCGGGGCAGAGCGGACGGACTCCGAAGGAGATCGCGCAGGAAATGTTCTCGCTCGCCGACGGCTGCACGATGTCGGCGAAGAAAGACGGTCTGGCAAACATCGGCGGCTTCCTGGCGATGGACGACACGCGCCTGGCGCAGAAGTGCCGGACGCTGCTCATCCTCACCGAGGGCTTTCCGACGTATGGCGGACTGGCGGGGTATGACCTGGAGGCCATTGCGCAAGGTCTCGAAGAGGTTGTCGATGCCGATTATCTCCAGCATCGCGTAGGAACCGTAGCGGCGCTCGCCGCGCAGTTAGACGAGGCTGGCGTGCCGATCGTTCATCCATCGGGAGGCCATGCCGTCTACCTCGACGCTTCGCGTCTCCTTCCCCACATTCCATCCCTCGAGTTTCCGGGCGTGGCGCTGGCGAATGCGATTTACCTCGAGGGAGGAGTCCGCGTCTGCGAGATCGGAAGCGCGATGTTTGGACTCGGCGCGGACGGCACTGAGCGTTCAGCACCGATGGAACTCGTCCGTCTCGCCATTCCACGCCGCCTCTACACCTCGGCTCATCTCGGCTATGTCGCTTACGTAGTGATGCAGGTCGCGAAGGAAGCTGAGTTGATGCGTGGGTATCGCATCGTCTCGCCGCCGCAGCCGCTTCGACACTTCAGTGCCGAGTACGAGCCGATCGAGCAGCGGGTAACGGTCTCGGCGCGCATGGCCGCCTCACCGCTCGCGCTGGCTAGATAAAACGATCGCTGTCGTCAGACCACCAGGATGACGGGGCCGCAACCGTGATCCGCGATCGCACGAGCGGGACCTCGCTGCCCATCACACCGCAGACGATCGCCTGAGCCTCTCCAGCCTGTTCCGGATCGTAGACCACGAATGCCACGTGGTCGATGGCGGATGCAGAGTTCCGCAGCGCGCCGGCCATCACCTCGAGCGAGCGCCGGAACTTGAAGCTCGCATGTCCTGAGGCGAAGACTGGCATCGCGACACTCCGGCAGCCGGCAGTGTCTGCACAGGAGAGCGCGTTCCGAACGCAGGCCTCGACAATGAGATCCGATGACTGATGTCGGGCATCGCTGGCGACGCAATGGATGAGGACCTTGTGTGGAAGAGTTCCAGCCGTGGTGGCGCGCGCGGAGCCTGGAGGAAGAATCCCTTCCTTCCGGATGATCTCTTCGCAGGCCCGGAGAATGTCGTAGCCGCCGCGATCGCGCACTGCGGCGCCGGTCCCGAGAACGAGCGACAGGCGAGGATTGGTCGAGGTGCAGAGCGCATCGACCTCACAATCCGTTAAGTCGCCGACGAAGATGGAGACGCGCATCCTGAGAGGATGCGCGTCTCCGCCTCTAAGGGAAGTGATCACTGTCACGACACAATGGCCAGAAGGCAGAAGCCAGAAGGCAGAAGCCAGAAGGCAGAAGGCAGAAACGGGAATGAGAATGAGAGAACTGCCAAACCAATGATTGACTTTGGCTGTTTCTCACTTTTCTTACTTCTGATTTCTAGTTTGTAGTTTCTGCCTTCTGCCTTCTGCCTTCTGCCTTCTGCCTTCTGGTTTCAGTCTCCCGCCCCCGGTAAACATGCGCGAGTGACTCCCATCACGGCGCTCTGTGCGCGTCGTCGCCGCTCCCGGCGCGCACCCTTGTTAGGTTCGCCGCAGAGGATTCCGATGCCACCAATTGCAGAGCCGTGGAAGATCAAGACCGTCGAGCCCCTCAGGATGACCACGCGCGCCCAGCGCGAGACGGCGCTTGCCGAGGCCGGCTACAACACCTTTCTGCTGAAGAGCGACGATGTCTACATCGACCTGCTCACGGACAGCGGAACCAACGCGATGAGCGACCGGCAGTGGTCCGCAATGATGCTCGCCGATGAAGCGTACGCAGGTGCGCGTTCGTTCTATCGCATGGAGCAGGCAGTTCGCGAGATCTACGGCTTCCAGTCGATGGTCCCTACGCATCAGGGTCGCGGCGCCGAACACATCATTTCGAGGATCCTGATCCGGCCAGGCCACGTCATCCCTGGAAACATGTACTTCACGACCACACGCGCGCATCAGGAACTGCAGGGTGGCAACTTCGCGGACGTCATCATCGATGAGGCGCATGATCCGACCTCCCTTCATCCGTTCAAGGGAAACGTCGACCTCGGCAAACTCGCGGAGGTCATCGGTCGCGTGGGGGCGGAGAACATCCCCTACGTGAATGTCGGCTGCACGGTGAACCTCGCCGGCGGCCAGCCGGTGTCGATGGCCAATCTGCGTGCCGTGCGCGAAACCTGCGATCTGTTCGGAATCCGGCTCTGGTGCGACGCGACCAGGGCGGTGGAAAACGCCTGGTTCATTCAGGAGCGCGAGCCGGGATACGCACACATCCCTGTCCGCGCCATCCTCCACGAGATGATGTCGTACTTCGACGGCTGCACCATGTCGGCGAAGAAAGACTGCCTCGTGAACATCGGCGGCTTCCTGGCGATGAACGATCCCGGGATCCTGCAGCAGGCGCGCGAGCAGGTCGTGATCTTTGAAGGAATGCCGACCTACGGCGGCCTGGCGGGTCGCGACATGGAAGCGATCGCCCAGGGAATCTACGAGATGGTCGATGACGACTACATCACCAACCGCATCGCCCAGGTACGACATCTCGGATCGCAACTCCTTGACGCCGGCGTGCCGATCGTCGTACCGATCGGCGGTCACGGGATCTTCATCGATGCCCACAAGTTCCTTCCACACCTCGATCCGGAACAGTTTCCCGCGCAGTCTCTGGCGGCGGCGCTCTACCTCGACAGCGGCGTGCGCGCGATGGAGCGCGGCGTCGTCTCGGCCGGTCGCGATCCGGTGACAGGCGAGAATCGCAAGGCGTCACTGGAGCTCGTCCGCCTGACGATTCCGCGTCGCGTCTACACCGACCGGCACATGGACGTGGTCGCGTACTCGGTGAAGTCGCTGTACGAGCAGAGGGAGACGGTGCCCGGACTGAAGATGGTCTACGAACCTCCGACGTTGCGGTTCTTCAGTGCGCGGTTCGATGCCCTTCCTGTCCATGCACTGCCTATCAATACTGCTGAGCCGGTGCTGGTCTGATGGAAGGCTCAGTGTTTCGCATCGTCAAGGCAGAGTTCCTCGGACCGGGCGTGAAGCAGTTCGAGATCGAAGCACCTCGTGTCGCGCGGAAGCAACTGGCCGGACAGTTCGTGATCATCCGCATCCATGACGCGGGCGAACGGATTCCACTCACCATCAAGGCTTCGGATCCCGCACGCGGCACGATCACGCTGGTCGTGCAATCGATTGGCAAGACCACATCGCTGATGAATGAACTCGGCGCAGGCGACGCCATCCTCGATGTCGTCGGCCCGCTTGGCAAGCCATCCGAGATCGAGTCGTATGGAAGGTGTGTCGTGATCGGCGGCGGTGTTGGAACAGCGATCGCGCTCCCCACCGCGCGCGCTCTTCACGACGCATCGAATCACGTGACTGCCATCCTTGGTGCCCGCACGAAAGACCTGGTCATCCTCGAGGATGAAGTGCGCGCAGTCTCGGACGAACTGTTCGTCATGACCGACGACGGGAGCTATGGCGAGAAGGGTCTGGTCACTCACAAACTCGCTGAGCTGATCGCCGCGTCGAAGGTCGACTATGTCCTGGCGATCGGCCCGATTCCGATGATGCGGGCCGTGGCAGAGGCGACGCGCGCGCAGAGGATCCGGACGGTCGTCAGCCTCAACGCGATCATGGTCGACGGCACAGGGATGTGCGGCGGCTGCCGCGTGCTGATCGGCAACGAAAGCCGGTTCGCTTGCGTCGACGGTCCCGAGTTCGATGCCCATACAGTCGATTTCCAGGTGCTCCAGCAACGGGGTTCCATGTATCGCGAGTCAGAGCAGCAGGCGCTCGAGCATTTCCGCGGGCACCTCGCCGAGGAAGTCTCGCGAGCGCGAGGAGCATGCGGCAATGCCTAACATCATCACGAACAAAGAACGGATGAAGATGCCGCGGCAACACATGCCCGAGCGTGACGCGCTCGATCGGGGCCACAACTTCGAGGAAGTGAACCTCGGCTTCGACCTCGCCCTCGTCCGGGCGGAGGCGCTCCGCTGTCTGGCCTGCGTCAAGACTACCTGTACCACCGGCTGTCCCGTCGGCGTGAAGGTGAAGGAGTTCGTCGCTCTCATCATCGAAGGCGATTACCTCGGCGCCGCTGCCAAGATCCGCGAAGACAATGCTCTTCCTGCGATCACCGGTCGCGTCTGCCCGCAGGAGGATCAGTGCGAGGGCGCCTGCGTGATGATCAAGCGCGCCGACTCGCTCGCCATCGGTCACCTGGAACGGTTCGTCGCCGACTACGAAAGAAAGGTTGGCCAGGTCGGAATCCCGACCAATGCTCCCAGCACCGGCAAGCGCGTCGCGATCATCGGCAGCGGCCCCGCTGGATTGAGTGCCGCGGGAGACCTGATTCAGAAGGGACACGGGGTTCGTGTCTTTGAAGCACTGCACGAACTCGGCGGTGTCCTCGTTTACGGCATCCCTGAATTCCGGCTTCCGAAAGAGATCGTCCGTCAGGACATCGACGTGCTGCGGAAGATGGGAGTGGAGTTCGAAACGAACGTCGTGGTCGGCAAGACCGTGACCGTCGATGAACTCCTCGGCGAGGAAGGCTACTCCGCCGTGTTCGTCGCTACCGGCGCAGGTCTCCCCAGGTTTCTCGGCGTGCCGGGCGAGCACCTCAATGGTGTGTACTCGGCGAATGAGTTCCTGACGCGTGTGAACCTCATGCGCGCCTATCGCTTCCCGGAGTTCGATCAGCCCGTCTACGACTGCCGCGGGAAAGACGTAGTCGTCGTGGGAGGCGGAAACACTGCGATGGATGCGGTGCGTACCGCGCTGCGGCTCGGTGCGCGAACCGCCGCGCTGGTGTATCGACGCGGAGAAGCTGAGATGCCGGCGCGCAAGGAAGAGATCAAGCACGCGCGGGAAGAAGGGATCGCCTTCGAGATGCTCACGAATCCGGTGGAGATGCTGGGCGATGAGAAGGGATGGCTGACCGGTGTCCGTTGCGTGAGGATGGAACTCGGCGAACCAGGAGCAGATGGACGGCGCTCCCCGATCGCGACGCCAGGCTCTGAATTCGTGATCGAAGCCTCCATGGTCATCATCGCCGCGGGCACAGGGGCTAACCCGATCGTGCAGTCGTCGACTCCCGACATCAGAACGAATCGAAAGAACTACATCGACGCGGATCCAGAGACGCTGCGAACCTCGAAAGTCGGCGTCTTCGCCGGCGGGGACATCGTGACCGGAGGAGCCACCGTCATCCTGGCGATGGGTGCAGGACGAAAAGCTGCACGAGCGATGGACACGTATCTGACTGACGGGATCTGGTAGCTTCTTACGAGTTCCTCGGCGTTCCTCGGGGGGTTCCTCGGAGTTCCTCGGGAGGAGCGCTTCTTCTAATCACGTCATGCTGAAGCCGCGTAGACGGCGAAGCAACTCAAGTTCCCCCTCTCCCAGCAGGCTTCTTTGCTGGGAGAGGCTGGCCGTGAGGCCGGGTGAGGGCGCGTACCGCCAGTGAATTTTGCGAGGGGCGGCGGAAGCGCGCGAACACGACGCGCGTGAATCGCAAGCGCTGTCGCGCCAACCCGCATGGCGAGAAGTCGCCCTCACCCGGCCTGCGGGCCACCCTCTCCCCGCCGATGAAGCTGGCCGGGAGAGGGGGAATGACGCGCTGCGCGCGAACGCCTTCCCCCACCCAGATCCTTCACCTCGCTGCGTCCGCCCTCGCGATGAAGCTGCGAGTGGGCACTCCGCCGGCGCAGGATGACAGACATTTCTCACGTGAGTTCGCCCCGACCCACCTCAGATCCAGCCGGCCAGTTCCCGTCTGGCGATGGTGGCCATGGTGTCGAGCCAGTCGGCGCGGTCGTTGAGACACGGGACGAGATGGAGATCTCCGCCGCCTGTGCTTCGAAATTGTTCTTCGCCGAGGTTGCCGATCTCGTCGATGGTCTCGAGGCAATCCGCGATGAATCCGGGACAGAGCACGACGAGATTCTTCATCCCCTGTGCCCCGAGTTTTTTCAACGTCTCGTCGGTATACGGATGCAACCACGGCTCTCGACCGAATCTCGATTGAAACGTCACGAGGTAGTCGTCATCGGTCCACGCCATTGCCTCCGCCAGCGCTTTCGCGGTGGCGAAGCACTGATCCGGATAGGGATCGCCGAGGGTGGCGTAGCGCTGAGGAATGCCGTGAAACGACAGGAGGATCTTGTCGGGGCGCGCGCCGAGGGCCGCAAGCCGCTCGCGCACCGTTGTGGCGAGTACGGCGATGTAATCAGGGTCGTCGCAGTAGGGCGGCACGACCCGCAGTGCTGGCACGAAACGCAGGCGGCTCAGTTCTCGAAACACTTCGTCGTAAGTCGAAGCACTCGTGGCCGCGGAGTATTGGGGATACATCGGGAACAGCAGGATCTGCTCCGCTCCCCACGAGCAGAGTCGATCGAGCGCGAATCGGGTGGAGGGATTGCCGTAGCGCATCGCCAGTTCGACACGAATCTCGACATCGCTTCCTTCGAGCTGAAGGCGCTGCTGCAGTCCGCTCGCCTGATTTCTCGAGATGACCAGCAGTGGCGAACCTTCGTCGGTCCAGACTTTCTGATACAGCGCGGCGGATTTCTGAGGACGGGTCGTGAGCACGATCCCGTTCAGGATCAGCCACCAGAGCGCCGGGTTGAGATCGACGACGCGGCGATCCGAGAGAAACTGACGCAGATAGGTGCGCACAGCCGAGGTCGTCGGGGCGTCCGGGGTGCCCAGCTGGGCGACGAGAATTCCGATCCGTTTCGCCATGAATCGCACCATCGCACAAAGAAGGCAGAAATATCGGCCGGTACGACAAAACCATGACAAACCGACGCGACGTTTCCCCTAGCATCACCCTGTGTCCGAGTCAGTGGCAGTTCTCAACGGGAAACCAGGCCGCAACTTCGCAGCTCAATTTCCGCACGCGCTGGTCTGGAAGACCTGCCTCCGCGAGATCGCAATCCTCGATGGCCGGCAGCTCCGGACCGCCACGCTGATGGACGACGATCAGGTCTACTCGCGCGAGGAGGGCTACCGCTTCCTGCTCGAGGTCATCTGTGGCCTCCACTCGCCAGTCCTCGGCGAGACTGAAGTGCTGGGACAGTTCAAGAATTTCGCGCAGCGCGCACAGGAAAGTCCTGGAGGACGTTGCACTGCTCCGTGGATTCAGCGACTCATCGCTGATGCGAAGCGGATTCGAACGAATCATCTGACCGGCATGGGTGGCCGCTCTTACGGCCAACTCGCGCAGCGTCATCTCGCTGGCACACCGCGCATCGTCATTCTCGGTGCGGGTCATCTCACGCACGAGTTGGCGCCGTGGCTCACCGAACATCGCCTCGAGATTGTCTGTCGCCGCCCTGAGGCTGCGACTGAGCTTCTGCAGCGCCATCCCGACGCACGGATTCATCCGATGGACGGATCGCTCGCCGCGGATGGCGGTCCGGTCGGCTTGATCGTCGCGGCGCCGATGAGCGCGTCGGAGATTGCAGCCTGGGTCGGCCGGAGCGGACTCGAGATCGAAGCGATCGTCGACCTCCGCGGCGAGAGCACGGACGATCGTCTCGAGGTTGCGTCGATCAGGGTCGTTCACTTCAAGGAAATCCTGGAAGACATGGAAACGAACTGCAGGTTCGCGAACGCGCGAGTCGACAGGGCGCGCAAGGAGATTCACCAGCGGGCGCAGGAGTTCTGGGATCGTTTCGAGGTCCGGCCATTCGGCTGGGAGGATCTGTGCGCCTGAGAGTGTCTGGCAGGTCGAGTGACCTTTCACGAATTCAGATTGAGCAGGTGACCGAGGCGATCTGGCTGGAAGCGGCCGGGGTCGAGGTCGTGCCGAACTTCCGCGAGTCGCTCGGCGACCGGATGCTCGAGAGTCCGCTGTCGTCGATGCCGGAGAAAGGCGTATTCACCGAGGACTTCGTCGAGGATCTGCGCCGCGGAGAG
>JBKJVD010000079.1:0-4107 GCA_046590585.1 Thermoanaerobaculia bacterium | reverse complement strand
ACTATGCGCAACTCGGATCCCGGCTGATCGTCGCAAGCGGGATCGACATGATTCGCGCGCATCCCGCCGTCAGCGACGCACTGCACGAAGGAGCCGTCGCTGCTTTCCTCCTCGGGCCGGCTGCTTCATTCAGGGAGCAGACGTTTTACGCATCGATCAAGCGCCTGCCACCGGCACACTCGCTGCTATGGCGCGAAGGATCGATCCATGTGAAGCGCCAGTGGACGCTCCCTCTCAATGGAGAGATCCGCTATCGGCATCACGACGACTATGTCGATCACTTCCGCGAGGTCTTCGATCGCGCCGTTGGCGATCGGCTGCGCGGGTCGTCGGCCGCGGTCATGATGAGCGGCGGTCTCGATTCGACTTCCGTGGCTGCAACGGCGCGCCGCCTGCGTCCAGGCATGAGGATCGACGCTGCCACGACGAACTACGCCTCGATGTTTGCGGATGAGGAGTCGACATACGCAGGCGTGGTCGCGAAGGAGTGCGGACTCGAGCATCACGTCTACCCGCGCGCGGAAGAGCGCTTCTTCGCAGACCTCGCGTCGGCGCAACGCGCCGAGCCGTTCGAAGATCCTCTCGCCGAGGTGTTCGTTAAGATGGTGAGGGACGCCTCGGAGCGATCGCGCGTGATGCTCGCGGGACAGGGGGGCGACATCGTCTTCTACACGTCGCACACCTACTTCCGGTCGCTGCTCATGAAGGGGAGCGTCGTTCGCTTCGCAGCCGACGTGTTCGATTACTTGCGGCGGACGGGTCGCCTCCCACCGCTCAACCTGCGGTCATGGGTGAAGGGATGGTTTGCCGCTGAGGCGCCGCCCCGAGAATTTCCGCCGTGGATTCGAGCGGAGGCTGCGCGACGGAATGGTCTTTACGAGTTGTGGGAGCAGACGTCGCAGGATGTACTTCATCCGAAGCGCCCAGAGGCCCATCGCTTTCTCACCGAACCGTCATGGCCACGCGTGTTCGAGACCTGGGATCCCGGAGAGACGCGTCTCCCGATAGAGCTCACGTATCCGATGCTCGATCGCAGGGTCGTCGAGTTCCTGTTCGCGCTTCCGCCGATGCCATGGTTTGGCAACAAGTACCTGCTGCGCCAAGCGATGCGCGGGCGATTGCCGGAGCGGGTACGAACAAGACCGAAGGCCTTTCTGGGAGGCGACCCGCTTCATCTAGCGATGCAGCGAGAGAGAGGCCGGGTCCGCGAACTGTTGCAGTTCCCCGCGCTGAATAAGAGTGTCGACATTGACGTTCTGTTGCGCGAGATCGACAATGACACAGGAGCAAAGGGCGGACGGCTGGTGCTGCCGATCGCTCTGGCTTGGTGGTGGCGGACCCGTTCCGGCACCTCGCTTGCTAGCCAAGGAGACAGAATGACCCTTCAGGCGAAATCAGTGCAGCGCAAGACATACACTCCGCCGAGGCTGAATCGTTATGGCGACGTGCGGGAGATCACCCGCGCCGCCTCGAGTAACCCCATAAACAAGGACGGCGGGCCCAACAATACCAAGAGCTTCTAGTGGAGTTCGATCAGCGACTGTTCGGACTGGACGTGCGTTCCTCTGCACCGCTTCCGTTCGCTGAGTGCGCATCCTTCGACGTCCCTGACGTGGAACTGACATTCGGATCGCTTCCTCCCTCACTCTCCGCTCTGGTTTTCGCTTCCTGGCTCCCTTCCTCCGACGCCGAATTTCAGGCGGTCAGCCGGTCCAAAGACGTGTGGAAGCTGGACTACCGTGACGGCACATGCGTCGTCGTCGATCGAAATGCGATCTGGATGACGTGGGCTCCGGAGCTTACGTTCGAAGACGCCTGCACGTATCTCTACGGCGCACCGTTCGCGCTCCTGCTTCGCATGAGAGGAAAGGCGTGCCTCCATGCGAGCGCTGCAACGATCGATGGTCGCACGATCGTATTCGTCGGGCCGTCAGGAGCGGGGAAATCGACGCTCGTCGGAGCCATGGTTCGCGGAGGCGCGGAACTGGTCGCTGATGATCTCCTCGCGATTGCCGTAGTTGAGGGTCGTGTCGTCGCAACGCCAGCCTATCCAGGTGTTCGCCTTTGGCCCGCCGGCGCAGAGTTGGTCGCCGGCCAAGCCGATGCGTTCCCTCGGATCACTCCGTCATGGGATAAGAGAATCCTCCTCGCGGACACCATGGCCGCAAACCCACAACCGATCCATGAGATCTATCTCCTTGGCGATGGAACCGATGTCGCACCTTCCGGCGCGCTCATGCGCCTGGTGGCAAACAGCTACCGACCCGATCTTTGCGAGCCGGAGTGGCGTCGAAACGAGTTCGAAATGTTCTCCGCGCTCGTACGGCAAGTCGCCATCCAGATGCTGAATGCGCGTATCCGCTCGCCCGAGTCGATCGTGAACGCGTTGATGAGGTCTCATGTTTGACCTGCTGACCCATGGGAAGATTCTCGCGGATCGCGTTCGCAATGAGTCCTATGCGAACGCGATCCGGGAAGTCGTGCGGGAAGGTGACGTCGTGCTCGATCTCGGCACGGGGACCGGCATTCACGCGGTGCTCGCGTGCAAGGCCGGTGCAGCGAAGGTTTATGCCGTTGAAAGTGCTCCCATCGTCAACCTCGCTCGCGAAATTTTCGAGGAGAATGGAGTCGCCGATCGCGTCGAGGTAATCGAAGGTACGTCGGAACGTCTTCAGGTCGGACAGCGCGCCGATGTGTTGATCTGTGACCTGCGGGGCGTACTGCCATACTTCGCGACGGCCCTGCGCTCGATACTCGACGCGCGGAGCCGTCTGCTCCAGCCGGGAGCACGCATCATTCCCGCAATCGATCGCATCAACGTGGCGCTCGTGGAATCGCCCGATGCATGGGCGCTGCACGATGCGGTTTGGAACGTCGATGGAGTCAGTCTCCAGGCGGCTCGCATGCTCGCGGTCAATGCGACACACCGGCATGCCTTCGCGCCGGAGGAGGTCGTTTCGACGAGCGAGCGCGTGACGGAGATTGACTACCGAACGTTCGACACAGCGGACTTCGCGACCTCCGTGAGGCTTGCCTGCACGCGCTCGGGAGTCGTCCACGGACTCGCTCTCTGGTTCGACTCCGAGCTCGCTCCGGGCGTCCATCTGTCGAATCGACCGGGAGCGGGTGAGCGGATCTACGGCCAGCTGTTCCTCCCGTTCGGCCGGCCGGTCCCGATCGCTGACGGCGAGTCGATCGATGTCGACCTCTCCGCTCGGATCTTCGAAGGAGAAGACGATTATCTCTGGAAGTGGAACACAGCCGTCACTCGTGGTGGCTCGCGCATCCCTCTCTTTCGGCAATCCTCTTTTTTTGCTATCCCTCAACTGCTTGCTCGGCGAACATAGGGTCATGACGCGCCAGCACATCAGCATCCCTGAGAAGGTCGTCTTCAAGAACGTCGGAGGCGAGATCGTGCTGCTCGACTTCGATGCTGGTGTTTACTACGGCCTCAACGAAGTGGGCAGCCGGCTATGGGAGCTGATCACCGATGGCCAGACCGTGGATCAGGCCATCGAGGTCCTGCTCGACGAATATCAGGTGACGCGCGAGGACCTGACCAGGGATGTCGACGCGATCCTCGCTGACCTGAAGTTGAACGGCCTCGTGATCGTCGAGCTGACCGAGGAGATTGGATGACGCTCGCAACGGAATCGTGTGTGCCGTGTCGCGGCGGTGAGACGCCGCTGACCGGAGAGGCTCTTTCGAAGCTGACGGCGGAACTCGGCGAAGGCTGGCGCGTAATCGACGCGCACCATCTCGAGAAGCAGTTCGACTTCCCCGACTTTGCCTCGGCACTCGCACTCACCAACCGGATTGGCGCGATCGCTGAGGAGCAGGGACACCATCCCGATCTCCATCTTGCATGGGGAAAGGTGCGCGTCACGCTCTGGACTCACGCAATCGACGGCCTGACGCGAAGTGATTTCGTGCTGGCAGCGAAGATCGAGGAAGCCGCGGCCGGGACCTGACCGCGGTGTCTCCCGTTGCTGGAGACTCTTACACAAGCCCCAAGTCACGCAACTCGCGTTTCACGAAGGCGTAGACGATCGGCGCCAGCACCACGCCTCCCACGCCGAACGTCGCCTCGCCGATGATGATGGCAGC
>JBKJVD010000119.1:0-4007 GCA_046590585.1 Thermoanaerobaculia bacterium | reverse complement strand
GTTCGACATCGTTCGTTCCATGCCGGATCAGGATGTTCACATCGTCCTCGAGGACGATGTGAACATCCTGATCCGGCATGGAACGAACGATGTCGAACAGCCTCTTCGCTTCGATCGTCACTCCGCCCGGCGTGGTTACTCGGGCGGCACACGAACTCTGGATCGTGACGTCAAGGTCCGTGGCTGCAATCTGGAGACGGCCGTCTGCCGCCTTCATCAGAACGTTCGAGAGAATCGGGATGGTCGACCGCTTCTCGACCACGCCCTGGCAGAGCTGCAGTTCCTTCTGAAGATCTGCTTTTGTGACGGTCAGCTCCATGTCTTGTTCCTAAAGAAACAACTCTCTTTTCTTTTTAGTGATAGCAGCAGTAGGTGCGTGCGGAAAAAATGGGGAGACGCTGCAAAGGTCTGAGAAGTATAGCAGTCTCCTTCATCTGACCCTGCGGGTTTCATTGAGGAAAAGGTGGGGAGAACTCCGCCGTTTTCCGCAACGATCCGATGGCTCGGCCGGCGAGAGCAAATCATCCACAGGTTTTGCGCCGCCTTTCCGCAGGGGTATGTGGAAATCATCGAAAGTGCTTCGTCAGCATCTCGACGGTCCGTGCTACCTGCTGGTCGTCCTGAATCAGGTGATCGATCTTTTCAACCGAATACATGACCGTCGAGTGGTGCTTGTTGTTGAAGATCTTCCCGATCTCAGGATACGAAAGGTCAGTCAACTCCTTGCACATGAACATCGCCACCTGCCGGGGATAGGCGATGGGCCGGGCGTTGGACTTCGACTTGAGGTCCGAGACCTTGATTCCGTAGTGCGCTGCGACGACCTTGATGATCTCGGCCGCGGTGATCGGCTTGTTCTCTTTGGACAGCAGGTCCTTCAGCGCTTCCTTGGCGAGGTCGACGTTCACCGGATGTCCGGTCAGGGAGGCGAAGGCCGTCACCCGGTTGAGATGGCCCTCCAGTTCGCGGATGTTCGAGCGGACCCGCTCGGCGATGAAGAGCGCAACTTCATGAGGAAGGTCGAGCTTCTTCTCCTCCGCCTTTTTCCGGATGATCGCGACCTTGGTTTCCAGGTCGGGCGGCTGAATGTCGGCGATCAGTCCCCACTCGAATCGCGAACGGAGCCGTTCTTCCAGGGTAGGAATGTCCTTAGGGGGAGCGTCCGACGTGAAGACGATCTGCTTCTGGGCTTCATAAAGAGCGTTGAACGTGTGGAAGAATTCTTCCTGCGTCCGTTCCTTGCCCGCCAGGAACTGGATGTCGTCGAGGAGCAGCGCGTCGACCGATCGATAGCGATCGCGGAACGCCTGCATCCGGTCGTAACGGATGGACGCGATCAGTTCCGTGACGAACGTGTCGGCGGACATATAGACGACACGCAGGTGAGGACTCACCTGGCGGATCTGCTGGCCGATGGCCTGGATCAGATGGGTCTTGCCCAGACCGGCTCCACCATAGATGAAGAGGGGATTGAACGAGCCGGCCGGGTTTTCCGCGATCGAGTGCGACGCGGCGTACGCGAGCTGGTTGGAACTGCCGACAACGAAGGTGCTGAAACGATAGCGGGGATTGAAGGTGACCGTTGAAAAATCGTCTCGCGGAGGCCCGGTGATCGGAATGAGGTGCTCGGGAGCGGATTCATCGACGACGAAATGAATCTGCATCCTGTCGGGGGAAAGCTCATTGAGAATCGAGCGGATCTGCTGCCCGTACTTCTCGCGGATCTCGTCGATGTGGCGCTGCGAGGGCGCGCTCACTTCGAGCGTGTCGCCCTTCTGGGAAACGAAACGCGTGGGTGCGAACCACGCTTCGTACTCCGCACGGTCGACGATCTGCTCGACTCGGAGTAGGACCTGCTTCCAGACATTCATGAACGGATGGGTGGGCGTAAACGGTTGAGAATCCACAACTTTTCCACAGTTGTGGAAAAGGTTCACCTGAGAAAAGGGGTGTTGATACTAGCATACGTCCAACGACCGGCAAGGCCTCCGGCGACCGCAAGGGACGATGGAATAAGCGGGAGACGGGGTCACGTTTGCGCCGCTTGCCCCGGACTGGTCTTTTTGACCTGTCCCGGGAGCCGTCACTATACTCACCGCTTTCTTCAGGGAAAGTCAGGAAAAACCAATGAAGCGTACGTATCAGCCGAACAACCGCCGCCGGAAGCGCACTCACGGTTTCCTTGTCCGCATGCGCACCAAGGACGGTCAGGCCGTTCTCTCTCGCCGCCGCCGCAAGGGCCGCAAGCGTCTAGCCGTCTAGTGCTGCAGGGCCTCACGGTGGAGCACGCTTCAGACAGCGCTGCCCGGTCGGAGGCTCTGCCCAAATTCCGGAGGCTCGCAAAACGCCGCGAGTTTCTTCGTGTGTACGAGACAGGCAGAAAGCAGTTCTCCCGATTCGTCGTGGTCTTCACTGCGACGAACGACCTTCCGTATTCACGCATGGGCGTCACTGCGACCAAAAAACTCGGCAAGGCGAACCTCCGCAACCAGTTCAAGCGGTGGACTCGCGAGGTCTACCGCCAGGTGCGGGAGCCTCTCGGGGTCGATCGCGGCTGCGTCGATCTGGTGGTCAACGTGAAGCCAAACGCGAAGGACGTCACTTTCCACGAGTATCAGCAGGACCTGAGTCGCGCCATCCGGCGTGCTGTCAGCGAACACGTCCGTTGAATCGACCATGCGTGCGCTGGTTCTTTTCCCATTACGCTTCTACAAGCGTTTCATTTCACCGCTCCTCCCGCCGATGTGCCGTTTCGAGCCGACCTGTTCCATTTACATGATGCAGGCGATCGAAAAGTATGGTGTTCTGCGAGGGGGATGGCTCGGGATTCGCCGACTCTCCCGATGCCACGTCTTCAACCCTGGAGGCTGGGACCCCGTTCCCTGACATGGAAAAGAGAATTTTTGTCGCGATCATCATCTCAATCGCTGTCCTCTGGGGATGGGCTGCAGTCGCTCCCCGGCTTTTTCCTGATCTCGCACGCGAGCAGGAGAGAAAGGCTGTCGCCGCTAAAAAGGCGGCCCAGACCTCAGTCGCGGTTTCACGCACCGCAGTAGAGCCACTGAACTCTGCGAACAAGCCTCAGCCAGGAGCGCCGGCATTGATGCCAGCCGGGATCGTCACCCCGGTGGAAGCGGAATCTCAGCGACTGATCACGATCGACGCTCCCGAGTTCACGGCGACGTTATCGAATCGTGGCGCCCAGCTGACGTCGTTCAAGCTCAAGAAATACCGTGCGAAAGACGGCTCGTTGGTCGAGCTCGTCAAAGGCCGGGCTGCCTCACGTACCGATTTTCCGTTCGCCATCGAAAGTGGCAACGCTCCACTCGCCGCACGGGCGAACACATCGCTGTACGCCGTCTCTGACCAGTCGGATCGTGGCGCAAGGGTCGTCGAGTTCAGGCTGGTGACGTCCGAGGGGTTGTCGGTCGTCAAGACGTTCCGCTTCTCGAACGAGATGGAGTTCGAATTTGCCGCGCAGGTCAGCCCGGCCGTCCCTTACAGGGTGGTCGTTGGACCAGGCATTCGAACGTTCGCTCCGCAGGAGAAAGACAGTCAGATCATCGTGACCGGCAACGGGGCCGTCCAGGCCGAGGGAAAGTTCAAGGTCATCCCGCGGGAGAAGGGCGAGACTCTCAAGGTCTACCCGGCCGTTGATTTCATCGGAATCGAGGACAACTACTTTCTCACCGCGCTCAAGCCGCTCAAGGCTGGAGACGCGAGCCTTCGCCGCATGGAGTTTCGCGGCGCAACAAAAGAAGAAACCAGGAAAGATCTTTACGCTGGCCTCAACTCGGTCGATGGAACCGTCCAGGCCCGTGCGTTCTTCGGACCCAAGGAAGCAACCGTCCTCGAGAGGTACTCTCTCGATCGCGCCTTGCAACTCGGCTGGTTCGGGATCATCGCGCGCTTCCTGCTCAAGGTGCTGATCTGGATCAACCAGTACACACGGAACTATGGGTGGGCGATCATCGTCCTGACGGTCATCATCAAGATGCTGCTCTACC
>JBKJVD010000214.1:0-17604 GCA_046590585.1 Thermoanaerobaculia bacterium | reverse complement strand
CGCAGAGCGCCGCGCGTCCCCTTCTGCGCCGAAAGCAGTCCGTCGCGCGCCCAGGCTCGGATCTGCGCAGGTGCGAGACCGAGCATTGCCGCGACCTCACGAACCGAGTAGGACATGTCCGAATGCTGAATGCTGAATGCTGAGTGCTGAATGCACGGGACTCAGCACTTCGGCGCTCCGCCTGGCTACTTCGCGCTCCGCCTGGTCACCGCTAGCGTCTTCTTCTCTGCAGCTTTGGCCGGCTTGCGTTTCGGTTCAGCCTTTACAGCCGTCGGCTTGCTCGCGACGCCTTTGGCCGCTGGTTTGACGGCTGCAGGGCGCGAGGTCTTCCCTTCGCCGAGGCTGCGTCGCAGCGCTTCCATGAGGTCGATGACCTGGGCGCGCGGTTCCTCGCCTGCTGATGTGGAGATCTCTTCGCCGTCGATCTTCTTCTGGATTTCGGAGCGCATCCGCTCCTGCACTTCGTCACGGTAGTTCTCGGGATGGAACTCTTCCGCGGCTCCCATCTCGGCAAGCTGGACGGCCATCTTCAACTCGTTGTCCTTGACCGTGGTGTCCCCGAGGCCAATGTCTTCCATCGAGCGGATCTCGTTCGGATAGTAGAGTTGCTGCATGACCAGCCCCTTGCCGAGGGGACGGATGACGACGAGATACTGCTTGCCGCGCGCTGCGTATTTCGCCAGTGCCCAGCGTCCCGTCTCTTCGAGCGCCTTCGACAGCAGCGTGTACGCGCGATCTCCGCCCTTATCCGGTCCGAGGTAGAAAGACTTTGCAAAGTAGATCGGGTCGATCGTTTCTCGCGGGAGGAATTCGGAGATGTCGATTTGCTGCGTCGCTTTCTCTTCGAGCGTCTTCAGTTCTTCGTCCGAGAAGAGCACGTACTGGCCCTTGGAGAACTCGTAGCCCTTGACGATCTCCGCTCGCTCGATCGTCCGCTCGTCCTTGGGGCAGAAGAGCTGTTGCTGCACCCGATTGCCGCACTCCTTGTGGATCTGGTTGAAACTGATCTTCTCAGACGCCTCGGCGGCGGAGAAAAGCTTCACAGGAATGGAGACCAGTCCGAATGCAATCTGTCCCGATGCTATGGCTCTAGGCACATCCCACCTCACTCTGCGGCGCCGAATCCCGAGTCCCGCCGCTGACCCTTCCTCACGTTATGCCCAAGGGGATGTGCATTTTACAATGAATATTCGATGAACCGCTACGACCTCATATACGCCGCCGTCCGCAGAATCCCGCGAGGACGGGTTTCCACCTACGGATGGATTGCCACGCTGGCCGGCCTCGACGGACACGCGCGGCAGGTCGGCTACGCGCTTCACGCGCTCCCCGACGGCGCAGATGTCCCGTGGCATCGCGTGGTCAACGCGAAGGGCGAGGTCAGCCCGCGCTCGCAGTCCGACTCGCACGAACTGCAGGCAATGCTGCTCGAAGCGGAGGGCGTGACGCGCGATTCCCGCGGAAGGATTCCGCTCGCGGAGTATGGGTGGCGTCCGAAGGACGAAGCCAGAACGCGCAAGTCGAGATTGATTCATCACAAGCGAGAATGACCGCGTTGCACTTGTGGCTCGTGGGCGTCTCGCCCGCGCGTAGGGCTGTAGCGTGTTTCCCGCGATTCTCGCGAACCGCGTCACCTAGCGAATTGGCATCAAGCACGAAACTACGGACGGTTCACCGTGATCGGCGGAATCACCAGCGGCTTCGGCGGATTCTTCTCGAGTTGTTCGAGCAGCACCTTCACCGCCATCTCGAGCGACGGGTCCTGTCCGGCGGCGACGAGGTCGGGACGATCGATGACCTCGATGTCCGGCGAGACGCCGATTCCTTCGACCGCCCACATCCCCTTGGTATCCATGAATCGGAACGTCGGCACGCTCACGGTGCCTCCGTCCATCAGCGTCGGATTGCCGGAGAGTCCGATCAGGCCTCCCCACGTGCGCGAGCCGATGATCGTGCCGAGCTTTCGCTCGCGGAAGTAGTACGGCAGCGCGTCGCCGCCCGACGACGAGTAACCGTTGATCAGCATTGCCTTCGGCCCGACGTGGGCGTACGCGGGTGTCTGGGTCGGCTTGACGTTGCGACGTGCCCAGTAGCTCAGCACGGGACGATCGAGGAGTTCGATCATGCGGTCGGGAATGAATCCTCCGCCGTTGTAGCGGTCGTCGATGATCAGCGCCGGTTTCTGCGCCTGGGGGTAGAAGCCCTTGAAGAGTTCCTGGTTGCCCTCGCCTGCCGTGTTCGGAAGGTGGATGTATCCGATGCGACCGCCCGAAGCCTTATCGACGTACGCGCGGCGCGAGGTCACCCATTCCAGATAGCGGAGGTTCGTTTCCTTCGTAATCGGCCGGACGTGCTCTTCGCGCGCGCCGGTGGTGTCAGCCTTCGAATTGACCAGCAGCGTCACGATGCGATTGGCCTTGTTTTCCATCAGGCGATAGAAGTTGTCCACGCCTTTCGTGGAGGTTCCGTCGACTGCGAGGATGTAGTCACCCTGCTTCACCTTGACGCCCGGTTCGGTGAGCGGGGAGCGGGACTTCTCGTTCCAGTTCTCGCCAGCGAAGATTTTCGCAATGCGGAAGTAGCCGCTCCCGTCGCCGACGATCTCAGCGCCGAGGAGGCCGTGCTCGACGCGCTTCACCTGCCAGTCGGAGGAGGTGTCGTGATAGGCATGACCGGAGTTCAGTTCGCCCATCATCTCGCCGAGGATGTAGTCGAGGTCGGAGCGGTGCGCGAGATACGGCAGGAGCACCGCATAGCGCTGGCGGACGTCGTTCCAGTCGACGCCGTGTGTGTTCGGGTCGTAGAACCAGTCACGGACCGTGCGCCAGCCGTCGTTGAACTCCTGCGCCCACTCTGCCTTCGGATCGATTCTCATCTCCATGCGCTCGAGCGAGAGCAGACCCTCAGCCGCCTTTTGCCCACCCTTCGCCGCGGCGATGCCGTAGTCGCTGCCAGTGGAGAACAGCACCTTCTCGCCGTTGGCCGACAGCTCGTAGGAGCGGATTCCTTCGAGGACGGTCTCTTCCTTCCGATCCTCGAGGTTGTAGAGCTTCAGGTTCCGGCGTGGGCCGTCCCCCGAGAGATAAAGGACACCGTTCGCAACGGCTGCGAGCGATCCGTACTGGCCTGGTGAGCCAGGGATGGCGCGCACGCGCGACTCGAATCCTGCGGGGTCGATCCGCACTACGACAGCCTTCTTCTCGACCTTGTCTTCCTTCTTTGCATCCTTCTTCGCATCCTTCTTTTCGGCCGGCGCTGCGGCCGGTTCGGCGACGACTTTCTCTTCATCGCTTTGCGGAAGGAGAATCGCCGGCCCGTCGGCCGCGAGCACGCCGACGTAGACGCGCGTCGGGTCGGTGTAGACGTAGTTGAATTCGAAGGCGCTGAACGTCAGGTTGTAGTCGCGGTTCGACGTGAAGTAGATGTAGCGTCCCATCGGATCGAAGACCGGCTCGTTGTCGTCGGTCATCCCACTGGTCAGGCGGGAGATCTTTCCGTCAGCGATCGAGTAGACGTAGATCGACGAGAAGCGAGCCTCGTTGAGCTTCGTGTAGGCGATCCAGCGGCTGTCGGGTGAGAAGCGATACGTAGTGAGGTCGCCGAAGTCATCGCGGTCGATGTCGGTGAGCTTGCCGCTCGCGACATTGAGCAGGCGCAGCGACTGGTCCTTGTCGAAGAAGACGAGCGACTTGCTGTCGGGCGACCATTGCGGCGCGAAGCGCCAGGAGCGTGCGCCAGTCGTGACCTGCCGCTCGGTGCCACTTCCGTCCGCGGCACGCACGTAAACTTCGTAGTCGTCGCCGATGCGGTCGCTCAGGTACGCGATCCATTTGCCGTCCGGTGACCACACTGCATCACGCTCGCGGATCCCGGGCGTCTGTGTGAGGTTGCGCACCTCGCCGTTCTTCGCCGGCGCGGTGAAGATCTCGCCCCTCGCCACGAACAGCGCGCGCGCCGCACTCGGCGACGGCGAGTAGGACTCGACGTTCCCCTTCACGTTCTTGAAATAGGGAACGGTGTTGCGGAAGTCTCCAGTGATGCGCACCGGCACGCGCTCGTTCTTGCCGCTGGCCGTGTCGTAGCGCCAGATGTAGCCGCCTTCTTCATACACGACCTGCGATCGGTCGGCACTCGGCCACAGCACGTCGTAGTCGGTGTGGCTCGTCAGCTTGCGCGCCGTCTTCGAGCCGATCTCCTGCGCCCAGAGATTGAGCTTGCCGCCTTCGCGATCGGAGGTGAAATAGATCGTGTTGCCGATCCACATCGGCTGGTTGTCTGTGGCGACGTTGTCGGTGAGCCGCTCGGCCTTGTTCGTCGTCAGGTCGTACGTCCAGACGTCCTGCGCGCGCCCGCCGCGATAACGCTTCCAGGTGCGGAACTCGCGCTCGATCGGCGTATACACGATCTTCGTTCCGTCCGGAGAATAGCTTCCGCCGCTCCCCTCGGGCATCGCCAGCGGCGTCTCCATGCCTCCCGCTGCGGGCACGACATGATGGCGTCCCATGCGATCGTTCCAGGGGAGGCGATGCGGGAGGAAGAGGATGTTCTTTCCGTCCGGCGTCCAGTCGACGACCCGATTGTCGACGCCACCGCGCGGCGGAAGCTGACCGATGTCGTTGTAAAACGTGAGCTGCCGCGGCACACCGCCATCGACGCTCATGACGTAAACCTGCCGGTTGCCACCGTACTCGCCGGTGAATGCGATCCACTTCCCGTCCGGCGAAAACTTCGGAAAGAGTTCCAGCCCGTCGTCGGAGGTCAGGCGCCGGGCATCCCCACCGCGCGAACTCGCCAGCCAGAGATCTCCGGCATAAACGAAGGCGATCTGATCTCCATGGATGTCCGGCTGCCGCAGCAGCCTGGTCAGGGTTTCCTGAGCCAACGCCGACGTCGCCAGTGCCAGAACCGCAATCACAAGTGCCAATCTCTTCATCGATACGCTCTCTCTCTATCCGAAGTCTGGTGGTGATAACACAGGGGCCGGACGAAGCGGTGGGTGGTGACAGGAACGTAACTGCGAAATGTTGAATGTTGAATGCTGAATGTTGAATTGGGAACGAAAGACACAACGGCTTCGCTTCGTTCCGAGTCCAACATTCAGCATTCAACATTCAACATTCAGCATTTCGTCAGAACCACCTGACCGTCAGGTCGATCAGTTTCTGCTTGATCTTCGTGTACGGCGGCATCATCAGTTCGATCGCGCTGAACGGTGTCGACTGGATGTAGACGCCGCGGGGGTTGGAGAAGGCTTCGAAGCCGAAGAACCCGTGGCCTTTGCCGACTCCGCTGTTGCCGGCACCGCCGAATGGAAGGAACGGCTGGAAGAACTGCATGATGACGTGATTGATCGCCGTTCCTCCCGCTGCGGTGTTTTTCATGACCTCGCGGATTACGCTGCGGTCCTTCGCGAACACGTAGAGGGCGAGCGGCTTCTCGTTGCTGGCGATGTGCCGGTAGACCTCATCGCGGTTGCAGTAGGTCAGCACCGGCAGGAGTGGCCCGAAGATCTCTTCCTTCATGACCGCGGCATCGAGTGAGACGCCCGTCAGGACAGTGGGTGGGATGCCTCGCCCGCCCGACCCGCCGCCATGCGCGATCGTCGCCCCTCGGGCCACCGAGTCATCGAGCAGTCTCTGCACCCGCGCAGCATGGTGATCATTGACGATGAGTGGACGGTCGTTCCCGCTACCCATGGCGTCGAGCGCATCGCCCAGCTTCTTCACGAACGGGATGGCAACCGCTTCGTCGACGAAGAGGTAGTCCGGCGCCACACAGACCTGGCCGGTGTTGAGAAACTTACCCCATGCGATTTTCTTCGCCGCGTCGTCGAGATTCGCGCTGCGGTCGACGATCACGGGAGACTTGCCGCCCAGTTCGAGTGTGACCGAGGTGAGGTGTTCGGCGGCGGCGCGCATCACCACCTTGCCTACCTGCGGGCTGCCGGTGAAGAAGATGTGATCCCAGGGCTTCTTCAGGAGCAGCGTCGATACAGCCGCATCTCCTTCGATCACCGCGACCTCGTTTTCATCGAACAGCCCGGACACGATCCGCTTGATCAGTGCGCTCGAGGCCGGGGTGATTTCGGAGGGCTTGAGTACGGCGCAGTTGCCCGCCGCGATCGCGGAGACGAGCGGACCGAATGAGAGGTTGAACGGAAAGTTCCACGGAGAGATGATCAGCACGACCCCTTTCGGTTCGTACTCGATGCGGGACGACGAGCCGATCAGCGGCAGCGGCGTCGGGACGGACCGCCCCCGCATCCAGGAGCGTAGATGACGGATGGCGTGCTTGGCCTCGGTCGTGACCGTGTAGATCTCCGAGAGATCGACTTCGGCAGCCGGTTTTCGGAAGTCCGCCCACATCGCCGCGCGGATCTCATCCTTCAGCGACATCATCGCGTCCAGAACGCTGCGAATCTTCGCGATGCGCTGGCGCGCGTCACAAGAAGCGACGCGCTGCCGGTTCTCCTGCTGCAGTGCAAAGATCCGGTCGATCTCGTCGGAAATGGCGTTGCCGGGAACCTCAATCGGTGTCGCTGCGCTCATGCCTGCATTATGTCAGGCTGGCTGTTGGCTGTTGGCTATTGGCTGTTGGGAAAAACCAAACACTGCACCGCGCGACGCCTTTCCCAAGAGCCAAAAGCCAACAGCCACCAGCTGAATCTATGGGAATACGATCTGGGCGATTTCCGTGAATCGGAGATAGCGGTATTGCGCCGACGTGTGGTCGCGGCCGATGAAATCGACCTCGTAGCCCGGGCAGCTGTCGACGAACGCGGCCTGCACGCGCTCGCCGCTCTTCTTTTCGAGCGTGATCGACATGACAGGATTCTTGCAGCATGGAGTGGCCGTGCCCGATGTGGCGGGACCGATGACTTTCGCCAGGTCGGCTGCCACCGGTGCGTAGGTGGTGCCATCCGCAAGACAGAAGTTTCCGGAATCCGATTTCGCGTAGCCCGCAAAAGGCAGCGCGTACGCAAACTGCGCCGATTCGCGGTCGAGTTCATACGTCGCTCCGCCGGTGGTGATCACCCTGACGGTGGCGGTTGGCTTCAGGGAGGTGTTCAACGTGGTGGGGCCGCTAGGAGTGACGCTCAGCGTCGCTGCCTCGTACCCGCTCCGGTTCACGTTGAGCACTGTGGTCTTCCCCGTCGGCAGCGTGATCGTGTACTTCCCATCCTTGTCCGTAGTGACCTTCAGGCGCCCTGCAGCGATCTCTGCCTGCACGATGACCGCGTGCGTCGATGAGTCGGTGACCACACCGGTGACGGTGGTTTCGACGCCCGGAACCAACTGAACTGCGCGCCGGCGGGTAGCAGCAGCGAGCGGCAGCGATGAAGTGAGAAGCAGCGAGAACAGTACGAGTTTCGTGATGTTTGTCATGGGTCTCCTTGACTTGCCTGGCCGCGACCGACTTGCCGCGACGGGTTAGATACGGCGCAGGCAACCGCGCCGTTGATGCACGTGTCTTCAGACGGCCAGTGGCGAGCAAAGGTCACCAGGCAGTATTGCCCACGAGTTCGCTTGCAACGCCTTTCTCCTGAGGATCCGGCTCTACCGGGCGGGGATGGGTTGTATAGTCCGCGGGCCGCATTGCGGTGAATTCTACAGACGACTCGGAGGTCCGATGCGCCCGATTCTCTTCCCCCTTGCAGCGGCGCTGACCGCGCTCCTCGCCACCGCCTGCACGACGATGCAGCCAGCGGCCATACCGGAGGCGGCTCCCGCACCACGAGCTGTCATGACCGCTCCCCCGCCGCCGGCCGGGCCGACGGTCGCCGACGCCTCCAGATTCGTGACCGAAGCCGAGGCAAGGCTGGCCACACTGAATGTGGATGCGCAGCGTGCTGCGTGGGTGCAGGCCACTTACATTACCGATGACACGCAGGCCCTCGCGGCTGCGGCGAATGAGAAGCAGATCGCTGCCGGCGTGGAAATGGCGAAAGAGGCGGCCCGGTTCGACAAGCTCGATCTGCCGTGGGACGTCCGACGCAAGC
The DNA here is from genome assembly GCA_046590585.1 of Thermoanaerobaculia bacterium. Taxonomy (GTDB): domain Bacteria; phylum Acidobacteriota; class Thermoanaerobaculia; order Gp7-AA8; family Gp7-AA8; genus JBKJVD01. The sequence continues at coordinate 9,605 of JBKJVD010000214.1, read as the reverse complement.
TCGACCTGATCAAGCTCTCCCTCACCTCCCCCGGCCCCGCCGATCCGGCGAAGACCGGCGAGATGGCGCGGATCGCGGCGGAGCTCGAAGCCGTCTATGGCGCGGGACAGTACTGTCCTCCGGGCAAGAGCGGCGACGACTGCCTCGATATCGGTGAAATCACGAAGATCATGCGCGAGAGCCGCAACTCGAAGCAGTTGCTCGAGGTGTGGCGCGGATGGCACACCATCTCCCCTCCGATGAAGCCGAAGTACTCCCGCTTCGTCTCGCTGATGAACGAGGGAGCCACTGAACTCGGCTATCGCGATGTCGGGGCGATGTGGCGTTCGAAGTACGACATGCCTCCCGACGCGTTCGCGACCGAGGTCGATCGACTCTGGGGTCAGGTCAAGCCGCTCTACGACTCGCTCCACTGCTATGTGCGGTGGAACCTCACCAACAAGTACGGCGCCAGCGTCGTCGCCCCCGGCAAGCCGATTCCCGCCCACCTCCTCGGAAACATCTGGGCTCAGGAGTGGGGCAACATCTACGACATCGTCGCCCCGGCGAAATCCGATCGTGGCTACGACCTGACGAAAATCCTCGAAAAGCGGAAGGACATCGACGAGCTGAAGATGGTCCGGATCGGTGAATCGTTCTTCACCTCGCTCGGATTCGACCCGCTGCCGAAGAGTTTCTGGGAGCGGTCCATGTTCATCCAGCCGCGCGACCGCAATGTCGTCTGTCATGCGTCTGCATGGGACGTGGATGACGTGAATGACTTGCGCATCAAGATGTGCATCGAGAAAAACGCGGACGACTTCACCACCATCCACCACGAACTCGGTCACAACTTCTACCAGCGCGCGTACAACCAGCAGCCCTTCCTCTTCAAGAACAGCGCGAACGACGGATTTCACGAAGCGATCGGCGACACGATTGCCCTCTCGGTCACGCCCGGTTATCTCGTCAAGATCGGCCTGCTCGACAAGGAACCACCTGCATCGGCCGACATCCCGCTGCTTCTTCGCGAGGCCCTCGACAAGATCGCATTCCTGCCGTTCGGCGTGCTGATGGACAAGTGGCGCTGGAAGGTTTTCTCCGGCGAGGTGAGCCCCGAGCAGTACAACAAGGCGTGGTGGGATCTCCGCCTGCAATATCAGGGAATCGCACCTTCAGGAGAGCGCGCGGAGGATGTGTTCGATCCAGGTGCGAAGTACCACATCCCGGCGAATGTGCCCTACATGCGCTACTTCATGGCCCGGATCCTTCAGTTCCAGTTCCACCGTTCGCTCTGCCAGACCGCAGGCTACGAGGGACCGCTCAACCGCTGTTCGATCTACGGCAACAAGGAAGCAGGAGCGCGACTCAACAGGATGCTGGAGATGGGACAGAGCCGCCCATGGCCCGACGCACTCGAAGTCGGGACCGGCCAGCGGCAGATGGATGCCACAGCCATCATCGACTACTTCAAGCCGCTGAAGAACTGGCTCGACACGAAGAACACCGGCCAGATCTGCGGATGGTAACCGCGTAAGACAACGTCTCAGGGACACTTGCCCCGGAAGGGGCAACGGACAGTAGCCGGCAGGAAGAGCGAAGCGCGCGCCTGCCGGCTACCAGCCCCGACACTCAGCCCTGCACATTCCCCGCGATTCGGTCGAACGAGTCGAGCCCCAATGTTTCGGCGCGGACGTCGGGGTCGATGCCGGCGCGAGAGAGCAGGGCGTTCACTCCGGCCCGATCGAGGCCTTGCCAGTCGATGAGGTTGTTGACGAGTTTCTTGCGTCGCATGCGGAACGCGGTGCTGATGAGGTTGAGCAGCACTTCGCGATCGGCCTGGAACGGTTGCGCTACCGGATCGAGAACCACGACGGCGCTGTGTACTTTCGGCGCTGGGTAGAACGACTTCGGGCCTAACTTCGCGATGATGCGGCCTTTCGCGAACATCGCCACGTAGAGCGTGAGATAGCCGTACTGTTCATCCCCCGGCCCGGCGACGATCCGCTGGACTACTTCGTCCTGGAGCATGAAGACGGCGCGGCGGCAGTTCGGGTTGGAGATCATCCGGCGAAGGATCGGCGTCCCGACGTTGTACGGGAGGTTGCCGACGGCCCGGAACGGCATCTCCGGCATCGGCGCGTCGATGGCATCGACGTTCTGTATGGTCAGCCTCTCGCCAAACCTGCCGGACAGTTTCGCGCTCAGTTCGGGATCGATTTCGATGGCGATCACCGGAACCCCCAGTTCCACGAGCTTCTCCGTGAGCACCCCTTCGCCCGGTCCGACCTCGACGATCACCTCGCCCGGCTGCGGCTCGACCGCGGCCACGATCTGGTCGACCGCCCCGCGATTGCGCAGGAAGTTCTGTCCCCATTTTTTCTTCGGCCGGCTTCCCATGAAGCGAATGGTAAGTGGTGACGATGGGCGAATGCTTCGAAATCAGTGCACCCACGGCGGCGGGCAGGCGCGCAGCCTTCAGCTACTCGCTGTGCCCCGCTCCCGGCTCGTACTTCCATTCCGTCTGGTGCATCGCTCCCTCGGCGAAACGCGGGTCGACGTACTCCTCGAACGGGATGTAGTGATCGAGCACGCCGGTCTCCTGCATCAGGGCGACGATCGTCTCGAAGTCAGGCTTGAGAGGGGTCAGCGGCTGGTACATGACACGGTCGAGCGGCTTCGTCAGGGCCCAGCGCAGCAGCTTCGGATTCTGGCGGTAGTAGTAGCGGCCCACGAAATCGGCTGCGTGCTCGCGGCGGGCTCGCTTCTTCTGCGGATTGTCGAGCCACAGTCCGGACCGGGCGATCCCGTCCACGAGAACCTGCACCGCCTCCGGGTTTCGGGCGATGACGTCGTCCCGCACCACCAGCACGCAGGAGATGTAATCCGGCCAGTACTCGCGGGCATTGAACAGGATCTCGCCGAAGCCCGACATCTCCGCCTGCGACGGATACGGCTCGCCCATCGAGAACGCGTCGATCGCTCCAGCCGCCAGCGCCCCGGCGACATCGGGAGGCGCCATCTCCACCATGTGGATCTGCGAAGCATCCATCCCGTTCTTCCTGAGTGCGCGAAACAGGATCAGCCGCTCGTCCGAGAAGCGGCTCGCGATGGCGATCGTCTTGCCGCGCAGGTCCTGGAAGGTGCGCACACCTCCCCCCTTGCGGACGACGACCGCACTGCCATAACGATGGCCAAGGTAAACAATCCGGATCGGTACGCCCTGAGCCCGCAGGGCGATCGCCATCGGTGCGACCATGAATCCCGCCTGCATCTTGCCCGCGATCAGCGCTTCCTTGATCTCGGGAAATCCCTGAAACATCCGGGGGATGAAGATGTGTCCTGATGCGGAGTAGCGGGAAATGTAGTCAGTCACCGGGCACGCGAGATGTCACGTGACCGGAATGTATGCAACGTTCAGCTTGCGCTTGCCGCTCGGCAGGTACTCGTTCAGCAGTACCGGCCATTCGACGTTCATCGCAAGATGAGCACCCGTGATCCCGGCAATCCAGCCGCCGAGAATCGCGAGAACTTTTCGACGATCGTTCATTTCCACACCCCCTTTCGAATGCTGAATGAAGAATGTTGAATGCTGAAAACAGCGCCGGGCCATTCAACATTCAGCATTCAACATTCATCATTCATCATTTCGCCTCTCTAAATCCCCACCGCAGCGCCGGAAGTTTCTCCGCTCCGCGGAACAGCAGGTCCATCAGCAGGCCGATGAATCCGATGATGAGCATGCCTCCGATGACGAGGTCATAACGTTTGCCCGCGTTGCGCGCATCGATGATCAGGTAGCCCAGACCGGAATCGACGGCGATCATCTCCGCGGCGACGAGGACCATCCAGGCGACGCCGAAAGCGATGCGCAGTCCGACCACGATGCGCGGAAGGACGGCCGGAAGCACAATCCTGCGCAACTGTTGAGGACGAGACAGCCCGAAGTTGCGGCCCGCCTGCATGAAGACCGCCGGGATCTCCCGCACCGCATTCGCGGAAGCAACGACAATCGGAAAGAACGAAGCGAGGAAGATGAGAAACACCGGCGCCGCATTGCTGACGCCGAACCAGATCACTGCCAGCGGCATCCAGGCGATCGGCGAGATTGGCCGGAGCATCTGGATGAGTGGATTCACCGCGCTTCCCAGCTTCGGCATCCATCCGATCATCAGTCCGAGCGGAATCGCCAGCGCCACCGCCAGCGAATAGCCGGAGAGGACGCGCATCAGTGAGTCGAGACTGTAGACCCAGAGCGTCTTCCTCTCGGCGAGCGTCACCAGAGCCTTCATTACGTCGGCCGGAGGGGGAAAGACATTGGTATGACTCAGTCGCACGGCAGCGTCCCAGAGCGCGACGATGACACCCGCCGTGAGCAGCGGCAATGCGATCCGTTCGCCTCTCATATCTGATGGGCCAGTCCGATCTCCGCAAAGATCAGGTCACGCAACGCGATGTAGCGAGGATCGGAGAGATCGCGCGGATGCGGTATGTCGACGTCCACGATCCGCTGGATCGACCCGGGTCTTGCGCTCATCACCACGATGCGATCGGCGAGTTGCACCGACTCCTCGATGTCATGCGTCACGAACAGGATCGTCTTTCGCTCCTTGTTCCAGATGCGCAGCAGTTCCCTCCGCATCTGCAGCCGCGTGATCGAATCGAGCGCGCCGAACGGTTCATCGAGATAAAGCACGTCTGGATTCACCGCCAGTGCCCGTGCGACTTCCAGTCGCTGCTTCATGCCGCCCGACAGCTGGCTCGGATAGGACGACTCGAAGCCTTCCAGCCCGACGAGCTGAATATAGTGGCGGATGCGCGCAGCGCGCTCCTCTTTGGACAGGCGGAAGAGTCCGAAGCCGATGTTGCCCTCGACCGTCAGCCACGGGAACACCCCGCGCTCCTGGAATACGAAGATCCTGCGAGGGTCGGGAGCCGTGACTTTCTCGTCGTCGATGAAGACCGATCCGGAGGTCGCCTTCAGGAAGCCACCCACAATGTTGAGGAGCGTCGACTTGCCGCAGCCCGAGGGACCGAGGATGCAGACGAACTCACCGTCGCGGACCTCGAGGGAGATGTCGACGATGGCCCGCATCGCGCTGAACTGCATCGACACATGTTCGATGCGCACCTTGGGTACGATCGCCGGATCACTCATTCCGTGACGTACCCCCACCGCACCGACTCGAGTTTCTCGAGCCGGCGCATCAGCAGGTCGAGTCCCACGCCAATCATGCCGATTATCATCATCCCGGCCACCACGAGATCGTAGCGGTTGCCGGCATTCCTGGCGTCGATGATGAGAAACCCAAGGCCTGAGTTCACGGCGATCATTTCCGAGGCCACAACCACCAGCCAGGCAATTCCGAGGGTGATGCGCATCCCGACGATCAGCTGCGGCATGATCGCAGGCAGGATCACGCTCCGGATCAACTGCGCGCGCGACAGCCCGAAATTCATCCCCGCGCTCAGATGGACCGCTTCGATGTTGCCAATCGCATGCGCCGTCGTCACGACCAGAGGCAGGAACGATGCGAGAAAGATCAGGAAGATGGCCGACACGTCACCGACGCCGAAGAAGAGAATGGAGATCGGAATCCACGCCAGCGGCGAGATCGGCCTGAGCAGCTGAATGATCGGGTTGAACGCCATCGAAGCCCGCGCCGAGAGTCCGAGCGCGACCCCGACCGGAATGGCCAGTGCCAGAGCGCACAGGTAACCCCACGTCACGCGGAACAGCGAGGCCACGACATATTTCAGCAGCAGACCCTGCGTGGCGAGTTCACCGATCGCGCTGAACGCCGCGAGCGGCCCTGGAACGAGCGTCGTCCCGGTGGATAGCACCGCGATCTGCCACGCCAGCAGGAATGCGGTGATCCCGCTCACAGGTCGAAGTATCGAAATGAGAGAACGTGCCGACATGGCTGAAACCGGCGGAGATTAGCACAGCCCGTTCCGCTGTCCCGGGAGGGATACAATCGCTACCGACCAGATCGGAGGATTCCCCATGCGCCCCGGAAGCATCCTGCCGTCCCACCCATCAATGCTCGTTCGCACGTTCCTCGTCGCGTCATTGCTGATCCTCTGCTCGCCCGCGGTTCGTGCCCACGAGCCGTGCAACCTGCAGATCGGAATGAGCTGCAGCGGCTCGGCCAGCCAGGCCAGTTGCGTCGCCACGACCCGGAACGCCGGCTCGAACAGCTGCGATGGGCAGTACATCGTTGGCTATTTCCTCCAGAACGGTGCAACGAACGTTCAGTTCGGACAGTCGTCCAATACGCTCGGGCTGACCGAGTGCTTTGACGGAGCGCTCACCGGCACGCCCCAGACGTTCATTCTCTGCTTTGGGAACGCGTCTCTGCCTCCGGGAGGCAGCTTCACCTCCTCCACCATGGTCACATCCACGGGCTCAGCAACGAACCTGCCCCTGATTGCGATCACCTACGTGGGCGACGAGGGCGAAGAACTCGCCTACGCCTACGCATTCAACGGAATTGTCGCGCCCACCTGCACGCCCGTCGCGAGCGTCCCGGCGATCGCAAACTCCGGCATCCCCTACTCTGTCACCTGGGCCGCATCCCTCGGCGACAACCCGATCTACGAGATCCAGGAATCGACGAGCGCCGACTTCACGGCGAATCTCCAGACCGCGACTTCGACCGCTCGTTCCAGAGACTTCCGTCATGACGTGACGGTAAACACCACGTACTACTACCGCGTTCGCACCACCAACTGTCCCGTTGGCGAGTCGGCGTTTTCGCCGATCATCAGCGTCGTCGTGCAGGCGCCACCGTTGCCCAGTTCCAGCGCGCGCGGTGCCGAGGTCGTCGCACCGTTCGGCAGTACCACTCCGGTTCCTCTCAAGCTGTTGATCAAGGCGCCAGCAGGAAAGACCGCTCTCGACACCGCATTCAACGCGACGGTGGACAAGCCGTACATGACCGTCTCTCCGGCCTCCGGGACCATTCCGCCGCAGGGACTCACTCTCACTGTGACCGCCAGCCCCGCCACGCTTCCGCCGGGGGCCAACACCGCCACCGTCACCGTGACCTCGGGCGCCAGCACGATCGCCACAGTTCCGGTCTCGGTGAGCCTCGTGACCCCGGTGGCTGGCGGCGGGAAATCTCCTGCAGGTCTCAGCTCGCTGATCATTCCAGTCGTCACGCACGTGAATTCGGCCAGCGGGCAGTTCCTGTCGGATGTTCGCCTGACGAACGCGGACGTCTCCCCGGCGAAGTATCAGGTGATCATGACGCCGACTGCGACCGACGCGACGCTGAGCAGCAAGACCACCACGATCGATGTGGCAGCAGGCCAGACCATCGCCCTCAATGACATCGCGAAGAATTTTTTCGGCTTCGGCGCGACCGGCGTATCGACCGACGTCGGCTTCGGCTCGCTCGAGATCCGGCCAATCGGCACGTCAGGCAATTCAACCTACGCTTCGAGCCGCACCTACGCCACGACTCCGACCGGGACCTTCGGACAGTTCATCGCCGCCGTGCCGCTCTCGCAGTTCGCTACGAATGCCATCAGCCCTGTCCCGGGACTTCCGCAGTCCGCCCCGCGCAGGCTCATGAGCCTCCAGCAGGTGGCGCAGTCCGCGAAGTTCCGCACCAACCTCGGCATCGTCGAGGGGTCTGGATCGCCTGCCTCGGGCCGGATCCGCTTCCTCGACGGCAGCGGGACGCTGCTCCGCGAAATCCCCTTCTCACTGCTCTCTGGTGAACACAGGCAGTACAACAGCATCTTCGCGGCCAACGGCCTGCCCAGCGTCGAGGATGGCCGGATCGAGATCGCCGTCGATTCCGCCGCCGGTGCAGTCACGGCTTATGCCTCGGTGCTCGACAACAAGACTACCGATCCGCTCGCGGTCATGCCTGCCTTCCCGTCCGAAATCAACGAAAACCGTTACGTACTTCCCGGGATGGCCGGATACACGGCGGCCAATTTCCGGTCCGACATCCGGCTCTTCAACGGCGGAACCAGCGATGCCATCGCCATACTCACGTTCTACCCCCAGGGTGCCCCATCGATCGCGTCTGCTCCAGTGCGCATCGCTCCGGGCCGGGTCCTCGCGTACGACGATGTCGTCGGCACTCTCTTCAGCCGCCAGGAACAGGGCGGCTCGATCGTGGTGACGACGGGCACCCCGTCATCGATGGTCGTCACCGGACGTACCTACAGCAACGCGGCCGGCGGCGGGACCTATGGCCAGTTCATCCCCGGCGTCGCGCCAAGGGACGGCATCGGGCTTGGGAACGCCCCGCTCCAGGTTCTGCAACTCGAGCAGTCGAAGAACTTTCGCACCAACCTCGGCCTGGCTGAACTCTCCGGTCTCGGAGCGAAGGTACGCGTGACTGTGATCCTGCCCGATTCGCTGGCCACACCGAGCACGGTCGTCGACCTGGCTCCCAATCAATTCGTGCAGCTCAATCGAGTCATCGAGTCCGTTCCGGGAGGAAGCGGCAATGTCTACAACGCGCGCGTCACCGTGCAGGTGATCGAAGGCGCGGGACGCGTCGCCGCGTACGGCTCCGTCATCGACAACGCCACCTCAGACCCTACGTACGTCCCAGCCCAATGACATCGAAAGCGGCAGTTATGGGAAGAGCCGTGACCTCTGTCACGCTTCCTCCCGACCGCGGCATCCCGATTGCTGAGGTTGGCCGCGTGACCCAGACGGCTCCGCTGCCTCCTAAACGCAGGCGATCGGACGTTGATGGCGCTGAGGATGCGGCCATCCACGTTCTCGCGGTCGATGACGACCCGGCCTATCGAAAGCTGGCAACTCACCTGCTGGAAGCGGCAGGCTTCCGGGTGAGCACCGCGGATTCGGGAGAGGAAGCGCTCGAGATTCTGAGCACGGACGCTACCGTCTCATTGCTGGTGATCGACCTCACCATGCCCGGCATCGACGGCATCGAGACGGTCCGTCGCGCGAAAGAAAAATCGGACCGTGGCGGCATCTACTCAATCCTCGTCACCGCGACGGAAACGATCGATCTACGACTGCGTGCTCTCGACAGCGGTCTGGATGACTTCGTGGCCAAATCGGCTCCTGCGGCCGAGATGGTTGCACGAGTGCGGAGCGCCGCGCGGCGCGTCGTGCTGGAACGAACGCTTCGAGTCCGCAACCAGCAGTTGGAAACTCTCGCACTGACCGACGAGTTGACGAGGGTTTCAAACCGGAGGGGACTTCTTCGTGCCGCAGAACTCATGCTCGCGTCCCCGGGAAAGTTTGTGGCCATCCTGATCGACCTCGATCACTTCAAGCAGATCAACGACAGTTTCGGGCACACGGCGGGCGATGCCATTCTCAACGGCGTCGCAACAGCGCTCAAGAGCCATACTCGACCAACCGACATCGTCGCGCGCTACGGCGGCGATGAATTCGTCGTGCTGCTCCCTTCTACAACCGTCAAATTGGCCGAATTCGTGGCCCGACGCCTGGCGCGAGTCATCGCAGCATTGCGATGGACCTTCTGTGAAAGGGAAATCTCGGTCACCGCCATGTTCGGCGTCGCGACAGCGCGGCGTGGAAAAGCCGACATCGACGCCCTCGTCGCAGCGTGCGACCGCACGCTGCTCCATCGCAAAGCGATGCGCGCCGCTCACGACGCGCG
>JBKJVD010000036.1:0-13240 GCA_046590585.1 Thermoanaerobaculia bacterium | reverse complement strand
ACCGGCAAAGCTACCCCGGCACCGCGCTGCATCGTTAGTTCGTCGCAACCTTTCCGCGACTTCGCAGGCGTGAGGTCGGCGGAGCCATGTCCACGGCGACTGGCGAAGCGCTTCTTTGTTAGCGCGCGACGTTCTTAACCCCTTTTTCCGACTCCGACACGTGCAGTCCCAGCCCTATCTCACTGGGGCGGCCGTTTCCAGTTCGCGATTGACGAGCGGGTCATGCCTTGTCGCTCGATTCGGCTCGCCTTCGCGCTGCAAACTGGAGGTGTGGCACGCCTTTCCAGGTTCTAGCACGCCTTTCCAGGTTCTAGTCGCCCGTAGCGCCGCGAAGTGGAGGTGTGGCACCTTGCCAGCCAGCACCTTGCCAGCCACCTTGCCAGCGGAGGTGCTCACCAGGTGAGGTGGGTGAGGTGTGCCGCGACTTTCCCTGGCACAGCACGCCTTTTGCCGCGTGGGCTCCTGGCTCAGCCCTGCGGGCGCGTATCGCGAAACAGACCGACCACACCCTTGCCGTAGTCGATGGAGACGAGGAACGAAGCGAGGAGGCGGTTCCCGATTCGGGCCACCCGGGTGTCGCCATAGCCGACATCGATCACTCCGAAATCGTTCCCGGCAATGCTCACCCGTACTTTCCGGCGCGCGCCTGTTCCCGGAAGCGTGAGCGTGTCGGGACTCGTCGTATCGACAATGGCGTCGATCTTCTGACCATCGACCAGCACCGAAATCACCGGAGGTCCGCTGAATCGGTACAGCGTCATCTGGTCAGGAAAGATGCCGAGTTTCTGATACGTGACGAGGCCCGATCGATAGTCGATGGTGACGGCCTTGTTGCCGATCATGTCCACCCCGATCACCGCATCGGCTGATCCTCCGAGATCCGCGATCGCGGGATAAATGCGAACGGTCTGCTTTTCGGCAATCTGAAGCTTGTACCCGTCCGCCCGCTGACCCAGAGTCGCTGCCGCGTTCTCGTCAATGACGGTCTGGGCGGTTGCCGTCCCGAAGATGTAGCGACCCCGGTAGCCGTTGATTTCGGCAGTCCGGAGCCGGAGAAGATTGCCGTCGAGAACGAAGGCGAGGTTCACCTCGCTTCCAACCGGCTCGTTCTTCCATGGCAGGGAGACGCTCGAGCAGGCGCTCGCCGAGACCAGAAACAGCACCAGCAGCAGCAGCGGCCTTGCTCTCCTCATTGAATTCGATAACATAGCGTTTCCTCGGGCAGGGGCGCGACAGGACGGGTATCTTAACCCGCTCCTGACGCACTCGATCCCAAACCTCACTAGCAACATGGACGCCGAAGTGCCGTCCGCGAAAAGGAATGACGCCGAAATGACGACGCTGAGCGAATTTGCGAACGAGCCGTTCACCGATTACACGCGACCCGAGCACGGCAGTGCGATGAAACTCGCGCTCGCGAAAGTCCGCGCAGAGATTGGCCGTGTGCACCCGATTGTCATCGGCGGCCGGCGAATCACCGGACTCGAGACGTTTGACAGCATCAACCCGGCGGACAAGTCCGAGGTGCTCGGCAGGTTTCAGGAAGGCGATGCCGAACACGTGACTCAGGCTCTCGACGCAGCCTGGAGCGCGTTCGAGGTCTGGAAGCGCGAGCCCGTGGAAGTGCGTGCCGGGCTTCTCGTCCGCACAGCGAAGCTCCTCCGCGAACGAAAACACGAGTTCTCGGCGGCGATGGTCCTCGAAGTCGGGAAGAGCTGGGCTGAGGCTGATGGCGATACCGCTGAGGCCATCGACTTTCTCGAATTCTATGCGCGCGAGGCGTATCGCTGGGGCGGCGAGCAGCCGATCACGAAGATCGATGGCGAAGACAATCGCTTCGTCTACATCCCCCTTGGAGTCGGCGCCGTGATTCCGCCGTGGAACTTTCCGCTGGCGATCATGGCCGGAATGACCACGGCCGCAGTCGTGACCGGCAATGCCGTCGTACTCAAGCCGTCGTCGGACTCGCCGTGGATTGCCTACCGCTTCTTCGAACTTCTCGAGGAAGCAGGGATGCCGGCCGGAGTCGTGAATTTCGTCAGCGGTGGAGGACTGGAAGTCGGGGAGCCACTCGTGCAGAGCTCGCGCATCCGCTTCATCTCCTTCACCGGCTCGAAAGGCGTTGGCCTCCACATCAACGAAGAAGCTGCGAAGCCGCGCGATGGACAGCTCTGGATCAAGCGGGTCGTCGCGGAGATGGGCGGCAAGGACGCGATCATCGTCGATCGCGAGACGAAAGATCTCGACGAAGCGGCCGGCGCGATCGTCGCTTCCGCCTTCGGATTTCAGGGACAGAAGTGTTCCGCCTGCTCCCGCGCCATCATCGATGCAGCCATCTATGACGAGATTGTCCCGAAGATCGTCGAGAAGACCAAGCAGCTGCGGATGGGCAGCCCGGAGTCGCTCGACGCCCACGTCGGTCCCGTCGTGAGCGCGCGCGCGTTCAAGAGCATCAGCAAATACATCGAGACTGCGAAGAAGGATGGCGGCCGCGTGATTGCTGGTGGCGTGGTGAACGGAGACAAAGGTTTCTACATCGAGCCGACCGTCATCGACGGAGTGGAGCCGGATCACACCATCGCGCGTGAAGAGATCTTTGGGCCAGTGCTCGCGCTGATCAAGGCGAAGGACTTCGATGATGCCTTGCGCATCGCCAACGATACGGAGTTCGGATTGACCGGCGCGATCTTCACGGAGAACGAGGAAAAGATCCAGCGTGCCAGCAATGACTTCTTCGTGGGAAATCTCTACATCAATCGCAAATGCACCGGGGCGCTCGTCGGAGTGCATCCGTTCGGCGGATTCAACATGTCGGGAACGGACTCCAAGGCCGGGGGCCGCGATTACCTGGGGTTGTTCCTCCAGGGCAAGTCGCTGTCCCGCAGAGTCGCGGCGAAGAAAACGTAAATAGAGTTCCTCGGTTCCTCGGGGTTCGTCGGACTAGAGCCGAGGAACCCGAGGAACCGAGGAACTCCGAGGAACCAGCGTCTAGTTGTCCACCTTGAAGGTGACCGTCAGGTTGAAGATGACGTCGATCGGCTGCCCGTTGAGCGTACCCGGCTTGAACTTCCACTGACGGACGGCTGCAACTGCGCTCTCGCCGAGACCCATCGGAAGACCCTTCACGACGCGAACCCGGTCGACGTTCCCGTTCTTGTCGATGATGGCTTCGACGACCACGATGCCGGCGACTCGCGCCTTCCGCGCTGAGTCGGTGTATTCGGGATCGACTCGCGACGTCGGGACTGGCGCCTTGACGTCGCCGCCCACCCGCATCGGACCGCTCGAAGTTTCCGCCGCGCCGGTTCCTTCGCCAGTGTTGCCAGATCCTGTTCCGCCGACGGTTCCGCCAAGGACACCGCCGACTTCACCACCCTTGACGCCGCCGATCTCGCCACCGATGACACCGCCGACTTCGCCGCCGACGATGCCGCCCGCTACACCGCCGGCAACGCCACCCGCGACGCCAGCAGGTGAGGCCTCTGCGACGGTTTCAGGAGCGCTCGGTGCTGAAGGCTCCTCGCTGGGCGGTACGTCAACCGGTTCGGTGGGGATCGTCTGAACGGGAACGGCCTTTGGAAGCTCGCGCGGAGTTTCGGTCGGAGGAATGAAGGCGTTCTGAGGAATTCGCACCGGCGTCGGCTGCACCTTCGGAGTGGATCCAGGTGCCGAGTTGCTGGCCGCCGGAGGTGGCGGAGGAGGTGGCGGTGGGGGAGGGGCCGCTCCCTGGGAGAGGAAGGCCTTCATCGGCTTCTCTTCCGCGTCGACGTTGTGGGTTGCATGGGCGCCGATGAAGATGAAAGAGGTGATGATCGCGCCATGAAGCAGTAAGGAGGCCCCGGATGAAAACCATTTGCTCTTCCTGCGGGGTTGCTTCTTTGAAGTGATCAGTCCTTTTTCGAGGTCCATGTCGTCATCCTCTCCTTCGGTTGATTCAGTGAATTGCAAGGGTTCGGCCAGCCGGTTTGCGCTTTGAGATCAATCACTTACAATGCACGGCGAATGTCCGCGAAACGCGCGTGTGTGCTCCTTTTCCCGATCCTGTTCTTCGCGTGCGGCAGCGTCACCTCCGTTCCGCAGTCCGGGACGATTCCTGACGCCTGGCTGGTCACGCCTCAGGCAAAGCGCTTCGCTGCGATTGCGTTCCGGAATGGATCGGTCCAGGAAGAGGGAGTTCCCCGGCAGAAAACCGCTGAGGGTGATGTGAGCGTCGTGGACGGGCGGATCCGGCGAGGCGGGACCGATCTCACCCCAGCCTTCCCTGCCATCGATTCGCTGGACGTCTCCCAGGAGCGGGGAGAGATCGCGTTCTCCGCGATGAAGGAGACCTCGTACGACATCGGACTCGTCTCCACCGACGGCAGCCCGATTAGCTGGGTCCCGGCCGACCCGGCGGATGAACTCGATGTGCAGTGGGCTCCGCGCGGGAACAAGATCAGTTACGTCGTCCGGACGCCGGGCGCCGACTTCGTGCGGACGCTCCACGTCCCGACCTCCTACCAGTTCAGCGTCGATGTTCCATTCGGACGCGTCATGTCGCTGGCGTGGGATGACGCGGCTGAACGTTTTGCAATCGTCGTGGAGAGCGTCGATGCCTCGCAGCGAGTCGAGGTGATGAAGTACGACGGCACCTCCCGGCGTGTCGCGATCGAGCCCGGCCGACGCCTGGCTGTGAGCGTGGAGCCGCTGGGAGGCGGAGTTTCGCTCCGTCCCGACGCGGTCAGGTACGGAGAGACGCTTCCGCTGGTCATCTGGATTCAGGACGGCGACGAGAATCGGTGGAATGATGCGCGCGCGACCCTGATGGGCGACGCCCGCGTGGCCTGCCTGGTGGTGAGGACCGCGCCCGACGACGCGCTTTGGAGCGTCCTGCGCGCCACCGTCTGGATCGATCCAACGAGGATCTTTCTGGTTGATACGCGGTCCGCTGGTTCAGCGGAATTGGAAGCACTGCCGGGGATGACCGTCATTCGTCCAGGTCGGGACGTCCCGGCGCAGACTTACCGGAGGCGAGGCGGGATCATTGAGACTCCTCCCGGTGTCGTAGAATCATTTTCTGCGGGCTTCATCGCAGACCAGTTGAAGGGGACCTCGTTACCCGATGCCAGCCACCGCTGAAGCGGAGAATCGCAAGTCGACGCTCCGCGAGTATTACGAAGCGCTTCTGATTGCTGTGATCTTCGTCAATTTTGCCCGGATGTTCGTATTTCAGGCGTTCAAGATCCCGACGGGATCGATGGAAGACAACCTGAAAGTCGGCGATCACATCATCGTCAATAAATTCATCTACGGCCCGACGTCAGGGCCGCTCGCGAAGGTCATCCCTGTCCGGGACGTTCATCGCGGTGACATCATCGTCTTCCGTTACCCGCTCCAGCCCGAGACGGACTTCGTGAAGCGAGTGGTCGGAATGCCGGGCGAGACGATCGAGGTTCGCGACAAGAAGGTGTCCGTCAACGGCCGGCGGCTCGAGGAGCCCTACACGGTGTTCGACGACCCTCGGGTCTATCCCCTCGAGCCAGCGCTTCCCGAGCCGTACCGGTCGCGGGATCAGTTCGGCCCTTACGTCGTTCCGGACGGACAGTATTTCGCCATGGGCGACAATCGCGACCGCTCCAGCGACTCGCGGTACTGGGGCTCGGTGCCGCGATCGATGATCAAGGGGCGCGCTTTCATGGTGTACTGGTCGTTCGAGGGCGAGCCGCCGCCGCCGGGAAGTTCGGCAGGAACAAGGCTGCGCGAACTGTTGAAAGTGACCACGAAGTTCATCCCCAACACGCGCTGGTCCCGCACGTTTTTCATCGTGGACAGCAAGTATCACTACACGCCGGACCGCCCGCGCGAGAGCTCTGATGGATTCGAATGAGCGCATAGATTCCGGAGAGCTGGAAGGCGACGCCTCCGCAGCGACGATCGAGAGCGATCCGAACGTCATCGAACGGAGCGATCACTCGATCTCGCGGCGCGGGATTCCCGAGAACGTGCTGAAGGTGCTCTACCGCCTGCATCGCAGCGGCTACCGCGCCTACCTGTGCGGCGGGAGCGTGCGCGACCTCATGGTGGGCCGGACGCCGAAGGACTTCGACATCGCCACGGATGCGCATCCGATGGATATCCGCCGACTCTTCAGGAACAGCCGCATCATCGGCCGCCGGTTCCGGCTGGTCCACATCATCTTTCAGGACATGACGGTGGAAGTCTCGACGTTCCGTCGCGAGCCGGAACGGGCCCAGACACCGCCAGAAGAGAGCGAAGACCTCCTCATCACGGACGACAATACGTTCGGCTCGCCGCTTCAGGATGCCCGTCGCCGCGACTTCACGATCAACGCGATGTTCTACAACATCGCCGACTTCACGCTGATCGATTACGTCAGCGGGCTGGACGACATCGAGGCGAAGCAGGTTCGCGTGATCGGCGATCCTGAAAAACGCTTCCGGGAAGATCCGGTCCGGATGATGCGGGCGATCGAGTTCGCCTCGCGCCTCGGCTTCGAGATCGAGAGCGAAACGTGGCAGGGGATCATTCGCCACCGGGCCGAGATCCTCAAGGCGTCGCCGCCGCGAGTCTCAGAGGAAATCCTGGAACTGCTCCGGCGTGGCTGGTCTAACGGCGCCTTCCGGCTGATGATCGAGTCGAAGCTGCTCGAGCCGCTCATTCCGGAGGTCTACCGGGCCATTCGCGACGACCGCGCGCCGTACTTCTGGAAAATGCTCGAGGTTCTCGACCGCACCGTGCAGTCAGGCCGAAAAGTGTCGGATGCAGTCCTGCTCTGCGTCCTGATGCTGCCGTGGGTCGTCGAAGAACTCGAAGACGAGGAAGCACGCCGCGACGCGCGTATGCGGATCAGCGATGTGCTCGTCTTCATCCGCGATCTCGTGCAGCCGCTCTGCCTGCGAATGTCCCTGGCGGCCGGAACCCGCCACCAGATCGAGCAGGCGCTCGAGACGCTCTGGCGATTGCTCGAGCCACCGGCGGATCGACGCTCGCAGTTCCGGGCGGTCCATCGCGAGCCGTTCAGTGACGCGCTTGCCCTGCTCGAACTCTACGCATATTCCTCCGGCAAGTACCTCGACACGTTCCGCCAGTGGCAGGAGTTCTCGAACCGTGTCCGCCGCGGACTGGAAGAGAGCGAACCCGCTCCGCGTAAGAAGCGCCGCCGCCGCTGATAGAAAAAGCATTTCGGGAGTCAGAACCTTCAGCTCGAGATCGTTCAGGTAAACGAAAAGGACCGTATGGAAGCTCGAGGAACCGACATCACCGACTCGTGCAGACGATCTCCCGTTAGAACGGGAGACCGTGACGCGTTCTGGTTTCTGGTTTCTGGTTTCTGGTTTCCGACTTCTGCCTTCTGCCTTCTGCCTTCTGGTTTCCGCCTTCCGCACCCCCCATCGTGATCTACCTCGACCATCACGCAACCACTCCCTGCGATCCTCGGGTAGTCGAGGCGATGCTGCCGTATTTCACGGAGATCTTCGGCAACCCGGCGTCGATCATCCACGAACACGGACGCCGCGCCTCGACGGCGGTCGAGAACGCGCGCATCGCCATCGCGCGCTTCTTCCAGGTCCAGCCCGGCGAGATCTACTTCACCGCCGGCGCGACCGAATCGAACAACATTGCCCTGAATCTCCTCGAGAAGGGCGAGCACGTCATCACGAGCGCGGTCGAGCACAGCTCGATCCTCGCGCCGGTGGAGAGATTGCGGGAGCGCGGGGTGGATATCACGATCCTCGAGCCGGATGGCGAGGGGTTCGTCCGCGCTTCTTCCGTGGAGGGGGCGCTCAGGGGTAATACACGGCTCGTCTCGATTGAAAGCGCCAACGGGGAGATCGGAACACTGCAGCCGGTCGTGGAGATCGCCGAGGTGTGCCGCAGGAGGAAGGTGCTTTTTCATACTGACGCCACGCAGGCGGTGGGGAAGATGCCGGTAGTTTTCGGCGGTGTCGATCTCGCTTCCTGGTCGGCGCACAAGGTCTACGGGCCGAAAGGGGTGGGGGGGCTTTACGTGCGACGCGGAATCCGGATCGCTCCCCTCATCGCCGGCGGCGGGCAGGAGAGAAAGGCGCGGTCCGGGACGGTGAACGTGCCTGGGGTGATCGGCATGGCGGAAGCGCTGACGTTGAGGGCCGCTGAGATGGAAGAAGAGGCCGGGCGGCTCACGATCCTCCGGAATGAACTGCGGTCGCGACTCCTCGATTCGATCGAAGACGTTTCCGTGAATGGTCCGCGGGCGTTAAGATTGCCGGGGAACCTGAACGTCAGCTTCGGCCGCGTGGACTCGGAAGCGCTCATCCTGGCGATGCGCCGCTTCTCGCTCTCCTCCGGTTCGGCCTGCAGTTCCGGCGAGCGGGGGCCTTCACGCATCCTGAAGGCGATTGGTGTGGCGGAGAATTACGTAATGGGATCGATCCGGATCGGGATGGGGAAGTCGAATACTTCGGGGCACATCGAGATGCTCGTGGAAGACCTGATTCGTTCCGTGCGCCGGATCCGTGAGATTTCTCCCGCATGACGACGACCGAAGAACAGGGCCGGATTCTGCTCGTCGACCATTCCCGCGGCGCGCTGATGTTTCAGGAGACGATCCTGCGCCGGCGTGAGCAGGTCATCTTCACCGCGCTGTCTGGTGGCGAGGGGATGCTCAAGGCTCGTCGCGAGCGTCCGCAACTCATCGTCTTCGGCTTCGACCTGTTCGACATGACCGCGCCGGAGTTCTGCCGGGATATTCGTGCCGATGAGGTCACCGCGGAAGTCTCACTTCTGCTGATCTGTGAAAAGGTGAGTCCCGAGCATGCGGATCTCTGCATGGCCGCTGGCTGTAACGACGTCATCTTCCGCCCGCTGCAGAAGCGGGAACTCGACGAGAAGGTGGAGAGGCTGACGCGCATTCCGGTCCGGCGGGAACTCCGTACGATTACCAAGATCGAGGTCTCGCTCGAGAACGACGGTCGCTTCTTCCTTGCGCGAAGCATGAACATTTCTTCGACCGGAATGCTCGTGGAAGTCGATCGCGTACTGCCGGGAGACGGCCAGGTCAGGCTGCACTTCTACCTGCCGGGCGACCCCAGGCCGATGCAGCTCGAGGCGGGAATCATCCGGGCCGAGTTCTCCGGGACGATGGCGAAATACGGAGTCCGATTCCTCACGGCGGGCGACGACGAGCGACTGCGCATCAACCAGTACGTTCATCGCCTTCGCTCGCGGGAGACGATCTGATGAAGCACGCCACCCGCGTCATCGAGGAAGCAATCGAAGCGTCGAAACGCGAAGATTACCTGCGCGGGTTGACGCTGTTCATGGAAGGGTTCGGAAGCGAGCAGGCACCGACGATCAACTCGCCGAAGGACGCAAGCGCGCTTTCGTACTTTGGTCTCTGCGTCGCCCTGATGCAGAAGGACTACAAGTCGGCAATCGAGCTCTGCAAACGCGCGATCAACCTCGAGTTCTATAACGGCGACCACTACGCGAATCTCTCCCGGGTCTACACCGCGGCCGGCAACCGCAAGAAGGCGATCGAAACCGCAGAGGCGGGTCTCAAGCTGCTCGCCGAGCACACTCGCCTCATCGCCATCAGGAAGGAACTCGGCCTGCGCTCCCGCCCGTCCGTCCCGTTCCTCGAGCGCGAGCACCCGATCAACGTCTCCCTGGGCCAGGCCCGTCACGCCAAAAAATTCGTCAGCGCCGACAAGAAAAAGCGGAAGTGAAACTCGCGCACGCTCCGTCGTGCGTCGGCGATGATCGATTGACCCCGAACGCCCCTGGCTACTTCAAGCCATTGACCAGAAACAGCTGGGTCAGGGACTGTGCGACGTCATAAGCGTAGGCGGAGCCGTCGGGGGTCATCACCAGGCTGTACATGGTCTGCGGGCCGCCGCGATCGGGCTGGCCGAGAGTCGCCCACGGACGGCGTTGACCGGTGGTGACGTCGAGGAGATTGATGACAGCAGGGACATCCCTCGAAAAGCGAACGTAGATCGTTCTTGAATCGGCCCACTGCACGGCGCGCTCGAAGCGCTTCGCCCCGGGAACGGGCCGCGCTGGCGCGCGGTCGAAAGGAATGATCCACATCACGCCGGTTGCGTTCTCCTTTACCACGGCACTGCGTCCATCGGGACTGACGATGACGTTCGTTGGATTCTTGAGGACCGATGCGGCGGCAATCGGGTGCACCACTCCAGTCGGAAAATCGATCCTGTATCCGGTTCCCCGATTTTGCTGCAGTCCGAACACGACCACGGCCGCTCCATCGGGCAGCCAGGCTGCAGCGCCGATCCCGAGACTCATGCCGCTGGGAACGGGAAGACGCTTCGCCTCCCCCGCGGCGACGGGCAGCACCGTCACGACACCGCTGTCGGGATCCTGACTGAGAACGAACCGGCCGTCGGGCGAGAGCCCTGAACAGTAGCCGGCGCCGAGACGAACTGGAGGTCCATCTGGAAGCTCGCGTATACAGACGGCGTATTGGGGACCCATCGCTTCACTCTCTTCTGTGAGGGCGAGAGTTTTTCCGTCGCGAGAAATGTCACCGACGAACGATTGATCGAGCCACGAGACATCGCGATCCGAGGTTTCTCCAGCTACACGGGCATACACGGCGGAGCGAGACATGTCGCGGCACAGGAGCAGGCGCCCATCCGGTGCGATGTCCTGAAGGATGACGCCGCCCGGCGTTCCGAGGATTGCGCGCTGCTCGCCTCCCGGAGTGGCCGCACGCAGTTGGGTGTTGGTTCCCTGCATGGCAGCGGTGAACCAGACTTCTTTCGAATCGGGACGCCAGGCCAGGCCTTCTTCCGCGCCTCCCGTCTCCCACAGTTTCGTGCGGTGCCCGGCCAGATCGACCACTTCGACCGAGCCTCGATCATCGGCATCGACCGCGTGGTTGAAGAAAGCGATGTGTTTGCCATCGGGTGACATGCGCATGTTGCTGATGTAGCCATTCGTCGCGTAGAGCACATGTCCGAGCGGGTACTCCAGCCGGCACATCCCCTCGGCGTCGCGGATGATCGCCAGCTGGGAGCCGTCCGGAGACCAGTCTGCTTCCCGCACATTCTCGGTCACCTCGCGGGGTCGTCCACCGCCCAGGGCCACGCGGGCCAGCGTTCCCCGCGATTGAAAATGATAGAGAAGCTCTGGCCTCACGAGGACGGCCAGCTCTCCCTTCGAGGAGACCGCCAGCAAACGCGGCGCATCCAGCAATGGCCTCGATTCCGCGGAATCCTCGAGCGTCGTGAACAATGCTGAAGGGGCGCCGTTGAACGTGCCGTCGTAAACAATTGTCTTCCCGTCCGGCGCGAAGCGCGCGGTGTAGACGACTCCGCGTGCGAAGGTGAGTTGGCGGAAGGACGCGGGCTCAGTCCTGTGCCGGGAGGTGATGAGCCAGTACGCGGCCGCGCCTGCCAGGAGTGCCGCCACTGCCACCAGGAGGGTCGTACCAGCGCGCTTGCGGCGCAAGGGTCTCTCTGCCACCTCCACCGTGCTGCTCGCGCCGGACGCCGTGACCGCCTCCAGCGCGAAGCTGAGATCTCGCGCCGATTGAAAACGCTGCGATGGCTCTTTCTCCAGGCACCTTCGGGCCACTCGCTCGACCGCCGGCCAGGTCTGTTGCGCGCTCGAACCGGCCTCGGGAGGATCATCGTTCAGGATCGCGCTCATCATGTCGGCCGCCGTGTCACCGCGGAAGGCCCGGAGTCCCGACAACATCTCGTAGAGAATGGCGCCGAACGAGAAGACGTCCGTGCGGTGATCGATATGTAGACCGCGCACCTGCTCTGGCGACATGTAGCCCGCGGTTCCCATCACCGTACCCGGTGCAGTCTGCTTGCGGACCGTCTGATCGTCGTGAGCTTCCTCGGGTGTGATCAGCTTGGCCAGACCGAAGTCGAGGATCTTGACGCGACCGTCCGTGGTCACGAAGACGTTTTCCGGTTTCAGGTCACGATGAACGACTCCCTTCTCGTGAGCCGCGGCCAGACCATTGGCCATCTGCCCAGCGAAATCAACCGCCTTGCGAGGGGGGAGGGCGCCGCGATCGAGCCTGTCCCGTAGCGTCTCACCCTCGAGCAGTTCCATGACGATGTACGGCGCGCCATCGTTCTTTCCCAGCTCGAAAATGGTGACGAGGTTGGGATGATTGAGCGTGCCCGCGGCCCGGGCTTCCAGCTCGAATCGCTCCAGCCGATCCGCGTGATCGGCTACGGAGAGAGGGAGAACCTTGATGGCCACGGCTCGCCCGAGGCTGGTGTCGCGAGCGAGCCATACCTCGCCCATCCCGCCCGCACCAATGAGCGAGACGATCTCGTATGCCGCGAGGCGGGCGCCACTTTCGATTCTGGTCGTCAACGACGGAACTTCGGCGCCACCCGAGGCAGGTCTCGCCAGCGAGTTTGCAGTGATTCAATCAAGTTTAAAGGGGGGACTGGGCTGCGCGACATAGTAGCCGTCGGGAACAGCGCTGTCCAAATGCCGTGCACCACACTGCGCGGTTTCCCGGTCCTGCCGTTGAATTGGGCGGGTCGCCCAATCGTGCGCTCCTGAGCTCAGAAGTCCGAACGTCGCCGTAGTGTATCCTTACCGATGCAGCCGCTTCGTAAGGAGCCACCAATGCCCACCTCGACCATCACCAGCAAAGGACAGACTACGGTTCCGAAGGAAATTCGCGATGCACTCGACGTCGGGCCTGGCGACAAACTTACCTGGGACATCCGTGGGGGGAAAGTCGTCCTGACGACCGAGCGCCCGGCGTTCTACCGATGGGAGGGCTTCATCAGGCACGGCCCGAGCGACGTCGTGAAGGTCATCGAGGACGCCCGGAAGCGCAGGGGGCGCATCTGACGTGCGGCGCGTCATCGTGGATGCGAACGTCTTCCTGTCGTTCATCGTCCATCGCAACGAGAAGCAACGCGACGCCGCGAAAGCGCTGCTGGCGAAGGCGGAGGACGGCGATCTGGTGGCAATGCTTCCTCCGTTCGTCGTCTCCGAAGTCGCGTACGTCCTGCAGAGCGTCTATGACCTCCGCGACGAACCGCTCGCCACATTGATCCGCGATCTCATCGCCCTGCCCGGCGTGCAGATCACGGACGAATGCCCTTGGCTCCGCATCTTCGAAGTCTGGCCGCGCCCTCTCCCCTCGCTCGCCGACGCCTCGATCGTCGCGGCCGCCCTGGCCAACGGATATGACGCGGTAGCCACCTTCGACCGCAAGCTCGCCAGCCGGTTGGAGTCTTTCCGCCTAACCCCC
>JBKJVD010000075.1:0-6004 GCA_046590585.1 Thermoanaerobaculia bacterium | reverse complement strand
CGCAGAGGAAGATCGGCTTCTTCTCATTGCCGCGGGAGGTCACGTGATAGACAGCGCCCGGATATTCGATGCGTACAGGTCTTGCCATAGCAACACCGAGGATCCCTCGGGATCCCGCAAACTCCGAGGAATCTACCCAGAGTGGCCAAAACCGCGTCAATACAACCGAGGAATGGAAGATGGCGCTACCAGCCGTAGAGTGGACTGGGCGTGAATCAGGAACCCTGTTGTGAAATGAACGATTAACCGCCGAGTTACGCAGTTAGCAGCGTTCCTGCGTTCACGATCGAAGACTTGGCCCAAGTACTCCACGAGTTCTCCGTCAATAAAAGACCTGGCGCCGGAGTTCCTACTATCCCCGACATCTGACAAACGAAGACCTGACCCCCGAGTTCTCTCGAGTTCCGATAATCGAAGACCTGACCCCCGAGTTCTTGCCCTGACCCCCGAGTTCTTGCCGACGAGGAACTGGCGAGAAAGCGGGGCAGCCCGATCGCGCAACGGCCAGTTGCGGCTGAAGAGGAAGGCCTTCTCGGAAACCGGCGTCAAACTGTCGGCGTGGACGACGTCGAGGCATCGGTTGCCTTCGCACGACGTGCACGACCACGACGTGCCGCCGCTCGAATGTCCCGGCGTGAAGTGCGCCGTGACGGCGAATGTTCCGGCGCGAAGCGTCTCACCGTCCGAAATCAGGCGGACGTTGCGAGGCTGGGGAAACGGAAAGCCGACGAGATCCTGATACTGCGGATCGCTGGCGGCAGGACTTCCCTTTTGCAGAACCGACGCACTCGGCGGACTGGAGGCGACGGTGGCACCCGAGGCGCGCTGAAGTTGTGCGATTCCTCCGGCGTGATCGAAGTGTGCGTGCGAGTTGAGGATCAGCTTCACATCCGTCATCCGGAAGCCGAGGGCTTCGACGCTGGCCATGATCTGAGGGGCAGATTGAGGAAGCGCGCCGTCGATGATTACGTGGCCGGAGGGAGAGGTCACGAGGATCGCGCTCAGGCCGTCCGTGCCGACTAGTACGTGTTGCCATAGAGGTGAACAGGCGCATGCGGCGTGTTCCACTCCGCACACGATGAACAGTCCACGGGCGCCGGCGCGACGGAGGCGCCGCCCGGTGGTTCGGATGCGCAGCCGACGGGTAGGATGACGAGGCCGTCGACTAGCGTGCGAAGGGCGTTCATGATCTCGGTTGAGATGCTACGCGAGAATGAGGAATCCAGACCGTCGAAGGATGCTTCAAAGGCGTAGGCGGAACGTCCCTGTGCGGTAGCGTCCCGCCTGTTACCCTTGATCCAGCAATCACCGAATGCAAGAGGCGACGGACATACATCATGAGACGAGTGGAAACGCTGCTGCAGGAACTGGGAACCGAATTGACGAACGTGCCGGCGGAGCTCACCAACGAAGCGGCCATCGAGCGAGCGCTCGAGACCTGCATCGCGGAAGTGCGTCGCCTGAATGCCAGCGATCGCGTGTCGCTGAGCCGCGAGACGCTCGAAGCCGTCGTCCGGCATTTCGAGAGGACGCCCGCAGCGCTCGCGAACGACGAAATCCGCGCACTCCTCACGACCGCCAAAGCGGCCCTCGGCATCACCCGGTCAGCCGGCTGAACGCACGCTGATTCTGAGCTCACGAAGCCGATACTTCAGAGCATCGCAGTTCTTCCAGTGGAGCCGCGGAGTCAGTCGTGAGGGGAATCGTCTAGACTCCCTTCATCCCAGACCTGCCACCAGACCCTGATCGCAGCCAGACCTCCGTCACGGATGGTCGGACCGGCGAGCCATTGCTCATCGGCCGAAGGCTCGCTCACTACGACATCACCGGTGCGATCGGGGCGGGTGGAATGGGGCAGGTCTATCGCGCCACTGACACGCGGCTGCATCGCGACGTGGCGCTCAAGGTGCTGCCGCCCGCGATGGCAGCGCGGCGCGAGTTGCTGGAGCGCTTTCAGCGCGAGGCCCGTGCCGTCGCTGCACTCAATCATCCACACGTCGTGACCATTCATTCGGTCGAGGAAGCGGACGGCGTTCACTTCCTCACGATGGAGCTCGTCGACGGCGAGCCTCTCGACCGCCTGATCCCCGTGGGGGGTATGCCGGTTCCGCAGTTGCTCGACATCGCCACCGGCCTCGCCGAGGCGCTGGCCGCTGCGCACGCGAGGGGGATCGTTCATCGCGACCTCAAGCCGGCGAACGCGATGGTCACGACGGGCGGGCACGTCAAAGTGCTCGACTTCGGGCTCGCGAGGATCGACACGCCGTCCGACGGAACGCAGCCTGCCAGCGACCAACCGACACTGATGGTCACGCGCGAAGGCGCCGTGATGGGCACGATGCCGTACATGTCGCCCGAGCAGTTGCAGGGGCATGCACTCGATCATCGCACCGACCTCTTCTCCCTCGGCGTGATGCTGTACGAGATGGCCAGCGGCGAGCGGCCGTTTCACGGCGATTCCTCGCTTGCCCTCGCCTCGGCGATCCTGCGCGATACGCCGCGACCACTTGTTGATCGGCGTAAGGATCTGCCCGAGGGATTGGCGCGGATCATTGAACGATGCCTGGAGAAGGACGCGGCGGACCGCTTCGCTTCCGCGCGCGACGTGCTGCATGCGCTGTCGATCGTTCGGACGGCGCCGCCTGCATCGGCCGACGCACTCTCCAGCCCTTCGACCGTCGCGCCGTCGAGATCGTTCGCGAATTACCGATGGCCACTCGCGATCGCAGCCATCGTCGTACTGGCGCTCTCTACATACTTCATCGTCCGCGGCCGGCCGCTGCATCCCGGCGTCGCCGCGTCGAAGGCTCCGGTTGCTACTGGCGTCATCCGATCAATCGCCGTGCTTCCGCTCGACAATTACTCGGGCGATCCCGCGCAGGACTACTTCGCTGAGGGGATGACCGACGAGTTGACGGCCGACCTTGCGACGATCAGCCAGTTGCGCGTGATCTCGCGCAGCTCCACGATGCAGTTCACCGGATCGAAGCGGCCGCCAACGCCGGAGATCGCGCGACTGCTCAACGTCGACGCGATCGTGGAAGGCTCGGTCAAGCGCGCCGGCGACAAGGTGAGGATCACGGCGCAACTCATCGACGCGAGGGCCGACCGGCATCTGTGGTCGCGCAGTTTCGAGCGTAGCTCGAGCGACGTCTTCGCCCTCCAGGCCGACCTCGCCTCGGCCATCGCGCACGAGATCGACGTGCAGCTGACGCCGACCGAGAAGTCGCGGCTCGCGACGGCGCCGCGCGTCGATCCCGCGTCGCACGATGCTTACCTGAAGGGGCGCTACTTCTTCAATCGCCCAAGCGACGACAACCTGAAGAAGGCGATCGCACAGTTCGAACAGGCCGTGCAGTTGAGTCCGGACTTCGCTCCAGCTTACTCGGGACTGTCGGACGCTTATCTCTGGGCCGGCTACAACGAAGGCTTTTTCACCGCCAGCGAGGCGAGGCCGAAGGCCAGGCAGGCTGCGGAGACTGCGGTGCGGCTCGACGGCAACTCTGCCGAAGCGCACACCTCGCTCGCCGTGTTCAAGCTGTTCTACGAATACGCCTGGGCGGGATGCGAGCGCGAGTTCCGGCGAGCAATCGCCCTCAATCCTAATTACGCATTCGCACACGATCAGTTCGGGATGGCGCTCGCATTCCAGGGACGGATCGACGAAGCAATCGTCGAGGGGAAGCGTGCGGCGGAGCTCGACCCGCTGTCGCCCCAGATTCTGATCGACGCGTCGATGGCGCTCATGTTCCGCGGCGACACCGCGGGGGCGAAGACCCTGGCGAAGAGAGCAGCGGAACTCGATCCAGCCTACTACTTCGGTCCCATGCTGGATGGATGGGCCGATTGCGAAATCGGGAAGGCTGCGGCGGCGATCCCGGCATTCACGAAGGCGAGGGACCTCGGCTCGCCCGCGTTCGTGACCGCTTTCCTCGGCTACGCCTATGCAGTGTCCGGCGATCGCACCCGTGCGATGAAGGAGTTGGCGACCCTGAAGGAGCGGTCGCTGCGCGGCGACGTGGCCCCCTTCAGTTCCGCCCTGGTCCACCTCGGCCTCGGCGATCACAAGAGAACGATGGATTATCTCGAGCAGGCGTATGCCGCCGACTCGCAGTGGCTGGGATGGCTGAAGCTGGATCACATCTTCGATCCGTTGCGTGAGGAGCCACGATTCAAGGCACTGTTGCGGAAGATCGGGTTGGAGCGGTAACGCCGCTTTCCCTCGGATTCCTCTCCGAGGTACCATCGGGGCGATGGAAGAAAAAGACCTCGTCACTCTGATTCAAACCGGGCTGAAAGACTTGGCGGATCGGATCGAGACTTCGCGGACAGAAACCAACAGCCGATTCGATCAGGTCGATGTTCGGTTCGAGCAAATTGACGGTCGGTTCCATCAGATTGACGGTCGGCTCGATAAGGTCGACAGTCGGTTCGACCAGGTCGACAGTCGGCTCAATCAGCTTGACGGTCGGTTCGACCGGGTCGACAGCCGATTCGGGCGACTCGAGGGCGAGGTTCGACAAGCTCACGTGCAGATCGAGGGTCTGAGAGGGGAAATTCGGCAGGTCGCGGAAGGGGTCAGCAACGTCGAGGAGAAACTGGACCGGCACTCGATCGAGAATCAGCGACAGTTCGACGACGTGCGGGCGATGATCAGACTCTCTCATGTCCAACTCGAGCAGCGCGTCAACACGCTCGAACAGCGCTACGACGATCTGGACGCCCGCCTCACCGCCCTGGAGGGTGGCCGCCACTAACGCACCAGTAGCCTCGTTTGCATATGGTCGTCGCCTGGATTGTTTCGATGGTCTTCATCGTTCGCGACCTGCTCCGTCCGTCCGGCGGGCCTGATCCGCGCGCGTGGGTGCGGTGGGCGCGCGCGGCGCCGTTCGCAATTGTTGCGGCGTTGAGCCTCTGGATCGCCGTGCGGGCTCCGCGAGGGCGGAAACCATTCAGCGCGGACTTCAGTCTCGCGCCCGAAGATCTGCTGCGGTCGATGACGAAGGTGCCGCATCTCGTCGGCGTTGCGGTTCTCTTCCTCCTGGCCGTTCTCGCGTTCGGGACGCGCCGACTGTCCTGGGCGTTCCTCGCCATCATGCTCCTCGGCGTCGGATGGGAGATGTGCGAGGCCACCGTCGTCGGGCACTAGGCACGTCTCAGTGATCTCGCGCCGGATGTCACGGGAGCGCTCGTCGCGCTTGCTCTCGTCGCAGCGATCCGCGGGTTTCTCGATGGGCGCCCTGGCCGCCCCTTCAGCAATCGCCCGGTGACTCCCGGCTGATCGGGCCACGTCGGTTTCGGGTTACCCTATGCCCTCAAACTAAAATCAGGAGACTTCATGAGACATCGACTCGCAGCCGGGCTGTCAATCAGTCTGTTGTTCATCGCTACGGCGCCCCTCTTCGCCGCGCAGCCGGAGCGCTGCGGTACCAAGCAACCAGGCCTCGAAGAAATCGCGCAGATCGAGCAGGGCGTGGCCCGCGGACAGAAGGGAAAGACATCCGACATCATCCCCGTGTGGGTGCATGTAATCACCCGTGGCGCCGGCTATGACAACGGTGAAGTCCCTGACTCGATGATCAGCGCGCAGCTCAAGGTTCTCGATCAGTCGTTCAATGGCCGCAGCGGGGGAGCCAACACCGGGTTCGGTTTCGACCTCGTCGGCGTGACCCATACCGTCAACAAAGAATGGTTCGAACAGATGGCCACGAACATCGACGTGGAACTGGCTGCCAAAACTGCCCTCCGGCGTGGAGGTCCTGAAACGTTGAATCTTTACACCGTTGACGGTGGTCCTTACCTGGGCTTCGCCTACTTCCCGTCGATCCTGAAGGATCCTGCGTACGCAATTCTCGATGGCGTCGTGCTTCACTGGCGCTCCCTGCCCGGCGGCACGTTCGCGATCTACAGCGAAGGCGACACCGCCCCACACGAAGTGGGCCACTGGCTTGCGCTTTACCACACGTTCGACGGCCGTTGCGGAAGCAAGGGCGACTACATCGCC
>JBKJVD010000228.1:0-14004 GCA_046590585.1 Thermoanaerobaculia bacterium | reverse complement strand
CGCAGAGGAAGATCGGCTTCTTCTCATTGCCGCGGGAGGTCACGTGATAGACAGCGCCCGGATATTCGATGCGTACAGGTCTTGCCATAGCAACACCGAGGATCCCTCGGGATCCCGTAAACTCCGAGGAATCTACCCAGAGTGGCCAAAACCGCGTCAATACGACCAAGGAATGGAAGATGGCGCTACCAGCCGTAGAGTGAACCGTCCCATGGATGGCGAGCGAATCAGGAACCTCGCCAAGATCGATGCAGATCGAAATCTGGCCGAAGAGCCCGGGAGATTGAGAGTTGAGTCGATTGGGAAGTTCCGACCTCAGCGAGGGTCATGTTGAAGGGAAAGACCTGGCCCCGGTTGCCCGGTGCCCGGTGATTTGAAACTTCGCTCTAAGGGGCCTATGTGGAAAGGAAACTTGGCCCCGGTGGTGCCGATGAGGGTGCCGCTGAGGAAAGAAAGACCTGGCCCCGTTGACCTGGTCCCTTGCTTTGAAAGTGCCACGTTGAAAAGGAGGACCTCCTCCGGTGCCGACTGGTGATGTGTGAAAGGAAGATCTGGCTCCCTTGGCCACCCCGTTGACCGTTGACCCGAGAAAGGAAGACCTGGCCCCGTTGACCGGAGAAAGGAAGACCTGGCCCCGTTGACCGCCCCGTTGACCGAGCGCGAGGCCGTTCGACCACCTGGAGCGAGGGGTGACGGTTCACTCGAACTCGCCCGCGGGAGCATCCCTCCGCTGGTCGGGTCGATAACCCCAGGGGCAGTGCCGGCATCCTGATTCGCAGCAGTAACCGCGTTTACGTAGATAGTGCTCGGTGAAGACGAGATAACGTCCCTCGTAGTAGAAGTCGACTCCCTCGATCAGTGGTTCGCGTCGCTCGCCCGGTTCCATGCATGCGTGTTGTATCCTTCGCGCGTGTTCGATCGCAACCGCCTTCTCCAACTGACCGAGGCGATGCGCGGGCGGCTCGTGGTCGTGTATGGCGACATCGTGGCCGACCGGTTCATCTACGGAACTCCGAAGCGCATCTCGCGTGAAGCCCCGGTGTTGATCCTGAGGCAGTACCGCGAGGACGTGCTGCTAGGCGGGGCCGGGAACGCGATCAACAACATTCTCTCACTCGGCGGTCATCCGATCCCGGTGTCGGTGCTCGGTACCGATAGTGCGGCGGACGCTTTGATCGCAACGATGACCGCAGCCGGGATCGATTGCAGCGGAGTCCTTCGCGCGGATCGATACCGCACGGCCACAAAGACCCGCATTCTCGGCGGAATGCCGCACGCCACGCGCCAGCAGATCGTCCGGCTCGACATGGAAGATCACTTCACGGTCACGCAGGAAGAGTCGGACCGTTTCGCCTGGCTTCTCCGTGACCAGATGTCGATCTGCCACGCTGCTCTGGTCAGCGATTACGGCTACGGAGTCGTGACTCCTTCGCTCGTTGGCAATCTCACCGGATTCTCGCGTGGCAAGCCGGTCACTCTCGATTCGCGCTATGACCTGCTTCGCTATCCCGATGTCACCGCCGCGACGCCGAACGAAGAAGAGGCGATGGCGGCGGCGGGCATGACCCTCGAGGATGAGGGCCAGGAGAACGTCCAGTTCGTGGCCGAGACTCTCCAGCAGAGCCTCGACTGTGAAGCCATCCTGATTACGCGAGGCAGCCGGGGCATGGCACTTTTCGAGAGTGGCGGACGGGAGCCGCTTTACATTCCGGTGTACGGCACCGATCAGGTGGCCGATGTGACGGGCGCGGGAGATACCGTGATCGCCACCTTCACACTTGCACTCTCGGCCGGCGGCTCGTATGCGGAGGCGGCAAAGCTGGCAAACTATGCGGGTGGAATCGTCGTGATGAAAATGGGCACCGCCACCGTCTCGAACGACGAACTGCGCCACGCAATCGAGCGAGATGAATCGCTGGGTGAGTGAGCCGCGGTGCCACGCGCTACCGCAGCGCCCAGGTGACGCCCCATGAATGCTCCGATTCTGACCGAATTCGAATTGCAGGCCGCATTGACGCGCGAGCGTGAGTCCGGCCGAAGCATCGCCTTCGCAAACGGGTGCTTCGACGTTCTTCATGTCGGACATATTCGTTATCTCCAGGGAGCAGCCGCCGTCGGCGACGTGCTCGTGGTCGGCGTGAATGGCGACACGTCGGTGCGCGAGTTGAAAGGCACTGGCCGGCCGGTGATGCCGGAGAACGAGCGAGCGGAGTTGATTTCATCGATCAGGGGCGTCGACTACGTGACGATCTTCACGGAACGGAGCCCGGCTCGCCTGCTCGGTGAACTGCGACCCGAGTTTCAGTGCAAGGGAACGGACTACACCGCGGATTCTGTCCCCGAAGCGGAGGTGGTCCGTAGCTACGGGGGCCAGGTGGTGATTGTTGGAGATCCGAAGGATCACTCGACGAGTGAGCTGCTCGAGAAAATGAAGACGGACCCGAGGTCGTGAAGCGTTCCACGACCACCGACGTTCAGCGGCTTCTGGTGATCCGGCTCTCCGCTCTCGGGGATGTAATTCACACGATTCCTGCAGTCGTTGCACTCAAACGCGCGCTGCCGGATACCGAGATTGCCTGGGTCGTAGAGAAACCCTACGCCGAACTCGTGGAGCGTGTGGCCGGAGTCCGCGCAATTCCGGTCTCGATGAAGCGCTGGGGCCGCGAACTCGTTGCCTCGCGCAGCGACATCGCGCGAACGATTCGAGCTCTGCGGATTCATGCGCGAGCTGAGACGACGGTCGACTTTCAGGGGTTGGTGAAGTCAGCTTCGCTCGGAGTTCTAGCCGGTGGGCGCAGACGCTTCGGCTTCGATGCCGCATCGATCCGCGAGAAACCGGCGCTGGCCTTTCTCAACGAGCGAATCGAAGTCGATCCGCGTGGCCACGTCATCGAATGGAACCTCGAGCTGGCGCGAGGCATTGCGCACGTCGATCGTGGCGGCCCGGTCGACTTCCTGCCGTTCGTCGCCGAGGAAGCGGCGCATCTCACACCGTTGCGAGATCGTGTGATCCTGCTTCCCGGTGCGGGAAAGGTGAACAAGCTGTGGCCCATTGAGCGTTTCCGGGAACTGGCGAGCAGGATCGGATCTCCGGCGCTTGCGGTCTGGGGACCCGGCGAGGAGCAACTCGCGCGCGGAGCCGGTTGCGACGTTGCACCGCCGACTACTCTTCGCGAACTCGCATTCGTTCTCGCCACTGCCCGGATGGTCGTCGGCGCCGACACGGGGCCCCTGCATCTGGCTGCTGCGCTGCATACACCGGTGGTCGGCCTCTTCGGTCCGACGAATCCGCGACGGAACGGACCATGGGGCCAGCCCGATCACAGCATCAGCCGCTTTGATGGAGACCGGCGCATGGAGTCGATCGGCGTCGATGAGGTGATGGGCATGATGGAGACCGTACGGCGATGAAAACGCTGCTGCTGCTGCTGATTTCCACCTTCGCTGCGGTTCCGATCCAGCAGCCTCTGGCGCAGCCGCAGCCCGTCCTGCAGGCGTTTGCCGCGGGCGAGACACTCGACTTCAGCCTGTCGTGGATGAAGATGTCAGGAGGCGCGGCGCGAATGACGGTGGCCCCGTACGAGGATGGCGCGAAACTCCGGATCACTTTCGTCGGGAAGTCGGGATCGTTCTTCTCGCGCATCTTCAAGGTGCGGGACGAGATCGAATCGATTGTTCGTCGAGACCCCTTTTCGACCATCGCCTACGCCAAGAGACTCGACGAGAAGGGCCGGAAGAAGGACGAATCCACAGTCGTCGACGAGCAGAGTCACACGGCCACGCGAAAGGGGAAGAACTTCCCGGTTCCTGCTGCAGTGGTTGATCCGCTGTCAGTGATGTATCTCCTCAGAACGGTCGATGTCACGGCGGGCGCGCATCACGAGTTCACAGTGCTGGCCGACGGAAAGGTCTATGTGATGACGGCCCATGTGTTGCGCCGGGAGGTGCTCAGGACCGAAGCAGGAACGTTCAGGACGGTACTCATCGAGCCGAAGATGCGGGAGGGTGGAGTATTCGGCGAGGGCCAGGCCCGCCTGCTGATCTGGTACACAGACGACGAACGGCGCCTCCCGGTGCGCATCCGTTCCGAAGTGGGCGTCGGTGCGATCACGGCTTCGCTGCGAGCGGTTTCTTCCGGAGTGACCTCGATCGAACCTCCCTTGCTCAAGTGACAGTAAGACGCGCAGATGTCGCAGTTACCCCTACCGGATCGCTTCGCCGCCTCCGGTCCGGGTGTTACACTCGCGAGGCAGGAAGACTTACTTATTCTCTCAACGCACGTTCCGTTCGCCCGGAAGCGTCGGTGCGTGCCTTTCTCTCTCTCTCTCGTGCAACGGAGTAGAACCGGAAACTTATGAGCGTTCGCCTCGGTGAATTGCTGACGAAAGCGACGCTGATCACACAGGATCAGCTAAAGGAAGCTCTCAAGGTCCAGAAGGAGACTGGGGGGAAGCTCGGTGAGACGCTCATCAAGCTGAACTTCGTCTCGGAAGAGGACATCACAGAGTGTCTGTCGCAGCAGTTTGGCGTTCCGTCCATCAACCTTGCCCATTTCGAGATCGATCAGAACGTCATCAAGCTGATTTCGGCGGATGTCGCGCGCAAGTACAACATCCTCCCGGTGAACAAGACCGGCGCCACGCTCACGATCGCGATGGCGGATCCGACCAACGTCTTCGCCATGGACGACATCAAGTTCATGACGGGGTACAACGTCGAGCCGGTTGTCGCCTCAGAGCTTGGAATCAAGGCGGCGATCGACAACTACTACGGGACCACGTCGTCGCTCGAACTGAAGAAGGTCATGGAAGACCTCCAGCAGTCCGAGAGCTCCGACCTCGAGGTGCTGGAGGAAGATGAAGAGTTCGACGTAGCAGCGCTTCAGGATTCCGCCGAGGAAGCGCCGGTCGTCAAGCTGGTGAACCTGATTCTCACGGACGCCATCAAGCGCGGTGCGTCGGACATCCACATGGAGCCGTACGAGAAGGAGTTCCGCGTCCGCTTCCGGGTCGACGGAATCCTGTACGAGATCATGAATCCGCCCTTGAAGCTCAAGGATGCGATCACGTCGCGCATGAAGATTCTCGCGAAGCTCGACATCTCCGAAAAGCGTCTTCCCCAGGACGGTCGCATCAAGCTGAAGATGAAGCTGAACGACAAGAACAAGGAACTCGACTTCCGCGTGTCGGTGCTTCCGACGCTGTTCGGCGAGAAGATCGTCCTTCGTCTCCTGGATAAAGACAACCTTCGCCTCGACATGACTAAACTCGGGTTCGAGCAGGAGTCTCTCGCCAAGTTCGAGGAAGCGATCTTCAAGCCATGGGGAATGGTCCTGGTCACCGGACCGACCGGGTCTGGCAAGACGAACACGCTGTACTCCGCGCTGGCCAAGGTGAACTCGCCCGAAGTGAACATCATGACGGCCGAGGATCCGGTGGAATTCAACCTGCCCGGCATCAACCAGGTACAGATGAAGGAGTCGATCGGCCTGAATTTCGCCGCGACCCTGCGATCGTTCCTCCGGCAGGACCCCAACATCATCCTCGTGGGTGAGATCCGCGATTTCGAGACCGCCGAGATCGCGATCAAGGCGGCTCTCACCGGCCACCTCGTGCTCTCGACGCTGCACACCAACGATGCTCCTTCGACGATCAGCCGCCTGATGAACATGGGAATCGAGCCGTTCCTGGTGGCCACCTCCGTCCAGCTCATCGCAGCGCAGCGGCTGGTGCGACGCATCTGTGGGGCCTGCAAGGAGGCACTCGAGGTCGCCGGTCCGGCTCTCATCAACCTCGGCTTCAAGAAGGAAGAGGTAGGCACGTTCACCGTTTACAAGGGACGTGGTTGTGACAAGTGCAGCAACACCGGATACAAGGGTCGTGTCGGACTCGTGGAGGTCATGCAGATCGACGACGAGATCCGCGAGATGATTCTCTCGGGTGGGACATCGATCGACATCAAGCGGAAAGCGCTCGAAAACGGCATGATCAGCCTGCGGAAGTCCGGTTTGGTTAAAATCAAGGAAGGCATCACGACAATCGAAGAAGTCGTCCGAGAGACAGTGATCTAGAACTGGCACCGAGCGCGGTACCTGGAGAATCCAATGCCCGTCACACTGCACCAGCTTCTGAAGACGATGGTCGAGCGTGGAGGCAGCGATCTTCACTGCACGACGAACTCACCTCCGCAGATCCGGATCGACGGCAAGCTCGTGCCGCTCGACATGCCTCCGCTGACTGCTCCCGAGACCAAGCAGCTTGCGTATTCGGTCCTGACGGACGCGCAGAAGCACCGCTTCGAAGAAACCCTGGAGCTCGACCTCTCGTTCGGGATCAAGGGGCTGGCCCGCTTCCGCGGAAACATTTTCAATCAGCGCGGGGCCGTCGCGGCCGTCTATCGCCAGATTCCCTACGAGATTCTGGGCTTCAAGGACCTCGGCCTTCCTCTGGTCGTCGAAGAGCTCTGCGCGCGCCCGCGTGGACTGGTGCTGGTGACCGGTCCGACCGGCTCGGGAAAATCGACGACGCTCGCCGCCATGATCGACAAGATCAACCGGGAGCGGCACGAGCACATCATCACGATCGAGGACCCGGTCGAATTTCTTCATCAGCACAAGAACTGTGTCGTGAACCAGCGCGAATTGCATGCGGATACCCACTCGTTCTCCGCTGCGCTGAAGTCAGCGCTTCGCCAGGATCCGGATGTCGTCCTGATCGGCGAGATGCGCGATCTCGAGACGATCGAGTCGGCACTGCGGATCGCAGAGACGGGGCATTTGACGTTCGGCACGCTGCACACCAATTCCGCCGCCCAGACCATCAACCGCGTCATCGACGTCTTCCCGGCCCACCAGCAGTCGCAGATCCGCGCCCAGCTTTCCTTCGTCCTCGAGGGGATCATGTGTCAGACCCTGCTGCCGAAAGCGAACGGCAAAGGGCGCGCGATGGCGATGGAGATCCTGGTTCCCAACTCAGCAATCCGTAACCTGATCCGTGAAGACAAGGTGCACCAGATCTACTCGATGATGCAGACGGGACAGGCCAAGTACGGGATGCAGACGTTCAACCAGTCTCTGGCTACGCTGTACTTCAAGAAGATGATTACGCTTCAGGTGGCGCTGGCGCGATCGTCGAACCCGGACGAATTGCAGGAGATGATTTCGCGAGGCGCCGGCGCCATTACACCGCAGGGGCAACCAGGAATGGCCGGGCCGCGCCCACCGCGCCCATCGTGATGAGAGAGAGACGATCGTTCCTGCCGCAGGGCGGACGACGGGATCGTCAGTAGACGGAGGAAACCATGCCGACATTCGAATGGAAGGGAACCGCAAGAAACGGGCAGGTGCAGTCGGGCGTGCTCGTGGCCGACTCCAAGGATTCCGTCGTCGCGATGATGCGGCGGCAGCAGATCGTCATCACGGCGGTCAAGGAAAAGGGGAAGGAGATCGCCGTACCCCGGTTCGGTGGCGGTGTTCCGGCCCAGATGATCGCGATCTTCACGCGACAGTTCTCGGTCATGATCGACGCCGGCCTGCCGCTCGTTCAGTGCCTGGAGATTCTCGGGTCGCAGCAGGAAAACAAGACCTTCCGGCGCACGCTGATTCAGATCCGGCAGGATGTCGAGTCCGGATCGAACCTTGCCGACGCAATGCGCAAGCATCCGAAGATCTTCAATGATCTGTTCACGAACATGATTGCCGCGGGTGAGGCGGGCGGTATTCTCGACACCATCCTGCAGCGTCTTGCCCAGTACATCGAAAAGTCGGTCAAGCTGACGTCGCAGGTCAAGTCGGCCATGATTTATCCGGTGGCCGTCATCTCCATCGCCGTGATCGTGGTCATGGTCATTCTCTGGAAGGTCATCCCGGTGTTTGCGTCTCTCTTCCAGGGACTCGGGGCAGAGTTGCCGCTTCCGACGCGCGTCGTCATCGCAATGTCGAACTTCATCGCCGACTTCTGGTGGCTGATCACCGGCACCGTCGTCGGTGGCATCTTCGCGATCCGCAAGTATCACGCGACCTACAAGGGCAAGCGCATCCTGGACAACATCATTCTCAAGTCGCCGATCCTGGGCCTGCTGATGAGAAAGATCGCCGTGGCGCGCTTCTGCCGGACGCTCTCCACGCTCACCGCTTCAGGCGTTCCGATCCTCGACGGACTGCAGATCACGGCGAAAACCGCCGGCAACTCCATCATCGAAGACGGGATCATGAAGGTCCGCAAGTCGGTCGAAGAAGGCAAGACCATCAGCGAGCCGCTGGCAGAGACGAAGGTTTTCCCGTCGATGGTCGTGCAGATGATCGGCGTCGGTGAGCAGACCGGTGCTCTCGACACCATGCTCTCGAAGATCGCCGACTTTTACGAAGATGAAGTCGACATCGCAGTGGCCGGCCTCATGAAGCTGCTCGAACCCGTGCTGATCGCGTTCCTCGGGGTCGCCATCGGCGGCATCGTCATCGCGATGTACATGCCGATGTTCGCCCTCATCGGCCAGGTCGGCTGATCGACGCAAAGGCTGCAGCGGCGCGGGGCGAATTCGCCCCGCGCCAGCCCGCCTCTCCCGGTGCCGCGATGTCGAACTCCTCCTCCGACGCCCGCACACTGATCGCGGTCCGCGTCGTGGTGGTGACCACGCTGCTCCTCGCGGCGCTCATCATTCAGTACACGGTCCGCGAGCTGCTCCCGATCAACTATCTCTACATCATCACCGGACTGACGTACGCCCTGACGCTGGTCTACATCAGCCTCCTGATCGTGATCGACTCGCGGCAGGTCAACCTCATGATCCAGATCGGCGGCGACCTGGTCATCGTTTCGCTGCTCGTCTACTTCACCGGCGGGCTCGATTCGCCGTTCTCGTTCCTCTACCTCGTGTCCATCATCACGGCCTCGATGATGCTCTACCGCAGGGGCGGACTCCTTGCCGCATCGGGGGCGACGATGCTCTACGGCACGCTCGCTGACCTGATCTACTACGAGTTCCTGCCCGTGCCCGAGCAGAGCTGGTTCGTGCCCACGCCCTGGTCGTCGTCGCGGCTCTACCTCAATATCGCCACCAACTTTGCGGGGTTCTATGCCGCAGCCCTGTTGACGTCGTTCGTCTCCGAGAAGCTGCAGCGCACCTCGGAAGAGCTGGTAATCAACAGGCAGAATCTCGAGGAACTGCGGGCGCTGAATCAGAACGTCGTGGAGTCGATCCCTTCCGGGCTGCTGACACTGACCTCCGCCGGGATTGCATCCTTCATCAACCCGGCCGCCTGCCACATTCTCGAAGCAGAGCCGGGAGCGATCCTCGGCCGCAACATCTGTGACCTCGGCTTTTTCACCCGGGAAGAGTGGGCTCGTGAGACTGCGGATCTCGAGCACGGAACCGTCGCGCGACGCGAAATTGATGACTTCGCAGTGTCCGACCAGGTGCGCTCGATCGGCTTCGCGATCACACCGCTGCGGACGCTCGACGGTCATGCATCAGGTTATACCGTCATCTTCCAGGACCTTACCGAGGTGAAGAAGCTCGAGATGGAACTGAGATTCAAGGACCGCATGGCCGCGGTCGGCGAGTTATCCGCAGGGATCGCCCACGAGATCCGCAATCCGCTCGCAGCAATTGCGGGGTCGGCGCAGGTGCTGAAGAGTTCGAAGTCACTCACGCCCCAGGAGCAGCGGTTGCTGTCGATCGTCCTCAAGGAATCGGAGCGGCTCAACAAGTCGATTGCCGACTTCCTCCGGTTCGTGCGCCCTCAGGAAAAACAGGCTGCCGAGTTCGACATCGCCGCCAGCCTGTCGGAGACGCTCGAACTCTTTTCAAACTCGCCGGAGGTCCGCCCGGATCACACCATCCGCCGGGAGATCGAGCCGCCTTCGGTCACGATCGTCGGTGACGGGGATCAGATCCGGCAGGTGTTCTGGAATCTCGCGCGCAATGCGATGCAGGCCATGCCCAACGGCGGCACGCTCGTGGTTCGCGGCAGCGTCCAGAGCAACGAGTACGAGATTGTCTTCCATGACAGCGGCCGAGGGATGTCGGAGGCGGACCTGCGGAGACTCTTCCAGCCCTTCAGGACCAACTTTCCTTCAGGAACTGGGCTGGGAATGGCGATCTCGTTCCGCATCATCCAGGAGCACGGCGGACGGATCGACGTTGCCTCCCGCGAAGGCGCAGGCACGACGATTACCGTGTCGATTCCCTCGGTTCCCGGGACGTCGCTGCGCAGCGACGCGTCTGTTGTGGCGGAAGAGGAGCGGGCCTGACCTGGATCTCCCCCTGCCGGCCCTCGAGTCTCGGGGCGCGCTCGGCCTGGCTCACGGTCGCTGAGGGGAAGGCGTGGCTCATCGCCACAACGTGCGTTCGGCGGCTTCGGTAGAATGATCGAATGAAAGTCATCACTGGTAAGGTCGTCGACGGACGCATCGAGATTCCACCTGGCCTTGCCGAGGGAACCAATGTCGCCATTCTGGCTCCCGACGCAGAGGGGTTTCGTCTCACCCCGGAGCAGGAATCTGAGCTTTCGGCGGCCCTCGCCGACATTCAGAGCGGAAAGTTCGAAGACGGGGACAAACTGCTGGCCGAGCTCCGTAGTCAACATCCCTCTTGAGCCGTGCAATCAAGGTCTCGCCCAGGGCGGGAAGACAGATTCGTTCGGCTTCGCAGTGGTGGAATCAGAACAGGCCCAAGGCTCCGAACGCCTTCAACGAGGAACTCGAGTCAGCGTACGGTCTCCTTCGAGAACTACCAAACGCTGGCGAATCCGTGACGCATCCAACGATCACAGGTCTGCGTCGCATACTCCTGGGCCGAGTTCGGTATCACCTCTACTATCGCGTGGAAAGCGAGGGCAACATTGTGGAAGTATTCGCCTTGTGGCACACCAGCCGCGAGACCGAATCAGTGACGTAGCCAACAGCCGCATAACTTGTTGTTGGAGCGTACTCGACCACTCGCCTGCTGGGCAGTGCCATGTGAAGCACGGCGGGCGCGCGCTCAACTCGTGCGTTCGGCGGCAATGCGGTTAGACTTCCGGCAGTGGAAACCCGCGTCCTCTCCTCTGATCCTCTCGACGATGACCTGCCGAGCGAACTTTCCCTCCGGCCGAAACTGCTTCGCGAATACATCGGTCAGCACAAGGTCAAAGCCAATCTCGACATCTCGCTTCAGGCAGCGCGGAAACGCGGCGAGACTCTCGATCACGTCCTGTTGTTCGGCCCTCCTGGACTCGGCAAGACGACGCTTGCGAACATTCTCGCCAATGAGATGGGCGCCACGGTCCGGACCACCTCGGGGCCGGCTCTGGAGCGACCGGGAGACCTGGTAGCGATCGTCACGAACCTTCAGGCGGGAGAGATGCTGTTCATCGACGAGATCCACCGGCTCTCCGCACCGGTGGAAGAAATCCTCTACTCGGCCATGGAGGATTTCTACGTCGATATCGTGATCGGACAGGGGCCTGCGGCCCGCACGATGAAGTTCGAGTTGCCGCACTTCACGCTGGTCGGGGCGACGACGCGCGCGGGGCTGCTCACCGCGCCATTACGCGCTCGTTTCGGGATCGTGCATCGTCTCGACTTCTACGACGTCGAGTCCCTGCAGGTGATCGTGCAGCGGTCGTCAGAGATCCTCAACATCCCGATCACCTCCGATGGGTCGCATGAGATTGCGCGTCGGTCGCGTGGTACGCCGCGCATCGCGAACCGCTTGCTCCGGCGTGTGCGCGACTTCGCTGAGGTACGCCACGAAGGGTTGGTCGACACGCCGATTGCGCGCGAGGCGCTGCAGATGCTGGAAGTGGACGAGTACGGCCTCGACGAGATCGATCGCAAACTGCTCGTGGCGGTCATCGAACGGTTCGGCGGCGGTCCGGCGGGAGTGAACGCGATCGCTTCGTCGATCGCTGAGGACCGCGGCACCATCGAGGATCTCTGCGAGCCGTACCTGCTCCAGATCGGTTTCCTGCAGCGGACTCCGCGCGGGCGCGTGGCCAGCCGGCTGGCGTACGAGCATCTGGGGTATCCGATTAATGGGCGGCGCAATCAGAACGAACTGTTCTAGGAGCAGCGGTCAGGGGTCAGGCGTGAGCGAGGAGTTAGCTCAATCTCTTCGAAAGTGCGCTCCTCGCGACTGCGGATTGCGGAGCGCGGATTCGGCGATGATCTCGGCCATCTGCTGTCCATGGAACAGTTCGACCAGCGGCTTGCTGATCGTCGACTCGTGGTAGAACTTCGTCAGCCGGTGTCCCAGTCCGCGCATGTCGGCGACGGCACGCTTGAGGCGTTCGTAGGTTCGAACGATCCCGACGTAGTTCCACATCGTGTGCTGAATCGTGGTCCAGTCCTGAAGGATCAATGCTGGATCCTCGAGGTTCTCGTTTCCTGCAGGTTGCCAGTCGGGAATCGTCGTCAGGACGTTGGCCGGAACTTCGCCGGTGCCAGACTGTCGCGATGAGGCTGCGCGCTGGATGGCAGCGGCCTCGCCGCCCGCGATCGTTCCGGCCTCGCTGCCGGGCGCAAAGTAGCGACGGGTGATCGAACGCCCCGCGTAGTAGCCCCACGTCAGTCCTTCGAGGAGCGAGGTCGAGGCAAGGCGGTTCGCGCCGTGCAGACCTGAACAAGAGGTTTCGCCCACGGCGAAAAGGCGGGAAAGGGTGGTCTCGCCGGAGGTGTTCACGAGGACGCCGCCACAGAAGTAGTGCGCGGCCGGGACTACAGGAATCGGATCCTGCCCGATGTCGACGCCGATGTCGGCGCATGCTTTGGAAATGTTTGGAAAGCGCTCATGGATCGGCTGGTGGCCGTTGTAGAAGCCGGCCAGATCGAGGTAGACGAATTCATCCTTGCTGCGAGTCATCTCTTCGACGATCGCCCGGGCCACCACATCACGAGGCGCCAGATCCCTGAGGTCGGGTGAATACTTCTCCATGAAGTATTCACCCTTGCGATTGCGAAGCCGCGCACCCT
The DNA here is from genome assembly GCA_046590585.1 of Thermoanaerobaculia bacterium. Classification (GTDB taxonomy): domain Bacteria; phylum Acidobacteriota; class Thermoanaerobaculia; order Gp7-AA8; family Gp7-AA8; genus JBKJVD01. Next base: position 1,054 of record JBKJVD010000228.1, on the reverse strand, counting down.
CTCCACGAAGCGCCTCGGAGATCAGGAAGTGGTTGGCTTTCTTGTCCGCGAGCGCGGTCGGGTGAAACTGCACGTACTCGGCATTGATGATTCGCGCTCCGGCACGCTTGGCCATCACCACGCCATCGCCGATCGAGTTTCGCGTGTTTGTCGAATGGAGAAACACCTGGCCCACTCCACCCGTTGCAAGCACGGTGTAGTCGGCGAAGATGGTGACGACTTCCTTGGTCCGGTTGTCGAGCAGGTAGGCGCCGACGCACTCGTTGCTGAGGCGGTACCGGATCTGGATGTCGGTCGGATGGTGATGAGTGGTCAGCAGATCGATCGCGGTCATCTCGGTGACGAGCGTGATGTTGGCCTCGGATTTTGCGCGATTGAGCAGCGAGACTTCGATGGCCCGACCAGTGGCGTCGCCTGCGTGGATGATGCGTGAGACCGAATGCGCCCCTTCCTGGGTCAGGTCGAGTTCCCCTTCATCATTCTTCGTGAAGGGAACGTGCACGTCATCCAGGAGCAACTCCTTCACGACACGCGGTCCCTCCACGGCAAGGAAGCGGACCGCTTCTTCATTCGAGATCCCGGCGCCGGCGCGCAACACATCCTGGATCAACTTGGCAGGGGAGTCGTCCTCGCCGTGGTAGATGATCCCGCCCTGCGCCCACGCCGTGTTGCAGTCGGCGGGATCGGCCGCTTTCGTGACGAGGAGGACCCGGATGCCGGCATCGGCCAGTCCGATCGCAGTGGTCAGGCCGGCGATTCCGGTACCGATGACGAGGACGGGGTAGTGCTCACGGTTCTGGAGTCTCGGCACCGGCGCATTCTACGCAAACGGCGCGGGCAAAGGTGGAAAGGAGTCTCACGCCGCAGAACGATTCTGGCGTTGTCTGACGGAGCCGCGCTGACCTGCCGCCGGTTACGCGGCGGGCTGAGCGAAGCCGGTGATCACGTAGGAGCCTGACTTCACGTCCCGCTTGATCTTGATGATGTCGTTGGTCTGTGCATCCTCGAGCAGGTCGCTGAACGTGTTGTAGCCGTAGTACTCCTCGTTGAACGT
>JBKJVD010000150.1:0-14718 GCA_046590585.1 Thermoanaerobaculia bacterium | reverse complement strand
GCTGAATGCTGAATGCTGAATGCTGAATGCTGAATGCTGAATGCTGAATGCTGAATGCTGAATGCTGAATGCTGAAGAGGTTTGATTTCGCTCGATTCACGAGTCAAGGCTTTTCCTCACGGACTCTTCAGACTCAGTACTAATTCAGCATTCAACATTCAGCATTCAGCATTCAGCATTCAGAACTCAGATACACTCCCGCGCCGTGACCGAGAAGACCAGTTATCGCGAGTCGGGCGTCGACATCGACGCTCAGGATGAGGCGCTGCGCGCGGTTCGCAAGATCGCGCGGGATACCTTCACTCCGGGAGTGCTTTCCGACATCGGATCGTTCGGCGGGTTGTTCCGCGGAACGTTCGAAGGGATTGAGACGCCGGTGCTGGTTTCGTCGACCGACGGGGTCGGAACGAAACTGCGGGTCGCGCAGGCGATGAAGGTGCACGACACGGTCGGCTACGACCTGGTCTGCCATTGCATCAATGACATTCTGGTGCAGGGTGCGAGGCCGCTCTTTTTTCTCGACTATTACGCGACAGGCAAGTTGCGGCCCCCGGTCATGACCGACGTCATCCGCGGCATGGCGCGGGCGTGCAAGGAAAACGGCACGGCCCTGATCGGTGGCGAAACCGCGGAGATGCCCGGCTTCTACGGTGACGACGACTACGACGTGGCCGGCTTCATCGTCGGCGTGGTCGACGAGAAGAACGTCATCGACGGCAAAAGGGTAAGAGAAGGCGACGTGCTGATCGCGCTTCCGTCCGTCGGGCTGCATACGAATGGCTACTCGCTGGCGCGGCGCATCCTGTTCGACAAACTCGGTCACGATTACCAGACCATCGTTCCTGAAGCCGGTGGAAAGCTCGGCGAAGTGCTGCTCGCACCTCACATCTCCTACCGCGCGGAACTGCTGCCCCTCATCGAGAAACGCCTGATTCACGCCATGGCTCACATCACCGGCGGAGGGCTGACCGATAACGTGCCGCGGGTCCTTCCCGAAACGCTCGATGCTCACATCAAACTCGGATCCTGGCCCGTGCTGCCGGTGTTCAAGTACATGTACGAACACGGCAACGTGGAGCGCGAGGAGATGCTGCGTGTCTTCAACATGGGACTCGGCATGGTCATGATGATCGGCAGCGAGGACGTCGCCGAGGTCACGCGGCATCTCACGACGATCGGCCAGAAGTTCTATTTCGTGGGCAACGTGCGGAAGGGAACCGGCAAGGTGGTGTACGACGTGCCGCCATCCGGATATGCGTCATGGATCGAGTGACCGCCACGAGCCGGCGAGGCTGATCGGGAGCGAAGCATGCGCATCGCCATCCTTCTCTCCGGACGCGGGTCGAACTTCGAAGCGATCCATGAAGCAATCGCCACGGGACGGCTCGACGCGACGATCGCGATCGTCATCTCGAATCGACCGGATGCCCGTGGAATCGCGCGAGCCCGCGAACTCGGTCATCCCGCTACGACGCTCGATCACAAGCAACATCCGTCCCGCGCCGCGCACGAGGAGGAAGTGCTGCGCCTCCTCGCTGGCGCGAACGTCGATTACGTCGTCCTGGCCGGGTACATGCGCCTGCTCAGCGCGAACTTCGTCGCTGCATGGCGGAACCGGATCATCAACATTCACCCCTCACTGCTGCCATCGTTCCCGGGCGTCGACGCCCAGGCGCAGGCGGTCGCGCACGGAGTGAAGATTTCGGGCTGCACCGTTCATCTCGTCGACGAACATCTCGACGCTGGACCGATCCTGGTGCAACGGGCGGTTTCCGTGCTCCCGGACGATACGGCCGAAACATTGTCCGCGCGCATCCTGGAACAGGAACACGAAGCGTACGTCGAAGCTCTGCAGAAGATGCGCGCCGGATTCGATGTTGAAGAGCGACGCGTGGTGTTCCGCACGGCCTGAAAAACACTACGGGCGAGCCGATCGCGTCAGCTCGCCCGAAACATCATAGGCAGAATTTTCAGGACCGCGCGAGGGCGGCCGTGCCGGCTAGAACGGCAGGAACGACTTCCACCAGGCCTGCGGCGCAACGTCGGCCGCGGCAACGGCGGGAATCTTCGCGATCGTCTTGTCGCCCTGCTGCACGACGATCGTTCCGACCGGCTGGCCTTTCTTGACTGGTGCGGTGAGAGGCGTCTGGTTGAACGACACGCGCACGCTCTTCTCGTCGCCGCGCTTGACGAGCGCGCTGGCGTCGGCCGAGGCGATTGCCTGGACGGTCTTTATGGCACCTTTCCCGACGGTGGCATCACCGACGGCTGCGCCTTTCTTGAGCGGCGTCACCATGCGATATTTCGAGAACGCCTCGTTCATGAGCCTCGAAGCGATTCCAAACGAACTGAGGGGACCTTTCGACGGCTTTGCTCCCATCACCACTGCGATGAGGTTGATGCCGTTCCGGGACGCGGAGGCGGTGATGCAGTATCCGGCGGGCCCCGAGTATCCGGTCTTCAGGCCGGTTGCATCTCCCATGTAGTCGGCCTTGCGCGGGTTGATCAGGTGATTCGGGTTGTAGATTTTCTCGAGCGTGCCGTTGCGGAAAGGCATCTCGGAAATCTTCGCCAGGTCGCGCATGAACGGATGCTTGATCAGTTCGGATCCAAGGATCGCCAGGTCGTGCGCACACATCACGTTATTGTGCGAAGAGTCCGTGGCGGGAAGACCATGCGGGTCGAAGAATTTCGTGTGGGTGAGACCCAGTTCCTGGGCTTTCTGGTTCATCAGATCCGCGAACCCTTCGCTGGAACCTCCGATCTTTTCGCCCAGGGCCTGTGCGGCGTCGTTGGCGGACTGCACCATCGTGGCGATCACCAGGTTCTTGACCGGCCAGACACTTGCGGCGCGCAAGTAAATCTGCGAACCGCCCATCTTGCTCGCCTTGGCCGAAACCGTTACCGGCGTATCCCACTTGAGGTTGCCGGCGCGGACTTCCTCGAGCGTGAGGAGCAGCGTCATCATCTTCGCCATCGATGCCGTCGGCAGAGGTGTGTGCTCGTTCTCGGCGAACAGCACCTGCTTCGATTCCTGATCAATGACGTAGGCGGCCGTGTAGCCCTTGCCGGTCAAATCAACTGCACTGCCTTTTGCTGCGCCCCCAGCTGCCTCCTCTTCCTGCGCCAGAACCGGAACAGCGAGCGAGAGAACGAGAAGCGCGGACAAGAATGATTTCATCGTCAAACTCCTGAAATTTACTGGCGTGCCCGGGTGCATGGCTCATACCACGGGTGCGGCGTGGCGCTACCCCGAGCGTTCTACTCCGCTGCTTCTTTGGTCTTCGGAGTGCGAGTGGTGCGGGGAATCGATCCGATCACGGTCCAGTCATGCTTATGCACGACGATGGGGTCGGTCTGCTGCGGCCAGAGGTCGATGGGAATGTAGTAGACCCCGTCTCCGAGCACGCGGGTCTTGATGGCCAGGTCACGCATGCTCTTGCAGAGGCCTTTCTTGCCGCGAATGGCTCGCCGCTCGACGAAGACGCCCGTCTTCTCAGCGACACCCTGATAAATGTTGATCTCCGCACATACTGAATTGACCAGAGTCATAGAACCACGCCCCCATTCGCATACCGGTCTCTTCGGGAGAAACCGGTGTACGGTTGAGGTTGGAAAGCAAGATCCGGTCCAGCGCGGGACAGGCTGTGGGCTGTTGGCTCTTGGCTGTTAGGGGATGGCTGTTGCGCGAGAGCGTACGAGACACAACCATGAGGTTCCGCGACCCCAAGAGCCAAAAGCCAACAGCCCTTCACTCGTGGAGTTCGACACTCCAATACGCTTCATCGAGGAAGTTCTTCCACACGTCTGGATAGATGCGTCCCTGCAGCCGGTGGAGCGGATGCCATCTCGGACGCACCGGGTGGCGGATGAGGCGGATGTCGCTCTCGCCGAGGAGTTTGTTTCCCTTCCGGACGTTGCAGGGAAGGCAGGCGCAGACGACGTTTTCCCACGTCGACTTGCCGCCGCGTGAGATGGGAAGCACGTGATCGAGCGACAACTCGGACGAGGGGAACTTCCGGCCGCAGTACTGGCAGCGGTTGTTGTCGCGCAGATAAATGTTCCCGCGGGAGAACTTCACTTCCTGGCGGGGCATCCGATCGAAAACGAGAAGCTGCACGACGTGCGGGATCAGGATGTTCCGGCTGGGAGTGGTGACGTAGTGATCGCTCGGTTGTACGGGGATGTCGACCCAGTTGTCGAAATCGTACGTTCGGTACTCGGAGTCGACGGCGCGAACCTGCCCCTTGTAGAGAAGCGTCATCGCACGCCGCGCCGATGTGATCTGCACGGCCTGGAACACCCGATTCAGTACCAGCACGTGGCCGTCGAGCATAACGTTGAACCTGACCCGGGGAGATCGACTGAACGTCCTCTCTCCGATCCCGGCTTCTCCGCCCGGTCCGGTCATGATACACGAGGGGTACGGCGCTCCGTCGCCGGGAGGTTGCAAAATGGAGCCGGGTTGGGCGATAGTAGACGCCGAACCATCTAGGACCAGCTCTTTTATGCGGCGTTCACGTTCGCTCCGCGCACGTAGACATCGTGAATTCGTGGGACGCATCGCTTGCAGCGCGGCGTGCGTTTTCGGGTGTGTTTTTGGGAGGCTTGTGTCATGCGCGTTTTTTCACGGATCGCCCTGGTCGTTGTCGTAGGAGTTCTCTCTGCGCTTCCAATGAGCGCGGATCATTTCCGGGCTGACTGTCCCCTGTCGCTCGTCGGTGCGAATTCGGCGGACACAGACTTCGATCTTTCCCCCCACGGCGTCTTCCGCTTCGGTTCGCGGGTCTTCGTCCTGCGCGGACAGGTTCTGTCCACGTACCTCACGACCGACCTCGGCGACATGCAGGTCGCCCGTGAAGACTTCATCGGTTCCCTTGCTGCACGTGAGCGGGATGGCGGCGTGGCTTTCGCCAGCGGCTTCCTCTATGTGAGCAGCGACGCAGGTCTGGAGATTTATGACCTCCGTGGTGTAGGAGCAGGCGGAACGGCCCCCTCGCTCATCTCGCGCACGCCCGGCCTTCACTATCGCCGCCTGGCAGTGAACGGCAGCCTGCTCGCGGGCGTTTACCCCTCGACTGACTACCCCTGCTATCCGACCGGCACGACCTATTGCCACAACGCGATCGACCTGATCAGCATCGCGAACATGGCCGCGCCGGTGAAAACCGGCTCGATCCCGACCCTCGGTTCGGGACTCTTCCTCGGCTTCAACGACATCGCGTTCAACTACAACTATCTGGTAGCTGTCGCAGAAGGCGGAACGTTCGTCTTCAACGTCAGCAACCCCGCTGCGGTATCGCTGGTGAACCTGATCGGCAACCCGGGCACCTTCCTCGTGAGCAACGGCGCGAATCTTTTCGGCGTCGGCAACGAAGGGTCGATCTTCGTGCATTCGTTGACCAGCGGCGGCAACATTGCCGCAGTCTCGATTTACACGCTTCCCTTCCTCACCATCGACCGCGCCAACCCGATCATGTTTCATCCCCAGGCCTGGTTTGACGACCAGAACGGCCGCCTCATCACGCTCGTCGATGAGAAGGATCCGCAGACTCTCAAGTCCGCCCGCACCATTGCCTTCGACGTGTTCGATTTCACCGTTCCGATGTGGGAAGGATCCGATCAGCGCGGATATGAGAACGTCACTTATGTGACCCCGGATGAGATCAAATACAATCCTGTGGCGGTGGGTGGCAACATCTACACCGTTGGCGAAATCAGCGGCCTGCAGACCTGGGGTTCGTGTGGCACAGTGACCGGACGCATCGAGTTCGACAACGCCAGCTCCCTCACCTGCGGCGGCACCGACATCCATGGCTGGGTGACCGGCGACCAGAAGATCGTGAACGTTGAACTCTTCCTCGACAACGGCGCCCTCGGTGCAGCGAACATCAACAGCTCCGTACGGAACGATGTCCCCTCCAAGACTCCGGTCCTGACGTGGCGCGTGAATGTGAACCTCGATACGATGGCACGCGGCGATTACCTGCTGCGGGCGGTGGGAACCGATGCGTTCGGCAATCGTCGCCAGTTCGCCAGCCAGCGCGTCTTCTTCTCCGGCCCGGGCCGGAACTGCACGTCACGCCGCCGCACGAGTGGTTGATCCACACCCTCCACGCAAAACAAAAGGCGGGCTCCGGCCCGCCTTTTTTCTTTTGGTGCGCTCCGCGTCAGGCCATTTCGTCGATGATTTTCAGCGCAGCCGCGCGGCGATCTGGCGCGCCGGTGATCGGCCGGCCAACCACGATGTAATCCGCGCCTGCCGCGAGCGCATCGCGCGGCGTCATCGTCCGCTTCTGATCTCCCGCCTCGGCGCCCGCTGGCCGGATTCCCGGCGTGATGATGAGAAACCCGTCGCCACACGCATTGCGGATCGCGCCGATCTCGAGCGGCGACGCGACCACGCCCCGCAGTCCTGAGCGGCGCGCGATCGTGGCCAGGCGGACCGCCGCTTCGAGAGGAGTCCCCGCGATCCCGACGCCCGACAACTCGCTCTCATCCATGCTGGTCAGGATGGTGACCCCCAGCACGAGCAGGGAGGGATCGGCAGACGCGCTGAGCATCGCTTCCCCTCCCGTCGTGTGAACCGTGAGCATCGTTGCGCCGAGCGAAGCCGCCTCTCGCACGGCATGCTTCGCGGTGTTGGGGATGTCGTGAATCTTGAGATCGAGAAAGACTCGTTCGCCGCGTGCGACTACCTCGCGCACCAGGGCCGGACCATTCGCAACGAACGCCTGCAGGCCGATCTTGATGATGCCGGCGACGCCGTGCAGTTCGTCCGCCAGGCGAAGGATCTCGTCGCGCGACGAAAGGTCGGCAGCGACGATCAATCGGTCAACAGCTTGCATGCGCGCATCATAATGTGAGGCCGATGGACAAACTCAACGTAGCCCGCCAACTCGACGAGATCGCCCGTTATCTCGAACTGAGCGAGTCGAATCCGTTCAAGACCCGCGCGTACGAGCGCGCTGCACGCAGTGTGGAAAAACTCGATCGCGACCTCGCTGAAATCGTGGCCGCAGGAGAACTCCTCGAGACTCCCGGAATCGGCAAGGGCATCGCACCGATCATCGAGGAAATCGTGACCACAGGATCGACACGCATGCTCGGGGAACTGCGCGCGCAATTTCCTCCCGGAATCTTCGAACTGCTGCGCGTCCCGAAGCTTGGACTCAAGAAGATCGGAATGCTTCACGCCGAACTCGGAATCGGGAGCGTCGACGATCTCGAGTCCGCGGCACGCAGCGGAAAGCTTGCGAAGTTGAAGGGCTTCGGCGCGAAGACACAGGCTCAGATCCTCGAAGGGATCGCCTGGGCGCGCAAACGCGAATCGCAGTTCCTGCTCACCGCAGGACTCGAAGTCGCCGCTTACGTCCTCGAGCAACTCGGCGCCATCGAAGCGATTCAGGATGCCGAGGTGACGGGGAGCGTGCGCAGGCGCCTGGAAGTCATTCGCAATGTCGATGTCGCGATCGCGACGGAAGACCCCGAGACCGTCGTGGCGGCGCTGGCTGCCATCGTCAGCGACCTCGAGGTGATCGACGCCAGGCTGCTTCAGGGCGTCGCCCGGGGCGAGATGCCGGTGCGGTTTCATCTCGCTGAACCGAAAGATTTCGGAGCCTGCGTCCTGCTGTCGTCCGGCAGCGAAGAATTCGTCTCCGCCTTCGCCGCGAAACTGGAGGCGGTGCAGATGGGGTTTCGCGACGGTCAGCTCGTCCGCAATGGACGCGGAATTACAGCTCGCACCGAGCACGAACTGTTCGAGAAATGCGGCATCGCATTCCTCGATCCGGAGCGGCGCGAAGATGGCGATGACCTGCGACGAAAAACGAGGGCGAAGCTCGTCCAGCCTTCCGACCTGCGGGGCACGTTTCATGTCCACACCACCTGGTCCGACGGTCGCAACACCATGCTCGAAATGCTGACAGCGGCAAGAGACCGCGGGTTCGACTACGTCGGGATTTCGGACCATTCGAAGACTGCCTACTACGCGGGCGGGCTGACGGAGACCCAACTCAAAGAGCAATGGGCCGAGATGGACAGTCATCGCGACGAAGTGCGGCCGCTGAAGGTCTTTCGCGGCACCGAGGCCGACATTCTTCAGGACGGATCGATCGACTACGGCGCGAATGTCCTCTCGCAGTTCAACTTCGTGGTGGCCTCGATTCACTCGAACTTCAACATGCCCGAGGAGCAGATGACCGAGCGGATCCTCACGGCACTGGACGACCCGCACGTGACGTTCCTGGGACACATGACCGGGCGGCTGCTGCTGTCGCGAGATGGATACAAGGTCGACTACGCGAGGATCTTCGACCGGGCGGCGGCACGGGGCGTGATCATCGAGATCAACGGCAGCCCGAGGCGCCTCGACGTCGACTGGCGTCACATCGGCGAGGCGGTCGAGCGCGGCGTGCTGTTCGGAATTCACCCGGACGCTCATTCCATCAACGAGATGGCGAATGTGATCACCGGCACCTGGGTAGCCCGCAAGGCGGGGTTGACCGCGAAGCAGATCTTCAACACACGTTCGCACGCGGAGGTGCAGGAACATCTCGAGAAGCGCAGGGCGGCGGCGAGCTAGCGGGCTGGCGTCAGCTACCGAGTTGCGCGCCCATGGCGCGTCGCATCATCTCGCGCGTCATCGGGTCGGCGGTTTCGTAAGTCCGCTGCAGGGCGTCGATCTCCGAGATCTGATCCCGCACGACCGTCAGGCCTTCGTCCGGCTGCGCGGGAGAGCTGGAGTACTCCTTCGACCAGCGGCCCGCAGTCAGTCTCAGGATGACGTACGGCTGCTCTTCATCGTCATCATCCAGAGACATGAATGGCGATCCCGATCCGGGCCTTGCCGCGGCCTTCGAAGGGAACGCCTTTGCGACGGGTGCCGGCACACTCACCGGCATCTCTGAAGCGGGGGCGGCTTGCTTCAGGATCGGCCCGCCTTCCACCCTCTCGGCGTTGAAGATGATCGCTTCCAGTACCGCTACCCCGGACGGGTCGAGATCATTGAACTGGACGCCAGAGTGATGGACCAGGTCTGCGCCGTCGCGGCGGACGATCTCGGAGCGCACTACCACTCCGGACAACTTCACCACTTCGCCATCCCAGACCAGTTCCACCACGACGCGGGCACCGACGACGAGACGTTCCCGATGCTCGATCCTGGCTCCGCTGGTGCTGACTTCGCGCAGACGACCATCGAATGTAGAAATGCGCAGGCCCAGTGGGGCGCGGAGTTCCGTGCGCGGTGCGATTCTGCGGTCGTTCAGCATTCGAATGAGGGCCGGGCTTTCAGCGGCCCGATCATTGTAGGCGAGGCGGGAGCCTGCCGGAAAACGACAACGGCCGGCGCCACGCGCGCCGGCCGTTGCCGTGTGTAGGAGGGAGTCTTCGACGCGGGTACGAGCCGCGTTGCTGCGGGTTTCCGGACAACTACGGGCGATGGGCGGTCAGGACCAGCATGACTGCGCGCTGGCTCTGGGGAAGCCGCGTCGCCGTGAGGATGACGGTCTGCCCCGGTTTGAGATTGAGGGTGGTCTTCATCAGCGGAGTCGCCTGATCCTTGACGACGCGCAGCAGGCGGAAGTCGGCGATCCGCAGCGTATCGGATGCCGCATCGTAGTCACCAAACTGAAAGTCGGCCCGGTATCCAGTCTTGAGATCGAACGCACCGTTCTCGCCTTCGCGGCCGTCGACATTGGCCTGGCCCAGGTTCTCGAATGCGTTGAACCTGAGAATGGCCAGCTTCGCGGCGACGTCCTTCAGTTCGGCCGGGATCGCGGGTGTGCCCTCGACGCGACCTGCAGCAACGACCTTGACGTCGAGGCGGAACGCCTGTGGCGCCACATCGAACCGGGCGATTGCGGCCGAAATCCCCTTCAGTGTTTCAGGCTTGTCGGTCACGGCGATCGAGTTCGACGCGGGCTGGATCGCAATCGAACCCTCGCTGCTCATCAGCGGCTTGATGATCGCCGCTGCCTTCGCCGCTTCCTTGTACTTGAAGGAGTACGTGCGGACGGTGAGACTCTTCGCGGCATCAGGCGCGGGATCCGCGAGCATCCGCACGCTTCCCAGCGAGAGCAGCAACAACATCATCAAAGGCAGGCGGGAGAGCTTCATAGATCCTTCGGCAGGCTCTCGTCAAAGATCATCACGACCTTCACGTCACCCGCTCCTTCTGTTGGAACTTCCACGATCGTGGCGTTCCGGGATTCATACGATTCCACGACGGGCCGGGACGACCCGCCCGTTTCAGGGACAATCTGTAGAGATGCGCGGGCAATCGGAAGTGGCAATGCCGGACCGCTTTCCCTGGCCAGAAACAGCGAGCCTCCGCTCACGGCCAGACTCAGGATGGCCGCCAGGGCGAGGCGCCGGCTCCAGTGATGGTCGGCCGACTGGGTCCTGGTCTCGGTCGAGCGCAGGCGGATTTCGCGCATCACGTCGCTGGCGAAAGCATCCACCCCGCCGGGCGGGACGATCTCTTCGCCACCGATCGCACGGAACATCACGTCGGCATCGATTCCCGCCGCGTAATCGAGACAGGCGTCACACGAACGGATGTGCGCGAGCTCGGCGGCATCGTCCGTCTGTGGCGCGAATGAGGCACGAAACTCCTGACACGTCATGAGCGGTCCTTCCACAGCTTTGCGTACTCCGGATAGCGTTGCTTCAACTCGTGCTGCATCAGCTTGCGCGCGTTGAAAAGGTGGTTACGCACAGTCGATTCACGGCAACCGAGGATCTTTGCGATCTCGGGAGACGGAAGGTCCTGCATCTCCCGCATGACGAACACGGTCTTCTGCTTCGGTGTCAGCACCGACGAAACATCGTTAAAGACCGCTTCCACTTCTTTCCGCAGCACCAGGGTTGCCTGCTCCGGGTCGGAGAAAGTCTTCACGAGGCGCAGGTTCGAATTCACCGCGTTGTCTCGTGATTGCCGGTTGCGCATGAAGTCGATGGCGACGTTCGTCACCATCCGGTAGAGCCACGTATCGAACGCGAACTGCTCGTCGTACTTCTCCAGGTTCTCCCAGAGCTTGATGAAGACGAGCTGCGCGATGTCCTTGGCGTCTTCCGGATTATTGATGACCCTGTAGCAGAGCGCGTAGACCTTCGAGGTCTTCCGACGCACGAGCGTCTCGAACGCATCGCTGTCCCCTGCCCGGATCGTCCTGACCAGTTCACGGTCATCGGGTTCAGTGGAGGGGTGTGTCGTCACCATCAGGCGGAGTTCCGCGGCCATCGTAGAGCTTTGTACGGCCCGGGTGATCAGAACGTCTAGATCCCGGGGAGTACTCCGTAGACGGATACGGGGATCAGGTCGTTACGATTTGGATAATTCCGCCGACATCCCTAAAATTGCCGGTACATGCGAGTTCTTGTTGTGGGACAGGGCGGTCGTGAGCACGCGATCTGCTGGAAGCTGAGGCAGTCGTCGCAGGTGAAAGAGATCTTCGCAGCGCCGGGAAACGCCGGCATCTCGGCGGTCGCCGACTGCGTTCCGGCCATTGGCGTCGCCGACATCATCGAACTGGCCGATTTCGCCGAAAAGCTCAAGATCGACCTCACGATCGTCGGACCCGAGCTCCCCCTGACCCTGGGCATCGTCGACGAGTTCCAGAAGCGCGGACTCACCATCTTCGGCCCCACGCGGCTCGCCGCTGAACTCGAAGGCTCCAAGGTCTTCTCCAAAGAGTTCATGCGCAAGTACAACATCCCGACTGCCGATGCGGTTTCGTGCAATTCGGTTGCTGAAGCGCGAGACGCCCTGAAGCGATTCAAGTTTCCCGCGGTGCTGAAGGTCGATGGTCTCGCGGCAGGAAAAGGCGTCGTCATCGCCCAGTCCATGGTGGAGGCGGACGAGTACCTTCACCTCGTGTTCGAGGAAAAGCGGTTCGGCACCGCCGCAACGCGCATCCTGGTCGAAGAGTTCCTGACGGGCGAAGAAGTGTCCTTCATGGTCATCACCGACGGGAAGCGTTCCGTCCCGCTCGCCCCGGCCAAGGATTACAAGAAAGCCCTGGATGGCGACCTGGGTCCGAATACCGGCGGAATGGGCGCGCACTCCCCCGCCGTCGTGCTCAGCGGAGAGACCGCCGCCGAGATCATGAAGACCGTCATGCTTCCGACGATTCAGGGCATGGCTGCGGAAGGACGCCCGTACACCGGCGTGCTCTACGCCGGATTGATGCTGACCGCGGATGGACCGAAGGTCCTCGAATTCAACTGCCGTTTCGGCGATCCGGAAACGCAAGTGCAGATGTTGAGGCTCGAGGACGATCTCGCCGATCTTCTCGTTCGGGCCGCGCGCGGCAACCTCGGCGACACAAAACTCACCTGGCGGAAAGAAGCTGCAGCCTGCGTCGTCGTGGCAGTCGACGGCTATCCCGACGACTTTCCAAAAGGCCAGGAAGTGACCATCGACGTGACCGAAGACGATTCGGTCGTGGTCTTTCATGCGGGCCTGATCCGCAAGGAAGGAAAGCTCATCAACACTGCCGGCCGCGCCGTAGACGTCTGCGCACGCGCCGCGTCGCTTTCCGAAGCGCTGGCGAAGGCTTACGAAGCCGCTCCCAAGGTCCGCTTCGAAGGCGCCCGTTTCCGCAGCGACATCGGTTACCTCGCACTCGAGCAACGCAAAACTGCGACCACGGAGTAAGACAACCCGCGTCAACCTCACCCAGTGCCGAGGAACCCGAGGAACTCCGAGGAACCGCAGCAAAACGCATGCACTCTCATTCGGAACCCGATGCCGTCTCGCGGAAGCTCACGCTGGCTGCGATCTTCATGGCGACGTTCGTCGTCATCGAACTCTGGGCCGGCTACCGCTCGAGTTCACTGGCTCTCGTCGGTGATGCATTCCACAACTTCGCCGACACGCTCGCGCTGCTGATCGCCCTCGCAGCGGTCCGTATCGCGCGGCGGCCGGCAACGTCCGAAAAGTCGTACGGCTATCACCGCGCCGGCATTCTGGCCGCGTTCCTCAACGCGGGAACCCTCGTGGCGATGACGGTCTTTCTGTTCGTGGAGGCCGCCCGCAGGTTTCACGCTCCCCAGCAGGTCGATACCGGAGCGATGATCGTCATCGCGGCAATCGCAGTCCTCCTCAATACCGCGATCACCTTCGGCCTGCGGCGCGAGCAGAAGCACGATCTCAACATCCGCAGCGCGGTGATTCACATGATGGGCGACGCTCTCTCCTCGGTCGGCATCCTCATCGCTGCGTTTCTCATCCGGACCACGGGCTCGACGCTGTGGGATCCAGCCATCACGATTGCCATCGCAATCCTGATCCTCTGGAGCAGCTGGGGAATCCTTCGCGAGTCGGTCAACCTGCTGCTCGAAGGGACACCGCGCGGAATCCGGCCCGAGGCCGTCATCGCTTCGTTGCAATCGATCGAGGGAGTGGAGGGAATCCATCACCTTCACATCTGGGCTCTCGGTCCTTCCAGTCCCGCGCTTTCGTGTCACGTCCTGGTCGGGGACATTCCCCTTCGCTCAACCGAGGCTCTGCTCGCAAAAATCAGCGAAGCGCTCGCGCGGGAGCACGACATCGTCCACTCGACCATTCAGTTTGAACCGGGACAGTGCGCCGATGCCGATGCTTCCTGCCTTCCGACGCACTGACCCTTGCAGCGGCCTGCGTTCTTCCACCGATCCGTAACAATGCCGACTCACCGGCGGTAAACGCGGTGGTATGCAAGCCCGTCTCTTCTCCGTAGCAGAGAAAAGGAGAAACCCATGAAGAAGAGTCTCATCGCATTGTCAGTTCTCGCCCTGGTGGCCATGCTCGCCGCCGGTACGGTGTTCGCGGGCGGGCACCGCGGAAAGGGTGGCCCGGGAATGATGGCCGGCGGCCCGCACGGACTCGGAGCCTTCGGTCACCTCGGCATGCTCAGGCAGAAGCTCGATCTTTCCGATCAGCAGACCGACCAGATCAAGTCGATCTTCGAAAGCCTTCGCGAGCGGAACGAGCCGTACCGCGACCAGCTTCGCGACGGAAGAGAATCGATCGCCTCGACGCTCCTCGCCAATCCGAACGACACCGCAGCCGCGCAGGCGCTCATCGATCGCCAGTCCAGCGCCGAGCGCGCCATGAAGTCGAACCTCCTCGGCGCGACCGCGAGCGCCCTCAAGGTTCTCACTCCGCAACAGCGTACGAAACTCGGCGAGCTCATGGCCGAGCATCAGGCTCGCGCAGAAGAACGCCGCGACCGGCGCAGCGAACGTCGCAACGACCGGTAACCCCAGTCCGCCTTTCAAAAACCGGGAGCGCTCGACAGCGCTTCCGGTTTTTTTACGATCTGATAGCGGCGCCAGGGAGAGCAGTGACGACGTGACGAGACTCTAAACAAGGGACCTTCCCGGTTTTCAGTGGGTGACGGGGTAAGGAACGCCGATCGGTTCAGCGATGAGGCGCTGGACAGGGGTGCACCCAACAAAAGATGGCGCAGAGCACTTTGGACTGCGGCCACTTCAGTGGCCGCTTTCGTGGCAAGGTGAGAGGTCCGTGCTACGAAGCGGCTATATTGGTCACACCGCTGCCGGTTGGTAGAGTGCGACGTTAGCGCGACCTGTCCGTCCCGTCACGAAAGCGGCCACTGAAGTGGCCGCAGTCCAAAGCGAATCGGGGAACGCCGATCGGTCCCACTCCAAACCGGACCTCACGCCTCGGTCAAGTTTCGCCCTCTAACGCTTTTCAACGGCCACGATGCG
>JBKJVD010000121.1:0-7362 GCA_046590585.1 Thermoanaerobaculia bacterium | reverse complement strand
GCGGCCTGGCTCACTCCGTTCTGGCCCGTGGTTCCGTCGAGGACGAGGAGGGTTTCGTGTGGTGCGCCGGGGAGTTCTTTCTCGATGACGCGGCGGATCTTCGAGAGTTCTGCCATGAGGTGACTCTTGTTGTGGAGGCGGCCGGCGGTGTCGATCATCACGATGTCGATGCCGCGCGCTTTTGCGGCGGTGATCGTGTCGTGTGCGACCGCGCCGGGATCGGAGCCTGGGTTGTGCCTCACCATCGGCACGTCGATGCGGTCGGCCCACGTCTGCAGTTGATCGATCGCAGCGGCGCGAAAAGTGTCGGCGGCCCCGAGGATCACCGAGTGTCCTTCGCGCTTCCAGCGGGAGGCCAGTTTGGCAATCGTAGTGGTCTTGCCGGTTCCGTTCACGCCGACGACGAGCACGACGAATGGCTTCGCTCGCCCGGTCTCGATCGTCTCGGCCTTGCGCTGCGGGATGAGCGCACGTGTCTCTTCGCGCAGCACTTCGTTGAGTCTTTCGATCTTGGTGATCTTCTCGTCGCGGACGCGCTTCTCCATCCGCTCGACGAGCGCCATGGTCAGCTCTGCACCGACGTCGGCGCCGAGGAGCCCTTCCTCGAGACGGTCGATCGCCGACTGATCGATCGGCAGGTCGGGAACCATCGATTCCTTCACCTTCTCGATGATCTCGGTGTGGGTCATGAAGAGCCCGCGCTTGAGCTTTGCGAACAGTGTCTTGTCAGTCGTCATGTAGGTCTCAGTCCTCGGCACTAGGGTTTCGTCGCCTTCCTCACCATTTCCTCATCGATCGTGATCACGCCGTCCTTGTCGGCCACGGCGAGGGGGTCGAATTCGAGGGAGCGGACGACGCGGCGGAAGGTTTCGCGGAGGGCGCGGGCGCCGAGGCGTTTCTGCCGGGCGGCGTCCCAGGCAATGGCGGTGAGGGCGCCGCGGGTGATCTGCAGGTCGATGTCGAACTGGGCGAAGTAGTCGCGGGCGGAACGGAAAATCGAACGATCGGGCTCGACGAAGATGCGGGAGAGGTCGGTCTCCTTCAGATCTTCGAGCACCACGATCGCCTCGAAGCGGGAGATGAACTGCGGCGTCATCCCGTAGCGGAACAGATCGTCGTAGCGCAGGTACTCGCGGAGGTGGAACGGCATCTCCTCGCGCACTTCCCCCGCTGACGAGACGACAACAACCGGCTTCATGGGCGTGACGTCCTGGCCGATCGTGGCGCGGCGGAGGACGTTGTCGTACAACTCCTCGAACGCTCCGCCAGCAACGAAGAAGATGTTTGAGGAGTTGACGCTCCAGGTCTTCCCTTCGGCCCGGAACTCGACGTTCTCGTTTTCCATCAGCGTGAGCAGCGCTTCCTGCGCGATGATGCCTCGCACGCTCGGTTCGCCGCCTACCGTCGCCCGGATCTTGTCGACCTCGTCGATGAAGACGATTCCGTGTCCGACCGACTGCACCACCTGCTCGATCGGCGCATCGGGCCCGAGCCGCTTCTTGGCGTTCGCGAAGAGGCGCCCGAGCACCGCCCGTCCCTGCCCCTGCGACTCCTCGGCGAGCACGTTGGCGTTAATGCGGATCACGTTCGCATAGTCACTGAGACCGGGTCGCGCCAGCAGGAACTGCTCGACCGCGCGCATCAGCGTCGTCTTCCCCGAGCCGGAGTTGCCGATCAGCAGCATGTTCGGAGCAGCATGCCCGACCAGGTGCTTGACGAGGGCCACCGCAATCTCGCGGATCGCCTCGTCCTGACCGACGACGGTCTTCCGGATCTCCTCGAACACCTCGCGCGGACGGAGGGGGCTGTTTGTCATCGCGCGTAGTTTGAACCAGGAGCTGGCCGTTGGCTATCGGTCTGGCTGTTGGCTGTCGGCTGATGGCTGTTGGGAAAAGCGAGGCACGTAGCTCCGTATGTCTTTCCCAAAAGCCAACAGCCAAGAGCCACGAGCCAAGCCGCCCCGCCTTTCCCAACAGCCAAGAGCCAACAGCCAAGAGCTGCCTCTAGGTGATGAATGAGAAGGCGATGACGATGAGGATGATGACGGCGATGGCGAGGGAGAACCAGAAGGCCTGGATGGTCTGCTTGTGCATGTTCACCGGTTCGCGGCGTTCACCGAGGAGGTGCTGCAGATACTCGACGCGTGGGCGGACGTTGCCAATTTTGTCGTCGAGGTGGGGGTAGAGGACCTGGTTGATTCCAGGAACGATGATCACCGGGATGAACGTGGCGCCACCAACGCGGCTGATGTACTGCGCGAGTTCGTCGTTGTACGGCTGGTCGTCGGTACAGACGAGGCAGTGATAGACCGTCGTCGACTGCAGGACCGAGAGCGCCTTCTGGCCCGTGCTCTTTGCCTTGTAGGTGTTAACGACCGATTCCGACGTCTGCCGGAGGATCCGCTCGTTCAGGACCGGGATGCGGGTGAAGATGAAGATCGTCTCGCCCCTCGCGACCGAGATTTTCTCGTCGCGCTGAAAGATGCGCTCACCAAACTCTTCCCAGTCCGCATCGCTCTGCTCACTGGTGAAACCCTCCTGCGCCAGGCGCGCCACGAGGCGTTCCACGGCATCAGAGTCGACAGGAGACTCAATCGGAGTTTCAGCTATCAGTTCGCGCATAACGAGTGACCACGCGGATCAGGTCGTCGAATTCGAAGGGCTTGCCCATGAAGTCGTCGGCACCGCAGACCTTTGCCTTTTCGGCGATGTCCCGGTCTCCCGAGACGATCACAAACGGGATATCTTTTGTTTCCGGGTCACCCTTCAACGCGGTGCACAGAGCCTCTCCCCCCATGCCCTTGATCGCGAGATCCGCGAAGATCATTTCAGGGAGGATCACTCTGGCACGCTCGAACGCAGCCTGTCCATCCGCCAGCACCTCGGACTCGTGTCCGTTGCGCTGCAGCACCAGGGAGATCAGCCGCGCCACCTGCGGGTCATCTTCGACAACTAGAATCAAGAACTCTCCTTCAGACTTCGAACCGAACCTGCACTCCACGTCGAATATGGGCAAGAGCCGCGCCCACCAGAGCCCCGGCCCCGTTCGCCAGCGCGTCGAAGGGCGTCATCACCTGCGTCGGCAGGTATTGCTGCCACATCACGAACAGAAGCGCGAGCGCCAGGCTCGCCGCGAACGTGGCCAGATACGTCCGGCCTCGCGGAATCGAGGGGCGATCGAGAAACGCAAAGAACAGAAATCCCCAGGGTAGAAACATCAGGGCCTGCAAGGCGAACGGCATGGAAGCCGCGAGCACGACATTCCCCGAGGGCGAAGGACCGCTCCGTTCGACGGCTCGGACCACCAGCTTGCCGAGCGGATGCTTCCCTGTCGCATACGCGCGTCCCGAGAGTCCATACACGCATCCTGCCATCACCGCCGCGGTGATGACTAAAAGGGCAAACGTCAACCACTTCGGGATGACGACATTCCGAACTCCACTGCTTCCCATACCCTGCGATTATCGCGAAAGACCCGCTCGCGTACATCTTTGCCGCTCAGTGCAAAGGGGAAACCAAGTTTCGGGCTCTTGGCTGGTGGCTGTTGGCTGTTGGAAAAAGCTGGGGCGGGTCTCGACTGGCGCGGGCCGGGGCCTTGTCTTTCCCAAGAGCCAAGAGCCAACAGCCAACAGCTACAATCCAGAGTACCCACGATGCTCCTGACCCTATCCCCTTACCCCGACATTGCCCTGGAGATCGCGGCGCGCCTCGTAACGGGGCGTGCGGGGCGGGATGCGCTGGCGCCTTTTGATGAGGAAGTGATTGTCGCCTCCGGTGGGATGTCGGCGGCGATCTCGCAGGCGGTGCTGGAGCGGATGCCGGAGGGTGTGGCGGGGCTGAGGCTGCAGACTCTGGAGGCGCTGGCGCGGCGCATCGTCAACGGCGGGGGCCTGTTTCCTCGCGTGGCGAGCGATGCCGAACAGCGGCTGGCGATGCGCACGGCGATTCGCGGCATCGACGATCCTCTCTTCGAGAGCCGCGGCGTCGCCTCCATGCTCGAGCGCACCTATCGCGACGTTCGCGATAGTGGCATCTCGCTCGGCGATCTCGCGAAGCGCTTGTCGCGTGTGCGCGGACTCCGCAACGCTGCTCGGACACGACTCGTCGTTCAAGCCTGGCAGCAGTACGAGTTGCTGATCTCACGGCTGCGCGCAATCGATCCGGCGGACCTCTTCACCGAAGCCATACGAGTCCTGCGCGCCACCCAAGCCCTCGCACCTCAGATCCTGGCCGGCTTCTACGACGTGACCGGCGTGCAACTTCATTTCATCGAAGCGCTCCGGGAGCGGGGAAATCTCGCAGCGTGCTGGATTCCAATCCAAGGAGAGGCCACGGGTGACTACGCCTTCGCCGCCGGATTCACGGAGAAACTCGCTGCGGGGGCCGACCGATCCGCAACATCCCCCCGTGCGGAGGTGGTGAGCGACGAGTTGCTCCGCTTCGACACCCGCCTGCACGAGATCGAGTCGGTCTGCGCCACGATCGGCGAGGCGCTGAAGGATGGCTCCGGCGCCAGGACTCTGGCGATCACGGCGCGGTCGTTCGAGCCGTACGACCTGCAGCTCCTCGCGCGTGCGGCGCGCACTCACGGCTTCATCATCTCGGCGCACGACGAGATCCCGCTCGCCTCGCAGCGCATCGGCCGCGCCGCAATCCGCCTGCTGCGGCTGCGCGAGCGTGGGTTCGCACGCGGCGAAGTGTTCGAACTGCTGCGCGACGGACTGCGCGTCACCACGTCAATCTCGATTGACCGCGCCGACGAAGCGACACGCCGCGCCGGGATCGCCGGCGGAACCTCGGACGAGCTGCGTCACGTGAAAACGAAGGCGCTTCCGGTCGCCGACTATGTCGCCCTCATCGCCGAACTGGAAGTGATGACCGCAACCATCGACGAGGCCTTTCTCGCTTTGCTTTCGTCGCGCTTCCGCATCGAGTCCGATGCCGACGCCCGCGCCTCAGCCGCGCTCGACGAAGTCGCCGCACTCTTCCGACGCGCTGCGGCCTGGCGCAAACCGCTCGATCCTGCGGCAGTCGTCGATGCCATCCAGCAGCTGACGACACAACCGATGCGAGAGACCTCTGATGACGCCGCGCTTCCTGTCGTCTGGACAGGCGACGCCATGAAGCTGCGCGGACGCGGCTTCGAGCGCGTGTGGGCACTTCGTTCCGAAGACGGGATCCTGCCGCAGCGCCGCAACGAAGATCCGATCCTCCCTGACAGCGATCGCCGCCTGCTCGGCGTTCGTGAGATCGGCACGGGAGAGGCCGAGGAACGGCTGCTCTTCCGGCTGATACTCGACAGCGCATCGTCGCAGGTTCAGTTCACCTACGCAGGATCGGACGGGTTCGGCAGGGCGCTGCGCCCTTCGCAGTTCGTGCGCGGGCTGCGCACGCGCGGCATCGATCGCGTGGAGCGCGTCCCGGCCGGCACTCCGCGTCTTCGTCCGCTCCAACTGCTGGAATGGGCCGGCACCGGCAGCGTCTTCGACGGCTACCTCCGGCACGATGCGATCCGCGAGAAAGTACGCGAGCGAGCTACGTCACTCTCCCCCACGCAGCTCGAAGACTTCGGCGAGTGTCCCCAGAAGTTCTTCCTCAAGCACATCCTCGGCGTCCGCGACATCGACGATCCCGATCGCGAGTTGCAGATTCCGCATCGCGAGAAGGGCATCCTCGACCACGCCATCCTCGAACGCTTCTACAGGAACCTGACGCGCGACGAGTTCACGGCGGCCCTGCTGCACCTGCCGCGACTCGATCCGGTGCTGGCCGGGCGACTCGACGCGATGATCGCCGAGTCGTTCGACGAGTTCGACGTGCAGCAACCGGCGTTCAACCCCGCGATCCGTGACATCGAACGCGCCACCACGCGCCGCATCCTTCGTGACTTCGTCGCGCGCGACCTCGACGAACTCGCGGAGCAGAACCTTTTCCCGCGAGAGTTCGAATACCGCTTCGGCACGCGCCATCGCGATCCCGACTCCGTCGATCATCCCGAGCCGTTCGTCGTGAACGCTCGCGACGTCGCCGTGCGCATCGAGGGAACGATCGACCGGATCGACCGCGGCGACGGTCGCCTTCGCGTGATCGACTACAAATCGGGCAAGGCCGCGCGATACAAGAACATTGAAAAGAAAATCGCGCGCGGGATCCGGCTGCAGCTTCCGCTCTACGCGATGGCCGCAGCGCAGTTCTTCGACATGAAGGCGGAGCAGGTCAGCGGCGCGATCAAACCCCTCGTCTACGCGCGCAACTCGAAGCATGACTTCACACTCGCCGAGACCCGAGAGGAACTCCTGACGACGCTGGAGATGTTCGTGGAGGCGATTCTCGACGGATGGTTTCCGACGTTTCCGGATGAATCCGATGAGCTCAACTCCTGCAAATACTGCCCGGTGCGGGGTTCGTGTCGCACGAAGCACGACGCCGAGGAGAGGCGGGTGACCGCGCGGCATGCCGATGCGCGCGGCCTGCTCCTCGCGCATCGCGGAGAGAGCGAGTGACGGCCCAGAGCTCATTCGCATTCCCAGCGCCTGCACCGCGCGACCTGGAGACGCCGGCGCGCACGAACCTCGTCATCGAAGCGGGAGCCGGCACCGGCAAGACCACGCGGATCGTTGCGGAAGTGCTGCGCCTCATGCTGGCGAACGAGCATCTCAGTCCCGATCGCATCGTGCTCGTCACGTTCACCGAGAAGGCCGCGGGCGAGATCGCTGACCGGATTCGCGAAGCGCTGACCGATCTTGCATCGCGTTTCGATGAACCGCACATCGACTGGCCGAGCGACTCGGCGAATCCGCTGATCGTCGTGCCTGACGGCGAGCGCGAGGCGTGGAAGCGCGCGTGCCTCGCGCATCTCGCCCAGATCGACACTCTGCGCTCGCAGACGATCCACTCGTTCTGCCAGTCGCTGCTCCGCACGTTCCCGATTGAGGCGAACCTCGACCCGCAGTTCAAGATCATTCAGGGATTCGAACGTTCGCTGCTGCATGGCGAGATCTACGAACTCTGGATCGACCACGAGACGCGCACGCACAGCACGCCCGGCCAGGTGCGTGACTGGGAACTCGTGTTCGAGCAGTTCAACTACCTCTTCCAGGTGCGCGACATGCTGTTCGCCATCGTCGACCGCCGCGACCTGCTCGAAGAGGACCTCTCCCTCGGCGAAATCGCCGACATCGAGCAGACGCTGATCGACGGCTTCACCGCGCTCGCCGCGGCAGATGCCGAGGGGATCAACGACCGCGAGGTGATCCGTCTGATCGAGTTCGCACGGTCGAATCCGGTGCTGCCGCGAGGATCGACGATCGAGGATTGGCTCGACTACATGCGGCCCGTGGCCTCGCCGCTGCGCAATGCGAAC
>JBKJVD010000082.1:0-18016 GCA_046590585.1 Thermoanaerobaculia bacterium | reverse complement strand
TCACCTGCTTCATCTCACCTGGGGAAAGCCGGTGAGTCCTGCTGAGTACATTCACGGCGACGTGTATCACAACGTCGTGGCCGGCTTTCAGGTGTGGTGGGTCAGTGCGATTTACATCCTGGCCAACGTCGCGCTGGGGTTTCACCTGTTCCACGGGCTCTGGAGCATGTTCAATTCGCTCGGCATCGATCATCCCAGGATCACGGGACTGAAGCGGGCGTTTGCGACGGCATTCGCGATCATCGTGACGGTCGGTAACGTGTCGATTCCCGTGGCCGTGATGCTCGGGCTGGTGAGGTAGCCACGATGGAACTGAACGCAAAGATTCCTGCAGGACCGCTCGGCGAGAAGTGGTCGAGCGCGAAAGCGCACTACAAACTCGTGAACCCTTCGAACAAGCGCAAGTACGACGTGATCGTTGTCGGCGCCGGTCTGGCCGGGGCTTCCGCCGCGGCGACGATGGGTGAGCTTGGTTACAACGTGAAGTGCTTCGTGTATCACGACTCTCCGCGGCGGGCGCATTCGATCGCCGCGCAGGGCGGCATCAATGCCGCGAAGAACTATCAGAATGACGGCGACAGCATCTATCGTCTCTTCTACGACACGATCAAAGGTGGCGACTACCGGGCGCGCGAAGCAAACGTGCATCGTCTTGCGGAGTTGAGCGTCGACATCATCGATCAGGCGGTCGCGCAGGGTGTGCCGTTCGCACGCGAGTACGGTGGCGTGCTCGACAACCGTTCCTTCGGCGGTGTGCAGGTGTCGCGGACGTTCTACGCGCGTGGGCAGACCGGGCAGCAGTTACTCCTCGGAGCGTTTCAGGCGCTGGAGCGACAGATTGCGCTCGGTCACGTGCAGATGCACAACCGCCACGAGATGCTCGACATCGTGGTCGTCGACGGGCACGCCAAGGGCATCGTGACGCGCGACATGGTCAGTGGCAGCATTGAAGCTCATTCGGCCGATGCGGTGGTTCTGGCCACCGGCGGATACTCCAACGTCTTCTATCTCTCGACCAATGCGATGGCTTGCAACGCAACGGCGATCTGGCGCGCACATCGTCGCGGCGCCGCATTCAGCAATCCCTGCTACACGCAGATTCATCCGACGTGCATTCCGCAGTCGGGCGATTTTCAATCCAAGCTGACGCTGATGTCCGAGTCGCTCCGAAACGACGGACGGATCTGGGTGCCGAAAGCGCAAGGCGACAAGCGCAAGCCCGCGGACATCCCCGAGTCGGAGCGCGACTACTACCTCGAACGGAAATATCCGAGCTTCGGCAACCTCGCTCCGCGCGACATCGCGTCGCGGGCTGCGAAGGAAGTCTGCGACGAAGGTCGCGGAATCGGAGCCAGCGGTCGCGGCGTCTATCTGGACTTTGCCGATGCCATCCAGCGACTCGGCCGCAAGATGATCGAAGAGCGGTACGCGAACCTCTTCGAGATGTATCACGACATCACGGCGGAGGATCCTTACGAGACTCCGATGCGGATTTACCCGGCGCCGCACTACACCATGGGCGGACTCTGGGTCGACTACAACCTGATGAGCAGCGTGCCTGGCCTCTATGTGATTGGTGAGGCAAATTTTTCAGATCATGGCGCGAACCGTCTCGGCGCCAGTGCGCTGATGCAGGGACTGGCGGACGGCTACTTCGTCCTCCCGGTGACGATCGGCGACTATCTGGCCGGCGAGTTCGGCAAGAAAGTTTCCGTCGATCGTCCCGAGTTCAAGGCCACCGAGGCTGAAGTGCGCGGGCGCATCGACCAGCTCATCACGGCACAGGGCAACCGGAGTGTCGACTCGTTCCACAAAGAGCTTGGCGGCATCATGTGGGACCACTGCGGCATGGCTCGCACGGCTGAAGGCCTGAAGAAGGCGATCGAGCTGATTCGCGATCTCAAGGTGAAGTTCTTCCGTGAAGTCCGCGTCCTCGGGACCAATGAAGAGCCCAACCAGGCGCTCGAGAAGGCCGGCCGGGTGGCCGACTTCTTCGAGCTCGCGGAGTTGATGTGCATCGATGCACTGCACCGCGAGGAATCGTGCGGCGGCCACTTCAGGACCGAGCATCAGTCCGCCGATGGCGAGGCGGAACGCGACGACGAACAGTTCCTCTATGTAGCGGCCTGGGAGTACAAGGGCGAAGGCAACGAGCCCCTGCTGCACAAAGAGCCGCTCGTTTACGAAGAAGTGAAGCTCGCTACGCGCAGCTATAAGTAAGGGAGCTCGAGATCACGATGGCCGGACTGAATCTGACACTCCACATCTGGCGGCAGAATGCACGCGCCGCCGAAGGCAAGTTCGTCACCTACAAGGCCGACGCGATCAGTCCTGACGCGTCCTTCCTGGAGATGCTCGACGTGGTCAACGAGGGGCTCACCGAAAAAGGTGAAGACCCGATCCATTTCGAACACGATTGCCGCGAAGGCATTTGTGGGTCGTGCGGAATGATGATCAACGGTGTCGCGCATGGACCGATGGGCGGCACCGCCACCTGTCAGCTTCACATGCGCAAGTTCAAGGATGGACAGGAAGTCTGGATCGAGCCATGGCGCGCACGTTCCTTCCCGGTAATCAAGGACCTGATCGTCGATCGCAGTCCGCTCGACAAGATCATCCAGGCTGGCGGCTACATCTCGGTCAATACCGGCAGTGCCCCTGAGGCCAACAATCTGCTCGTTCCAAAGGACGTGCAGGAATGGGCCATGGATGCGGCCGAGTGCATCCAGTGCGGCGCGTGTGTGGCTCAATGCCCGAATGGCGCAGCGCAGCTCTTCACAGCAGCGAAAGTCTCGCACCTCGGACTGCTGCCTCAGGGCCAGCCGGAACGGGCCCAGCGCGTCGTGAAGATGGTCGAGGTGATGGAAGAATACTTCGGGAGCTGCACGATGTATCGCGAGTGCGAGGCGGTCTGTCCGAAGGAGATTTCCACGGACTTCATCACCCGCCTGAACAAGGACTACATCGCCGCAAAGTTCAAGAATCGCGACGAAAAAGGCAGCGCAGCCTGAACGGACACGCCGGCGTTCACCGGCGTGTCCGTGGCGGTCACTTCAATTTTGCCTGCGTGTTTTTCGCCATCTGCAGGTGCTCCATGAGGATCGGGAGCGTCTTCGCGGCGAAGGCCTTCAGCTCCGGATCCGTGGCCGTCTGCGAGGCGGTTTCGAATGCCGCAATGTCCTTGATGTGATCCTCGATCATCTGAGTCATGTAGGCCTTGTCGAACTCCGAAGCCGGCAAGCCACCCAGATGACCGGAAGTGGCCTTGTGATCCTCCCCCATGTCGACCGGGAGGGTTACGCCCCGGGTTGAGGCAAGTTGCGTGAGCTCGTTGTTGGCGTTCGTGTGGTCCTTCACGATTCTCTCGGAGAACGCCTTTACCTCCGCGTTCGCCGATCTCTGCACTCCCATCTCGCCCATCGCGACCTCGGCCATTCCGCCTTTTGCTGCAGCCGCGATGAAGTCCTGGTCTGCCGGAGCGACTGCGATCGACGGGGTGGCCATCGTGGACGTCGAGGCCGTCATCGCGGTGCTGGTTGTGGATGTCGCATACGTATCAGTGGCTGCTGTCTCGCGTGTGATGGTTGTGTGGGTCGTCTCGGTCTTTGAGCAGGCCACGAGCAGAAATGCCGACAGCGTGAGAGTTGAAACTACCCGAATCGAGTGATGGTTCATGGAGTGATTTCCTTCCTGATGATGGTTTTCTGAGGGGAATTGCACAAAGCAATCCATGCGAGTGATCGAGGCGGGAGGAAATCTCGTATCATCGGACAGGTCTGAACCAATGGAGAACAAGGTGAGAACGGCTCCCGCGGGGGTGGATGTAGAGGCGCTGCTCGCTGAGGCTGCGAAGCTGTTTGGCGCGCCGGTATCGCTGCTCGGCCTTCTGGGTCACGCAGGCGAGACGGTTGCGGCGACCCGCGGATGGAACGTGAAAGCGTTTCCACTCGACTACTCCTTTGCCGCGATGCACTCGCTACCCGACTGCACCCTGATCGTGCCGGACACGAGCAGTGACGAGCGCTTCAGAATTCATCCACTCGTGACCGGCGTTCCGCACGTCCGCTTTTACGCGGGCGTTTCGTTCGCCGATGCAGATGGCGCGCTCGCGGGCGCGCTCTCGGTATTCGACTCCGTCCCACACGTCTTCACCCCCGCGCAGGAAACTGCGCTGCGACTCATTGGACGAAGCATCAGCCGGGAGTACGCCTCCGAGCGCGCGATCGATGAAGCGAATGCCCGGTTCCGGGAGTTCTTCGAGCAGACGGACGATCTCGTCCTCAGCATCGGCGCCGATGGACGGTTGCTCCATGCAAATGAAACCGCGCTGACCGTGCTCGGCTTCACCCGCGACGATCTCGGACGCGCGGAACTCATCCGCGGCATCGAACCCGATTCTCGTGCGCACTTTCGCGAAGTGTTGAATGCGGTCATGGTGAGCGGCGAGCCGCTTGCGATCGAAACCACGTTCGTCACGGCCGCGGGGCGGAGGATGGTGGTCGACGGTTCGCTGCGACCGAAGATGATGGACGGCGAGGCTCTCCTGGCGCGGGTCGTCTTTCGCGACATCACCGATCGGAAGCAGATCGAAGCGGAACTGGGGAGCGCCCGCGATGCGGCTCTCGAGGCGGCACGGCTCAAGACTCAGTTCCTGACGAACGTCAGTCACGAGATCCGGACGCCGATGAACGGCATCGTGGGCATGATCGACCTTCTGCTTTCCACGCCGGTCACCGTCGAGCAGCAGGATTTCGCCCACCAGGCCCGGAGCAGTGCCGACCAGCTCCTCGCCATCGTCAACAACATCCTCTACGTGTCGAGCGTCGAGGCCGGAAGCCTTTCGGCCACGGCGGTCGACTTTGATCTCCACCGGATGCTCCAGCGCGTGATCGAGGTGATGAAGATCGCTGCACTCGGTAAGGACATCGACATCGATCTCGTGTACGACCCGAAGCTCTCGGCGGTCGTTCGCGGGAATCAGCCACGGCTGCGGCAGGTGATCACGAACCTGATGGATAACGCAGTCAAGTTCACGGAAGAGGGTTCGGTGAAAGTGCGCGTCGCCCTGGCGAAGGAAACGGACACGCATCGCATCGTTCGCTTCGAGATCCGGGACACAGGAATCGGGATCGCTGCCGAGGACCGGCTTCTCCTGTTCGAGAAATTTTCGCAGGTGGAAGCTTCGAGCACGAGGCGCTATCAGGGAGTCGGGCTCGGCCTGGCCACGGCGCGGCAACTCGTCGAGACGATGGGAGGTCTCATCGACGTCGAGAGTTCGCCTGGCTACGGATCGACTTTCTGGTTCAGCGTTCCGTTTCCAAAGCAGGCGCTGCGGCGTCCGATCGTCTCCTCGGATCTCGAGTTCAAGGGGAAACGAGTGCTGCTCATCGACCAGTACGATACGAGCAGGAAAGTCATCAGGCACTACCTCGAGACGACCTGGGAAATGCGGGTCGAAGTTGCGGAGCGGGCTTCTGATGCGCTGGCAGCCCTGCGACGTGCTGCGGGCGAGGATCCGATCCGGCTTGTGGTGTTCGACACGATGCCCGACTCCGATGCGCCACCGTTCGCGAGGCAGGTGCGTGCCGACCCGGCGATCGCAGGGGCGAGCCTGGTTTACCTCGCGCCTCCCCACAGTGAACTCAACGCGGAGGAGCTTCGGGGGTCGGGAATCAACGCCTTTGCGCATAAGCCCGTGGGGCAGGGTGAGTTGTTCGATGCCATCACCGTGGCGCTGGCTCACGATGCCATTTCCCTCTCGCGTATCGCTGAGCAGCCCGCCGACTCGCGACCGTTGCCGCGGAACGTGCCCCCTGAGAAACGTGCAGCAGTCAGGGTGCTGCTTGCCGAAGACAACTTCCTCAATATGAAGCTCACCATGAGCCAGTTGCACAAGCTGGGGTATCCCGCCGATTCGGTGCAGAACGGGAAAGAGGCGCTCGGCGCCATCGGAGAAAAGCACTACGACATCGTGCTGATGGATTGCCAGATGCCCGTCCTCGACGGTTACCAGGCCACGATCGAGATCCGCCGGCTCGAACAGGAGCTCGGCCACCGACATCGCATCATCGCCATGACGGCCAATGCTCTGGAAGGGGATCGTGAGAAGTGTCTCGCGGCGGGGATGGACGACTATCTCTCCAAGCCCACACGCCACGAGGATCTCGAGCACGCGCTCGCCCGTTACTTCAGCAATTCTCCGAGCGAGGTGGCGAGGTAGCGGTAGTCGCCGAGTGAGTTATAGAGCTGGGCGGACACGCGCAGCACTCGCTTCGGCGGCCCGGGCCAGGCGGCGATGGGGACCTCGATCCCGAAACGCTCGAGGAGAAGATCCTGGAGTGGGTCTCCATAGAGTGATGGTGCCACTTCAGCCGTGCCGTCGGGCAGCGGAATGGCCGCCATGGAGCCGAGCATCTCGTCGGGAGCAGGGCATTGGATTCCGAGGCTCTGGATCAGCACGTCCCGGGCTGCGATCGCAAGTTCATGATTGCGACGCATCACCTCCGTCCACCCTCCTTCCACGAGCGTGGGCAGATAACGCACGGCATCGGCGGCGGCGAGCCAGGGAGTTGGATCGAATGTGCCGGTCCAGTCGAACTCGAGGTGATATCGGGAGCGGTCTTCACGTCCCGCATTCGCGCCATGGCTGATCGAGACCGGCCTGACGCTGGCGCGACGATTCTTCCTGACGTGGAGAAAGGCCGCCCCTTTCGGAGCGCAGACCCATTTGTGGAGATTGCCGGTGTAATACGCGGCACCGAGAGCATCGAGCGAAAGCGGGATCATCCCCGGGGCATGCGCTCCATCGATGAGCGTGTCGATGCCACGTTCGTTGAGCTCGCGTACGATTCTTTCGATCGGAAGAATCAGCGCAGTCTGGCTGGTCACATGGTCGATGAGCAGGAGCCGGGTGCGATCGGTCACTGCCTCCATGACCCGTTCGATCACCACGTCCGCCGAGTCGATTGGGAAAGGGATCTCGATCACCCGAACCTTCGCTCCCGCAAGTTGAGCGACGAATTCGAGCGCATTTCGTGACGCATTGTATTCGTGCGACGTGACCAGAAGCTCGTCGTGCTTGTCGAGATCGAGTGAACGAAGGACGGCATTCACACCCGCCGTGGCATTCGGAAGAAAGGCGATCGAATCTGGAGAAGCACCGACGAATCGCGCGATTTCATCGCGTGCAGAATCGAGTAACGGTTCGAGCTCACGGACCATGAACTGCACCGGCTCGCGCTCGAGCAGGAGGCGGTATTCATCCTGCCGCGCGAGGATTGCACGAGGAGTGGCCCCGAACGATCCATGGTTGAGAAACGTGATTGCGGGGTCGAGCAGCCAGTGTTCTTTCACGGCTGCGAATCATAGGCCGGAAGCGCATGGCGTGCGTCCTGCCCAGCAGATTGAGGAGGGTTCGCGTTGTGCATCTGGAAACTCCCAGCCGAGACCCTCATGAGAAGACCGGGCTAACGAGGGAGTGCTTCCACTAACGCGGCTACGCCTCGATCGAACTCCTCCCTCGGTGTCAGGAGGGAGAGAGCCAGATAACCGTCGGTGGGGAAATCAAAAAAATAGCCGGGTTGAACAATCAGGCCGCGCTCCCGCACGAGACGCAGGGCGAACTCCTCATCGGTCGAGGTTCGAGGGAAGCGCAGCAGGGCCGTCCATCCACCTTCGACCGGCAAGAGGGTGACGGCAGGCAACGGAGCAACCGCATTTCGCAGGTGTTGCAGATTGGAATCGAGCCGCTGCTGGATGAGCTTCCGGATTTTCGGGGCTAAAGACAGCAGGCGGGGAAGGGCCTGCTGAACCGGAGTGGCTACCGACAGGAAACTGTCTGAGATCAGTTCGAGCGCCGTGAGGGCAGCGCGTTTCACATCCGGCTGTCCGCCGAGGATGATCCAGCCTAGTTTCAGGTGTGGGAGGCCGGCGGATTTGGAGAGCCCGCCGAGGGTGAACGAGAGGACGTCGGAGCGGTGCATACGGATCGCGCCGGGCGGTGGATCGATGGGGTAGTCGAAGAAAACCTCATCGGAAATCAGCGGTACGTTCAGCTTCGCGAGACTCGTCTGCTCGCGTTCCGTCACGTAAGATCCGGTCGGATTGCCGGGGTTGACGATCGCGATGGCACGGACGTTCTGGTCGACGGAAGTGGGTGCGTGCAGTTCCCAGCGGCGGTGGAACTCCAGCGGGATGTGCACGAGTTCGAGGTGCTCGAGTGAGGCGAGGGACTCGAGCAGGGGGTAAGAGGGAGCGGGTGTGAGGATCCGATCGCCCGGGTCGGCCAGCAGCTTGAAGAGAAACGAGTAGGACTCACTCGTCGAGGCGGTGATCATCACGTCACCGGCGTCGACTCCGAGTTCCGCGGCGACTGCATCCCTTGCGCTGCGCAGGCCGAGTGGCTGCGGATCGTAGGGCGCCCGCGCTCCGTCCGCGAGCGCCTCGGAGATTTCATCGATCGGATAGTCGATTCCGGCAGTGGTCGGATTGCTGGCGGTCAGATCGAGGAGTTCGCGACCTCTGGCGATTGCTTCGTTCCGCGCCAGGGTGAGCCGGTTGGTCGGTACGGACCAGTTCGCACGCCGCGAGAACATTGAAGCGAGATGCTACCGCAGCTACTGGGTGCGCTGTGAAGATCCGGAGGAGCAGGTCGCGGTCGTCGCGTTGCGGGCTTCCTCGAGCGAGCGTCGCGCCTCCGGCGGAGTGGCGGGAGCGGTTTCGATGGCCGTCGTGAACGTTGCGATCGATTCACTGCATTGACCGAGAGTTGCCAGGATTCGCGCGAGCGTGTCGAGTGAGAGCCAGCGATCTGAAGTCTGCTGTGCCGTGGCTTTTCGCGCCAGAGGCTCAGCCTCGGCGGATCGTTTCTGTTCGTGAAGAAACCAGGCGAGGTTGTTCAGAGCGTCTGGAGCATCGGGTTCGATCTGCAACGCCTTCCTGTACGCGCGCTCTGCTTCGATGGGGGCGCCACTTTTCGCTGCGACGTTGCCGAGATTCGTCCAGACGAGAGCGCTCTCGCTGTGACGGGTGGCGAGTTCCCTGTAGCGAACCAGGGCGTCCTGAATCGCGCCGCGCTCCTCGAGTGCCACCGCTTCCCGCAATGCCTCCTGAAGCGCTTCTCCGTGATCGCGATCGATCAGGATTGCCGCGTGACCTCCGCCGGTCCAGGAAGTCTCGAGACGTTCGAGCGTCGTCCAGCGCGGCTTTCCGTCGCCGAACTGCACGCGCACGAGCCCGCGCTCGGGATCGAATCCATCGAGGACGACGTAGTGGAAAAAATCGAAGTCGCGACCGGGGGCCTGCACCACCTGCATCATGATGATCATTGGACGGCCGGCCCGGAGTTCCGATTCGACGAGGGCGCGATTACCCGTGACCAGCCGTGCCGCGAACCCTCGCTCCCGCGCTGCGAGCAGGAGGTCGACGGTCATCACGCCGCCCCGGGTCTTCGGCAGCCTCGCGTCCCACTCCGCCATCGTGAGCGGATCGCCATGGTGCTGGAGAACCGCGGACAGGGCTCCGGCGCCACAGGACTCGATCCCCCATTTCTGCAGCGGCATGGACGGGATCACGGTAGCTGAGGGACTGGTGCGTGCCGAGCGCGGAGTCCACGCGACGCAGCCAGCGGCGGAGAGCAGGATAACTGCCAGAAGAGAGGTAGGGATCAATCGGCGCATTTGGTCAAGTGGGGCCCGGACGATCCGCGATCGCCCAGGCCCGGACACCTTTCAGTCAGATCAGCCGAGGGCGACGACGAGAATCAAGGCAGCGAGTGCACCGATTCCAATCCAGATCCACTCCTGCCGGGTCAGGCCTGCGGCCTGGAGCTGGTTGAGGTTCTGGGACAGCTGCTGGAGGTCATTCTGCGAGAGCTGTGCGACGCGCTGATTGACCTGCTCGGGCGTAAACCCGTGTGCCTGGAGGGCGTTGGCAACCTGCTCGTTGGCGACGACGTCGCGAACCAGCGCGAGGTCGGCGTTGCGGGCTTCGATGCTCTGATCCGTGGCGGTCTTCGATGGAACGGGGCCGGCGAAGGCCGGAACTGCGACGACGATGACGAGAAGCGCGAGCAGGAACACGATGGGTCTGATGGAACGGTTGAACATTGATCCTCCCTTTTCAGTTCCGGCGGTCAACGGCCTCGGGATGGGGCCGTGGGCTGTCGGGTCAGATGACCGGGCAGCAAGACGGGTGCCGGGTTCGTCGTCGTCCCGGCGACGGACGCCCGCGGACGCTTTGTTATACTCGCGCCACTTCAGTGCCCCCTCATGATCCGGTTTGAAGACATCCTCGATCGCGTCGAGACTTACAAGCCCGACTACGACGAAGAACTGCTCCAGAAGGCCTATATTTTCTCGGCCCGGGAGCATCGTGGCCAGGTTCGCAGCTCCGGCGAGCCTTACCTGGTTCATCCCCTGAACGTTGCCTACATTCTTGCCGAGATGCGACTCGACGAGACGTCGATCGCCGTGGGATTGCTGCACGACGTCCTGGAGGACACACTCACGACGAAGGAAACGCTGCAGTCTGTCTTCGGGGATGACGTGGCCGATCTGGTCGATGGAGTCACGAAAATCTCGCGCTACGCCTACGTCTCGAAAGAGGAACAACAGGCCGAGACGTTTCGCAAGATGCTGCTGGCGATGGTCTCCGACCTTCGCGTCGTGCTCGTAAAGCTTGCCGACAGGCTGCACAACATGCGTACTCTCCAGTACCTGCCGGAGGAGAAGCGCCAGTCCATCGCCACGGAAACGATCGAGATTTACGCCCCGATCGCGAACCGGCTCGGCATGGGTCGGGTGAAGTCCGAACTCGAGGACCTCTCGTTCCGGCACCTTCACCCGCGGGAGCACGAAGAACTCGATCGGGCCATGCAGGAGAAGCTCACCCTCTCCGGCGACGTGGTCGACCGCATTCGTGACGACCTGAAGAAGCGGCTGGGCGAGAACGAGATCGGAGTGGAGGTTTACGGCCGGGTCAAATCGCGATACTCGATCTACTCGAAACTGCGACAGCAGGGCATCGACATCGGGCAGGTCTACGACTACCTGGCGTTTCGGATCATCACCTCCAGCGTCAAGGACTGTTACGCGGCTCTCGGAATCATTCATCAGATGTGGCGGCCCGTCCCCGGACGGATCAAGGACTACGTCGCCATGCCCAAGCCGAATTTTTATCAGTCGCTGCATACGACGGTCGTGACGGAAGGGGGCCAGCCGTTCGAAGTGCAGATCCGGACGCGAGAGATGGACCTGATCGCTGAGCAGGGGATCGCGGCGCACTGGAAGTACAAGGAAGGCCGGGTCGGGGCACACCCGGACGACACGAATTTTCTCTGGCTGCGGCAGCTGGTGGAATGGCAGCAGGAGATCACGAACCCCCGGGTCTTCCTCAACTCCCTCAAGATCGATCTCTACCCCGACGAGGTCTACACGTTTACTCCGAAGGGTGACGTGTATGCGTTTCCCCGCGGGGCGACGCCGCTCGATTTCGCGTATCGCATTCACACGGATGTCGGACACCGATGCGTTGGCGCCCGGGTGAACGGCAAGCTGCTGCCTCTGCGTACCTCGCTCAAGAACGGCGACATCGTGGAGATCCTGACTGGCGCGACCCAGACTCCGAGCCGTGAGTGGCTCAACATGGCCACGACGTCGCGGGCGCGGCACAATATCCGGCACTGGCTCAACGCAGAGCAGAAGAACCGTTCGATCGAGCTCGGAAGAAAATTGATCGAGCGCGAGTCGAAGCGGTTCCGGGTGCAGTTCCGCAAGCTGGTCGCCGAGAACGCCCTGGACGGCGTCCTGTCCGAATACGGGTTGTCGAAGCTCGACGATCTATACGCCGACGTCGGCTACGGCAAGATTTCAGCGCGCGCGATCGTGGAACGGTTCTCTGCGGAAGGGCAGGGAGTCGAGAAAGGCGTCATCCAGCAGGCGGTTCACAAGATCTTTCCGTTCACGAACTCCTCGGCCACGATCAAGGTCAAGGGATACGACGACCTGCTCACCTACCTGGCCAAGTGCTGCACGCCGCTTCCCGGAGAGCGGATCGTGGGGTACATCACGCGGGGGAAGGGGGTGGCCGTCCACAGTTCGAATTGTCCGAATGTGAAGAACCTCATGT
Source organism: Thermoanaerobaculia bacterium (assembly GCA_046590585.1). Classification (GTDB taxonomy): domain Bacteria; phylum Acidobacteriota; class Thermoanaerobaculia; order Gp7-AA8; family Gp7-AA8; genus JBKJVD01. Next base: position 5,890 of record JBKJVD010000082.1, on the reverse strand, counting down.
TCAATCCGGACCGCGAAATCGGAGTCGAGTGGGCGGACCAGCGGCAGTCGAATTTCCAGGTCGAGCTCGAAATCCTCATGGAGGACCGGCAGGGAATCCTGGCCAGGGTGGTGTCTGCGATTGCCAACCTGAAGACGAATATCCGTCAGATGGATACGCGAACAGCGGATGGCAAGGCGACCACCGAACTGGTGCTGGAGGTTGCAGACCTCAAGCATCTGGAAAAGGTGACCCGGACGCTCAGCGGCCTCGAGGGCGTGATGAAGGTCGACCGCAAATACAACATCCGCCACGCGACGGCGTAGCATCGCGGTGGCTGGGAGTTGTATTTCAGGGGGATCGGTTCGAGGTTACGGGTGCGTCGAAACGCAGCCGGCGTAACCTCGCCGAAGCGACCGGCGCTCAGCGCGCCGCTTTGTTGATCGCGCCCGACCGGATGCAGCGCGTGCAGACGCTCATGCGTTTCACTGCGCTTCCGACCATCACGCGAACCCGCTGCAGGTTCGGCAGCCACCGGCGGCTGCTCACGTTGTTGGCGTGGCTGACGCGGTTACCGAACACAGGGGTCTTACCGCAGACTTCGCACATCTTTGCCATGACCTGATAACTCCCTCGACTGAAACGAAAGGCGGAGATTGTAACGGTGAGTGGCTTCATGCGCAACTGCCGGGCGGGCCCGGCAGACAAACCTGCGCAATCATTCCACTTATCTACGAGCGCTAGAGTTGACACCGCTTGGTAAACGTTGTAACTTCGCTGCACCTTTAACATCTGTGAGCCAGCGAGAAGTGAGTGTGTGATGGATGGGGTGAGCGGTGTTCTTCTCAAAGAGCAAGAATCTTGTTGGGCTTGATATCGGTTCGTCAGCAATCAAGCTTGTCGAGTTGAAGGAAAAGAAGGGCGGTACCTTCCAACTCGTCAAACTCGGTCTGGAGAGGTTATCTCCAGAGGCGATCGTCGATGGATCCATCATGGACTCCTCCATGGTGGTGGAGACGATTCAGAAACTGAACGCCGATCAATCCGTAAAGAATTCCAACTACGCGACTTCGCTGTCGGGACATTCGGTGATCATCAAAAAGATCACCCTTCCCGCGATGTCCGCAGAGGAACTCGCGGAATCGATTCAGTGGGAAGCCGAGCAGTACATCCCTTTCGACATTAACGATGTGAACCTCGATTATGTTCCGCTGACCTCACCAGGTACCGGCGAGAACATTGAGGTCATCCTCGTGGCCGTGAAGAAAGAGAAGATCAACGACTACACGTCGGTGATCAGCCAGACTGGCAAGATCCCGATGCTGGTCGACGTGGACGCGTTCGCGGTCCAGAACTGCTACGAGGCCAATCACGAGGTTGAGGACGACAAGGTCCTGGCCCTGGTGAACGTCGGCGCGTCGGTCACTAACGTGAACGTAATGTCGGGGAGTAACTCGCAGTTCTGGCGCGACATCACGTTTGGCGGGAACCAGTACACCGACGCGATCCAGCGCGAACTGAGCCTTTCGTTCGATCAGGCGGAAGACCTCAAGCGCGGGCGCCCCGTGGGTGACTACACGATTCAGCAGGTCATCCCGATCCTGAATTCGGTGTCGGAAGACTTCGCCGGGGAGCTGAGAAAGACGCTCGATTTTTTCACTGCGACGTCAGGAGCCGAGCGGGTCGATGAGATCGTGCTGGCCGGCGGCGGCTCCGGAGTGCTGAACCTCGACGCGATCCTTCGCGACAAATTCGGAATCCCGGTTTCGATCATCAACCCGTTCCGGAAGATCACCGTCGACGAGAGTGCGTTCAACCCCGAGGAACTTGCTGAGATGGCGCCGAGTATGGCGGTCGCAGTCGGCCTCGCCATACGGAAGTTGGGGGACGCTTGATCAAGATCAACTTAGTGCGGGAAGGGCGGGCGGTCCGAGGAGCTGGCGCAGCTCCGGCGGCGAGTGCAGCTGCGAGTGGACCGGCCAACCTCAACAACATTCTCATCATCAGCTGTGCGGTCCTCGGGCTCGTGCTTGCAGGCGGCTATTGGTTTCTGCAGAAGCGCACACTGTCGAACCGTCAGGAAGTCGTGGCGGCCCGCACCCAGGAAGCTGCGAAACTCGAAGCCATCATCAAGGACGTCGAGGAGTATCAGAAGCGCAAGGACAACCTGCAGGCGCGCATCGACCTGATCAACCAGCTCAAGCAGAACCAGCGCGGGCCGGTCCGGATCATGGACCGGATCAGCCAGGATCTGCCTGACCTCGTCTGGCTGGAGACGATGAGTGTCGACGGTGGGAAGATCTCCCTTGGCGGGCGAGGCCTGAACCCCAATGCAATCGCCAACTTCGTCGAGAACGTCAAAAACGATCCGTACTTCGAGGAGCCTGAACTGGGGTCGGTCAACATGATGACGCCGGTTCCGCTCGTCTACTCATTCGACATGAACTTCGCCTTCTCGTACGCACCGAAAGACGCTGCTGCGCCTGCCGGGACGACCACGACGGGAACAGGCACAGGGACGGGAACCGTGACGACAACGTCCGGAACCGTTAAACCGTAGGAGGACCGATGCCACTGACGCTCGATGGAAAGCCTTGGTGGGTCGGCCTCGTGCTCGGCCTTGTGATTGCCGCCCTGATGGTGGTGGGTGTGGAGATGCTCCTCGTCAAGGACATCAAGGCAGAGATTGCGGGTGCCGAGTCCCAGATTGCGGAACTCGACAAGAAGATTGAACAGGGCCGGGCAGCGGAGCGGAAGCTTCCTCAGTTCCGCGAAGAGGTCAAGCGGCTCGAACTCGAACTCGAGAAACTGCGGCGCATCCTGCCGTCCAGCAGGAATACCGAAGAGATCATCAAGAAGATCAAGTCGCTCGTGGATCAGGGCAACTTCACGCTCAAGAAGCTGACCTTCCCGAAACTGGCTGCTGCGAAAGAGGGCGATCCGTACGCGGAGTGGCCGATCTCAGTTGATGTGGACGGGCGCTTTCACGACCTGGCGATCCTGTTCAACCGGTTGAGCAACTTCTCGAGAATCATCAACGTGGAGCAGATCAATGTGCGGGCGCTCTCCCCGCAGGACGAGAAGACGATCTCCGCAACGTTCACGGCGAAGACCTTCGTCTACGTCGAGACCGACACTTCGCCGAAGAAGACCGATCAGAAGGGGAAAGCGGGTGGAACTGATGACAATAAATAGCCGCCCGGCCTCGACCTTCGCTGCGCTGTTGCTTCTACTCGTTGCCGGTGTATCGACTCGCGCACAGACGGCGTCGAGTACCTCGACGACCGGCACGACCGTTTCGACCAGCACGACGGTCGAGCAGAGCCTGGAAGAGATTCTCGAAGAGCCGACTGCAGCCGATGCCTACCGGTACGACCCTCAGGGGCGACGCGACCCGTTTCAGTCGCTCGTCGGGCCGACCCCGAAGATTCAGGCTGGCCAGCGCGCTCCCGGAGTTCCGGGGTTCCTCATCGATGAAATGAAGCTTCAAGGCGTGGTCAAGACCAAGCAGGGCCACGTTGCTATGATCAATGGACCAGACAACAAGGGATATCTGATTCGCGTTGGCGACAAGGTTCTTGACGGGGAAGTGATTCGTATTACGCCCTCCTCTGTGGTGTTCAGGCAGGAGGTCAACGACCCGACACGGATCGAGCGCTATCGCGAGGTGGTCAAGGATCTGATTCCGACCTCCTATAAGAAGTAGACAGGTAAATCAGGTCAGGGGCTGCGTGGAGGGGTGAGATGGTGAAGGTGGGAAGTATGAGTAGAGCCAAGCGAATCCTGCTGATGACGTTCGTGCTCCTCACGAGTGTGAACGCGCTTCAAGCGTCGTTCTGGCGACGCAAAGAGCAGAAGCCCGCGCAAGCGGCGCCGGCTGTCGCCATGTCACTGGCGGCAATCGAAGCCGATTCATCACGCGTGACTCTGCGGACGAGCGGCGCTCCCGCGTATACCTCTTACAGTCCGGCACCGGACGTCTTCGTCGTCGATCTCACCGCGACGGGGCGTTCTGCGGATCTCGCGATTCCAGCGGCGCTGCCCGCGGCAATCACTTCGGTGAGCGCCGAGGAAGCGGTTGAGATGGGAAGCCGGCTGACCCGTGTCACCTTCCGTCTGTCGCAGCCGACTACCCTCCAGGCAGCAGCAGATGGAAATGCCATCGTGATCACGGTTCCCGCTGCGACGACCGACGCGATGCCGGTGGTTGCAGCCGCTGCTGCGACTCCGGCCGACGATACTCCCCGTGTCGAGGCGATCACAGAGGTGGCGCAGACTCACGTGGAAGAGCCCCTTCCCACAGCGGAGTCCCTCACTGAATCGACGACGGCATCGAACCGCGCGAGCGTGGTTCGTCGTGTCGAGACCACGGGAAGCGGTGAAGATCTCATCGTCCGCATTGTTGGCGACGGCGCATTCACCTACAACGCATTCCGTCTCGAGAATCCGGCCAGACTCGTGGTCGATCTCAATGGTGTAAGAAATTCAGCGGCGAAGAATACGGTCGACGTGAACGGCTCGGCCGTCCGGCGCGTGCGCGTCGCCCAGTTCAAAGCAGCGCCGGATCCGATCACTCGAGTTGTCTTCGACCTGACCGGAAAGACGCAGCATCACGTTGGCCTGGATGGCAACGCTCTCTCCGTGTCGTTCGGAACCGCACCGGTGGCCATGGCGTCATCGACAGTCCCCGTGGCATCGACGCAGCGTGTGACGGTGAAACCTTCCGTGGTCGAGGTGCTGGACATTCCGCTCGTTCCCGGGAAGGTGGCGAGCAGTGAAGGCGCGCCAGTCACGGGTCGCACGGTTCGCAATGTCGCGGACGACGTGCCGGTCATCGCGAACAACGCATCCTCCTCCTGGAAGATGCCGGCGCCTGCGTCAGCCGGAGCGAAGTCGGTGATTCGCGCGCAGTCCATGCAGACGCCTCCCTCATCGCAGCCGCGTCCATCACAGAACCAGAGTGAGGACGTCTTCAACGAGGCCGCTACTACGCCCGTCACTGTTCAGCCGCAGCAGGGGACGCGGACTCTGAGCGGGTCGCAGCGGGTCTTTACTGGTGAACCGCTTGACCTGAGTCTCAAGGATGCCGACATCAAGGACGTGCTCCGCACGTTCGCACAGCTCACAGGCCTCAACATCGCGGTCGACCCGCAGGTTACCGGCACAGTGACCGTCGACTTTGTCGACGTGCCCTGGGACCAGGCGCTCGACCTGATCCTCCGGCAGAACGGCCTGATGTACTCGCTCGAGGGCAACGTCATGCGTGTCGGCCAGATCGACCGCCTGACCCAGGAAGCGGCAGCCGCGAAGAAATTGGCGGACCAGGATCGGCTGAACGTCCCGCTGACGACGCTGAGCTTCAAGCTCTCTTACGCCCGCGCATCCGACGTGGCCGGCCTGCTGAAGGATGTAGCTTCCGAGCGCGCCCGGATCATCGTCGATGCGCGTACCAACCAGCTGATCATCAGCGAGATCCCGGGCTATCTGCAGACGATGCGGAATCTCATCGACACCGTTGATATCCCGAACCGTCAGGTTGTCATCGAAGCCCGGATCGTTGAGACCACGAAGCTCTTCTCACGTCAGTGGGGCTTCTCGTGGGGCTTCGACGGAATTCTCGATCCGGCCCTGGGTAACGGTACAGGACTGGTCTTCCCCAACCGGATTGGCTACACGGGTGGTCCGTTCAGTTTCACGGGCGGCGCGGCTCCAATCCTCGGCTTCTCGCTGACGGATGTACTCGGTGCTTTCAACCTCGACTTCGCACTTCACGCGGCCGAGGCGGAGAACCTGGTGCGTGTCGTCTCGGCACCGAGGCTGACGACGCAGGACAACAGCTCGGCTGAAATTCAGAGCGGCGTTCAGATCCCTTACCAGACCCGCGTCAACTTCACGACGACGATCACCTACA
>JBKJVD010000065.1:0-7079 GCA_046590585.1 Thermoanaerobaculia bacterium | reverse complement strand
AGCGTTCCACTTCCCGGAAATGCCACCGCCACTGCTGTCAGTCGCCACCGACATGCTCACCCCTGAAAAGGCGGCAGCGGAAATTCATGCAGCAGTCATCGCTGCGATCTCCGCGGGTTGAGGGTGTTCCGCCGCCCAGCGTGATCCGGGCGGCGCTTCCAGGAAACACCCACTGTTCATGCGGCTTTGCGATCCAACAGCGGCTGTCATCCTGAGCGCCTGAAGGGTGAGTTACCCGTTAAGCGAGGATGACAATTGAGCGGTTCGAGCGGGCTCGTACCACGTCATCCTGAGTCGGCGTAGCTGCAGCCGCGCGGAGCGCTGCCGCAGCGGAGCGCGGCGAAGGAACTCGAGATACGAGAATCGGAAACAACGGAGCGCGGGTGGCGCAAAAGCACAGCGCCGTATCTTGAGTTGCTTCGCCGCGCTCCGCCGGCTCAGCATGACGTGCTTGGAGTGGCCGCGAGCCCGCCGTCAAATCTCTCAGCATGACAGCTCGAGTTTCTTACCTCGGTCGCTTCAAAGGCCCTCCCTGCGGTGCGCTGCTTGCATCGCGGTTCCAACTCGAATCCATCAATCAACAGGAGTGGGACGATGAAATCTCGCAATGATGGCAAGGGCAAAGCAACGCCTGCAGCCGGGAAACAGAAGTCGCAGGTCAGACGCGCCGCAAAGCCTTCGCAGAATCCCGCCAGCCAGCCCGCCGATCCAGAAATCGCTGCCGGTCGATCGACCAGCGCCGCCAGGCCCGCGAATCCGAAGACGGCCGACCTTGGTGTATTCACCGAAGACGGCAGCGGCGAGACGCTCACCACGAACCAGGGCATCCGCATCAATGACAACCAGAACACGTTGAAGGCCGGTGCCCGCGGGCCTTCGCTTCTCGAGGACTTTCACTTCCGCGAGAAGATGACTCACTTCGATCACGAGCGCATCCCTGAACGGATCGTGCACGCACGCGGCAGCGCCGCTCATGGGACCTTTCAGGTCTACGAGAACATGTCGCGCTTCACGAAGGCCGGCTTCCTCCAGGACCCCAGCCTGCGCACGCCGGTGTTCGTCCGGTTCTCCACCGTGGCCGGCTCCCGCGGGTCATCCGACATGGCCCGCGACGCGCGCGGCTTCGCCGTGAAGTTCTACACCGAGGAAGGGATCTTCGATCTCGTTGGGAACAACATCCCGGTCTTCTTCATCCAGGATGCAATCAAGTTCCCCGACCTCATCCACGCGGTCAAGCCCGAACCGGATAACGAGATGCCGCAGGCGGCGTCGGCTCACGACACGTTCTGGGATTTCATCTCGCTGATGCCCGAGGCGATGCACATGATCATGTGGGTCATGTCGGACCGCGCGATTCCGCGCAGCTTCCGGATGATGGAAGGCTTCGGCGTCCACACCTTCCGGTTCATCGACGAAGCCGGTGTCTCCCGTTTTGTGAAGTTTCACTGGAAGCCGCTCCTCGGCATGCACTCGGTGGCGTGGGACGAAGCACAGAAGATCTCGGGGAAGGATTCCGATTTCCTGCGCCGCGATCTCTGGGATGCGATCGAGCAAGGGAACTTTCCGGAATGGGAGCTGGGCGTACAGATCGTCGAGGCCGATCGCGAGCACGAGTTCGATTTCGATCTCCTCGATCCGACCAAGCTGATTCCCGAGGAACTGGTCCCGGTCCAACGAATCGGAAAGATGACTCTGAATCGCAATCCGGATAATTTCTTCGCAGAGACGGAACAGGTTGCGTTTCACCCGGGGCACATCGTCCCGGGCATCGACTTCTCCAACGACTCCCTGCTTCAGGGCCGCCTCTTTTCGTACACCGATACGCAGCTCAAGCGGCTCGGCGGACCGAATTTCCACGAGATTCCAATCAACCGCCCGATCGCTCCGGTCCACAACAACCAGCGCGACGGGCACATGCGCCAGACCATCAATCGCGGCAAGGTCTCCTACGAGCCGAACACGATCGGCAACGGCTGCCCGATGCAGGCGAAGGCGATCGCGGGCGGATTCACTTCGTTTGCCGAGTCGCTCGAAGGGACCAAGGTCCGGGCACGTTCGGAGAAGTTCTTCGATCACTTCAGCCAGGCCGAAATGTTCTTCAGGAGCCAGTCACCGGCCGAGCAGGATCACATGGTGGAAGCGCTGCGGTTCGAACTCGGGAAACTCGAGCGCCCCGCCATCCGCGAGCGGATGGTGGCGATGCTCAACCTCGTCAACGCCGAACTCGCGTCGCGTGTCGCGGAAGGGCTCGGCCTGCGCCAGATCCCGAAACTGGAACTCCCGATCAATCACAGCATCCCGGCGGACGGCGATCCGTCGCAGTTCGAGCCGCGGCGATTCGGAAAGACTCCCGCACCGTCGCCCGCGCTCTCGATGGCCAATACGGTCAAGAACACGATCGCCACGCGCAAGGTGGCCATCCTCGCGGCCGACGGGGTCGACGTCGCTTCGATCAAGGTGATGAAGAAAGCGCTCGAACGCGGAGGCGCCGCCGCAAAGATCATCGCCCCGCGCCTGGGTACCTTGAAGGGTGCGAACGGCGAGAAACTGGCGATCGACTTCAGCCTGCTCACTGCGGCATCGGTCCTGTTCGATGCAGTGTATGTCCCGGGTGGCGCAGCCAGCATCGCAGCGCTCAGAGATGAACGCGATGCCACCGACTTCGTGACGGAGGCCTTCCGTCACTGCAAGGCGATTGCAGCAACGACGGAGGGAGTCGACCTGCTGCGCGCCTGCCCCGGCGTGCTCGCCCCGCCCTCGGGAAAGAAAGGGGCCGCGGCACCTGAAGGAGTCCTCACGTCGCGGCAGCCTGCATCGCCGGAACTTGCCCAGCAGTTTGTGACCGCGATTGCCGGACACCGCTTCTGGGATCGCACCCGCAAGAACCGGCCGAGCGGAAAACCGGCCGACGACACGCGAGGCCGCGAAGGATCGCGCAGTCCGAGGTAGGGAACGGACATGAAACCGTGGGGTGCGGCGAGATGGCAGGGCGCCGCACTCCACACTCTGACGCGGAACTCGACGAGCGCATTCGGCAGTCCGTCCATTACACTGCCGCCATGGCCATTCCGCCCGATGTACTCGCCGAAGCAGAAACCGCGCTGACGGCGTTCTGCGCGCAGCATTCCTCCGCGGCGGGTGGCGACCTTCAGCGCTTCGCATATGAAATCGAGTCGAGTTCCGCGCTGCTGAATCAGCAGCGGCCCGGATTCATGGCGCCGGACACGTGGTCGTCGAAGCCGATTGCGAAGTTCCGGTATTCGCAGGCGCGGCACAACTGGTCGCTTTACTGGGCCGACTCGAGCGAGCGCTGGCACCGGGTTGCCAATGTCCCTGCGGCGAAGGACATCCAGGTCCTCCTGGCCGCCGTGCTCGCCGATCCACTCGGCGTCTTCTGGAGCTGACAGCGTGACCCCAATGTTAAGCACCCGCTTGCCTGAATGGACACAGCGGCGTATGTTATTTACACTTCCCACCGTACACGGCTGACCCTGCTGGTCGCAAATGTGCGCCAGTGGATTCCCCGATCAACGCTCCTGCAGCTCACTCTTCGCCGATGATCCCCACCACTAAATCAGAGGAACGTTCATGAGCAACCCTGGCAGTTCCGATCTGAGCGATCAAAGGCAGATCGTCCGTACCACCGCTGGGAAAGTGCTTCGCAGCGATGACCTGATCGCAGATGAAAAAGAGGCTGCGGCGGGGATTCTCCGCGCCAACCCGGAATTCGGAAATCCGCACGTGGTGCGCTGCGACTGGTGCCGGGAGACCCGCACTCTTTTTCGGGACGAGAACGATGCCCCGTTCAAGCTCACTTTGCACGGATGGCTTTGCGAGCCGTGCAACGTGAGAGCCGCCAGCCAGGAAGTGAAATTCTGAGAACCGGCCATCTCGCTGAGATCCCGACGGTCCTGCTTGCCGGAACCGGCCTGTTCGTCATGAGAAGGCTTTCGTCCTGATCCAATTACGCTTTAGACTGAAGCATGACCTCGGATGAATTCCGCGCTATCGCTCCTGACGAGGCGTCCGCAACCGCGGCGCCATCGGGAAGCCTGGCGGCCGGACAGATGCGCGCACTCGTGGCCAGACTGACCGCGAGACGGGCGGCGATCCTCGCCGCCTGGCGCGCCGCGGGAGAGAGCAGTTCGGGTGAGCGGACCATCGCCACTTCGCTCTCCCGTGCGCAGTTCAACGATCACATCCCGGCGGTGCTCGACTGCTTCGCCCACACGATCCAGGAGTTACCAGCCGGAGACGATTGCGTCGCGGGCGAGGAGCAGATCGCGAGGGTCTGCGAACATGGATTACAGCGCTGGCAGCAGGGTTACCAGCTTCGCGAGCTGATCCGCGAATGGGGACACCTGCAGATCTGCGTACTGGAAGAACTCGAAGCCCACGCGATCGCGCACCCCGGTCTCGAGCCGGGCGTGATGCCCGCGGCGCGACGCGCCTGGGCGCAGCTCTGCGCTGATGGCGTGACCGAAAGCGCGACTCAGTACTGGCGACTCCACCAGCTGGAATCAGCGGGACACGTTCACGATCTCGAGCTGGCTCTCAATACTCTCCATTCTCTGGAACGGGCGCGAGCGGAGGCCTGGCAGAGCGCTGCTCACGACCTCCGTGGCAGTGTCACGGTCGTGACCGGAGCGGCCTCGCTGCTGAGCATCAGCGAATCGGAAGCTGCTGACTCGGTGCGAGCCGAAGCGGCAGAAATCCTGAGGGCCAGCGCGTCGTCTCTTCACGACATGCTCAACGACCTGTTGAGCCTCGCCCGTCTCGAAGCGGGACGCGAACAGCGCGACCTCGCCTCGTTCGACGCCGCCGCGCTGATTCGCGATTTCTGCAGCGCTTCACAGGCCGCCGCCCTGGAACGCGGACTATTCCTCCGCGCGGAAGGACCGCTTACGATAGAAGTGGAGGGCGATCGGATCAAAGTGACGCGGATCCTTCAGAACCTCCTTTCAAACGCCATCAAGTACACCCGGCACGGGGGAGTCTCAGTGACGTGGGAACTCGACAGCGGCCGGGACACCGATCGGTGGGCATTTTCCGTCAAGGACACAGGACCAGGAATTGACGAATACGGGGCCACCCCGTTCCTGCAGGAACTGCACAATGCCACCGAGGTGGGGAATGAGGCGCGGGAAGCGAGCACGGATCGCCGTCGCGACATGGTCCCGGCCACGGCGCTCCCTTCTGCCACCAACACTTCGCCCGTCGAGCAGATGCCTGGCGAAGGAGTCGGCCTCACGATCGTAAAGCGGCTTTGTGAACTGCTCGATGCGAGCCTCGAGCTGGCGACCGAACCTGGTCACGGTTCGACGTTCCGAGTCATCCTTCCGCGAAACTACGCCGACTGAGGGTCACGCGGCGCGGGCTGACCTTCCCGCAACAAAGGGATCGTGAACGAGAAGGTGCTGCCCTGACCCGGTGTGCTCTCCACGCGAATGCGTCCACCGTGAGCCTCCACGGCGAGCTTGCAGAACGCCAGGCCGAGGCCGGTGCCGGCCCGGTTCGGAGCATCGAGCTGGCCGAACTTCTCGAAGATCCGATCGAACGACTCCTGCGGGATCCCCTCTCCGGTGTCACGCACTGCAAAGAGGATCTCGTCCTGCGCACTCGACGCGGAGATCTTCACCCAGCCGGCAGGGGTGAATTTGATCGCGTTCGCAATCAGGTTCACCAGCGCCCGGCTCAACTTGCTCTCGTCGCCCGAAAAGGATGGAAGACCGGGCTCGACTTCCACCATCAGCATGAGGCTTCCTTCTTCTGCGAGAGAGGTGACCTGTTCAACGGCGCCGGCGATGAGCTTCGCTGCCGAAAGAGTTTCATAGTTCAACTGCGTAGTGCCGGATTCGAGTTTCTCGACATCGAGCAGTTCGTTGATCATCCCGAGCAGCGTCTTGCCGCCGCTCACGGCGATGGCCATCATCTCGCGCTGTTCCGGATTCAATTCGCCGTGCTTCTCGAGCATCTGGACGCCGACGATCACGGCCGTCAGCGGAGTACGAAGGTCGTGGACGATCATGTTGCGCATGTCGTCGCGAAGCTTTTCGAGTTCCTGCAGCTTCCTGTAGTTCTGCTGCAGTTGCTCGAAGAGCAGGGTCTCGCGATCGCGTCCCCGCTTCTTTTCCAGGCAGGAATCGATGCGTGCCCGCAGCAGCGTCGGGTTGAACGGCTTGGTCAGGTAGTCCGCCGCTCCGGCCTCGAGGCACCGCACTACCGACTGCACTTCACTGAGCGCCGAGATCATGATCACCGGGATGGGATTGAGCTGCTCGTCCTCCTTGATCCGCCCCAACACTTCGTAGCCGTCCATGTCGGGCATCATGATGTCGAGAAGGACGACGTCGAAAGACTGTTCACGGAGAGCGCTCAGCGCGTCCATTCCGTTGACCGCCGTGACGACACGATGACCCTGACGCTCGAGGCGCCGGGTCAGCACATCGCGATTCAACGCATCGTCATCCACCACCAGCACGAGCCCGGGAGAGATCGCCGGGTTCGCCGTGACCGCGATCTCCGCCGGCTCCTCCGTTTCGAAGCGTTCGGTCTTGCTGCTCGCGTCAAGGCCGGTGAAATTTTCTTCGATGATTGAGAGCAGGCGATGTCCGGCCGTTCGGATCCTGTTGAGGTCCTCGACATCGTCGGCCTGCGGCGCTGCCGCTTCGACCAGCATCTCCGAATAGCCGATGATCTGATTCAGAGGACTGCGCAGATCGTGAAGCAGTTGCGCCGACAGCGGCGTCTTCTCCGTCTCGATGACCTTGTCCTGGTTCTGCGGCGACCGATTCATGGCACTCCCTCCTCTGCATGAGGCAGAAGGAGTGCCTCGATCTTGCCAAGCAGGCGTGGCAACTCGATCGGCTTGGTGTCGTAGTCATCGCATCCCGCTTCAAGGGCCTTGTCGCGATCGTTGGCCATCGCATGTGCGGTCAGGGCAATGATCGGAATGTGCCTGAGCCGCGCGTCCGCTTTCAACCGGCGCGTGGCCTCCCATCCATCCATCCTGATGGACATGAGTCTTCCAGTGATGGATGGATGGGAGGCCACGCGCCGGTTGAAAGCGGACGCGCGGC
>JBKJVD010000258.1:0-23057 GCA_046590585.1 Thermoanaerobaculia bacterium | reverse complement strand
GAGGCCCTGGCCGTCCTGGAGAACCCGTACTGCACGGCGGCGATCTGCGGATCGATCGCCAGAAATCCGCGGCTGACCGGGTACTACGGCGTCAGGCTCAGGCTGGTGGCCCATCGCCAGACGCCGCACGCGCATTCGGCCAAGCTGATCCACTACCTCTACTGGCCTGACCTCGTGCGACTCTCGGTGGACGTCACGGTCGCGGCGCCTGTGCGAAGGTCGATCGACACGCAACTGCTCATTCGATTCGTCAAACTTTCGCTGGGCGAGAAAGTGTCGACGGCGCGACGTTGCAGCGATGCGCTGATCAAGGTTCTGCTCATCGAACCCGACACCAGAATCCTGGCGTCGTTGCTCGTCAACCAGCGCCTGAGCGAGGAACACCTCATCCTGCTCCTCAACTGGCCCCATGTCACACCCGAGCACATCCAGGTCATGGCCGGAGACCGGAAGTGGTCCTCCCGTTACGCAATCCGGAAGGCGCTGGTCATCAACGCTCAGACTCCGCGCGCGATCGCAGCGTCGCAACTCCGCTTTCTAACGCGGCGCGACCGGATTGCGATCCATTCGAATCCGCGCACATCCGTGTACCTGCGCCGGTGCATCGAGAGGATGGGCGAGGTGCCGCAGCGGTCGGTGGCGCGCACGGAGTAGGGGCGTGTTCATGATGCACCCGCCGGCCGCTGAACCGAGGGTTCGCGAATTTTTCCCGTGCGATGCAAGTGAACTGTGGCGAATTGCGGGTGACGCCCCTAAAATGGCTGCTCAATGCAGGATCAGGAGTCGCAGCCGCAACGGCATTCGGAACTCGCCAGCTTTGGAGAAGAACTCCGGCGTGAGCGCGAGATCCGCGGGATCTCCCTCAAGGAGATCTCGGACGCGACCAAGATCAGCAGGCGATTTCTCGAGCAGATCGAGAAGAACGATTACCGCACACTCCCGGCGCCAGTCTTCACGCGCGGGTTCGTGCGCGAGTATTCGCGCTATCTCGGCTTGAATGCAGAAGAGATGGTGTCTCGATACAACCATGCTGCCGCGGGAGATGACCGGATCGAGAAGACGGCCCATCTCGAAAGGCTGGTTCAGCCCGAAGTCGAGGCGGGTCCCCCGCGGAAGAAGGGAATCCCGCCGGCTTACGCGCGGATCGACCGGAACCTCATCGCAGCGATCGTAATTGCGCTGGCTCTGGGCGTGGTGATCTGGTGGGCGGTGCAGCACAAGCGGGGAAGGGTGGCGGTGGAATCGGTGCCGGCTGCGCCTGTGATCACGCCCGCGACCCCGTCGCCGGGCCCCGCCGAGGCCTCTCTACAGGGTGCGGATGACACCCTGCGACTGGAGATCAACGTCACGGAAAATTCGTGGGTGGTTCTCGAGGCCGACGGCGCGCTCGTGGTGAGTGATGAGATGAAGAAGGGCGACCGGCGCACGCTCGAGGCGAAAGAGAGCTTCCGCTTCAGGACGGTGGGGAACGGTGCAGGACTCGCGCTCACACTCAACGGGATGCGTCTGCCGCAACTGGGAGCGCGGGGTGAAGTCGTGAAGAACCGCGTGTTCGATCGCGACGCCCTCCAGGAACTCCGCTCCAACGTGCCACGGACGGAGACATGACCGGAGCCGCTCCCTCAGACCTGAACGCTTCCACAATCATTTCGCAGATCGAATCCGGGGCCTATCCGCGCGAGGCCGTGATCACGATTGCGAAGGGGTTTCTCCCGCTCTCGCAGGATGACCTCATCACGGTCCTTTCGTTCCTCCACGCATCGGAAGATGGAGAAATCCGTGAATCGGCCCGGGCGTCGCTGCTGGACATCCCGTCGCGGATCCTGGTGGCGCATGCATCGAACGAGCTGATTTCTCCGTTCGATCTCGTTCGCCTCCTTGACGTTTCGACCGACGCTCCCGTCCTCGAAGCGCTGATCCGGAATCGTAAGGTTCCGGATCAAGCAATCATCCGCCTCGCCGGACGTGCCGAGGGCCAGATTCAGGAAATCATCGTCATCAACCAGATGAGGATTCTCCGGGAGCCGGCGATTCTCGAAGCACTCCTCATCAATCCTGCTCTCACGCCTGACGCACGACGTCGGGCACTCGAGGTGCGGGAGGAGTTCTTCGAGAAACGGAGGGAAGTCGAGGAGTTTCCGGGCCTCGACCCAGAACTGGCCGACCTGCCCCTGGATGCCATCACTGACCTGCTCGAAGAGGCGCTGGCCGCGGACGCAGCGGGAGAGGTCAGTACAACTCTCGAACTCCCTGCGATCGAGAGCGCCGACGAGCGCAGTCAGTCGCTCCTGTCGAAGCTGCTGAAGATGAACACGGCGCAGAAGGTCATGCTGGCATTCAAGGGGGACAAGACCACGCGTTCGATCCTCGTCCGGGACCGCAGCCGGATCATCTGTTCGGCAGCGATCCGCAATCCGCGCATGACCGACAGTGAAGCGGAGTCAATCGCCGCGCTCCGGAATGTCGAGGAAGAAGTGCTCCGGATCCTGTCCAAAAAACGGGAGTGGATGGCCAAATATCCCATCGTCCTGGCACTCTGTCGCAATCCCAAGGCCCCGGTGGGGGTTGTCCTGCCGCTGATCAGTAGATTAACCTTACGTGATTTGAAGGGGTTGAAAGACGACAAGGGTGTGAGTGAGGCCGCGCGGGTCCTGGCACGCAAGACCTATCTACTCCGCAATCAGAAGTCGTAAACCCGATGAAGATCAACTACTACGAAGTTCTCGCCGTGGAGCGCTCCGCTTCGGAGAACGAGATCCGAGATACGTTTCGCCGGCTGGCCCGGGAGCATCATCCCGATCGTTATAAAGGGCCCGACAAAGCCGACGCCGAACGGAAGTTCCAGACTCTGACCGAGGCGATGAACGTGCTCACGAATGCTGCGAAGCGCAAGCAGCACGACGCGGAGTTGGGTACGGGCGGAGCGAAAGCCCCGACTGACTTCACCGTGGTGGCGAAGGCATACCTTGCGAAAGGTGTCAAAGCGTTCAACGAGAAAGACATCAAGACGGCCTACGAAAGCTTCGACATGGCAGTCAAACACAATCCCCAGGACGCAAAGGCGTACCATTACCTTGCGCTGGCAGCGGCGCGACTCCCTTCGATGATGAGACAGGCAGTGCAGGCCATCGAGTCTGCAGTGCAGAAGGATCCGATGAATACACAGTTTCTCAAGGACGCTGGACTGCTCTGCAAGAGAGCGGGCCTGCCTGCCAAGGCCGAGCGTTACCTCGAGGAAGTGCTGAAGTGGGATGCCGAGAACATAGAAGTGCAGAATGCATTGATCGAGATCCGTCAGCAACGTGGTGAGAGCAAGGACGCCGGGAAGGGCTTCACGCTCTTCAGGAAGGGTTAGTGGGGATGGAAGTGAAAGCGTTCGGTCTCACGCACGTCGGCCGTCAGCGCCAGCACAACGAGGATGCTTATCTCGTGAGTGATGACTCTCGGCTGTTTCTCGTCGCAGACGGGATGGGCGGTCACGCGGCAGGCGAGATTGCCTCCCGGATCGCTGTGGATGCCGTCTCTGAATTCATCCTGCACACGAAGGAAGACGACGGGACCTGGCCCCATTCCTACGACGAACAGTTCACCCGTTCCACCAATCGACTCGTCGCCGCGCTCCGCCTGGCGAACACGCGCGTGGTCGAAGCGATGCGCAAGGACGTTCGACTCCGAGGCATGGGGACGACCATCGTGGCCGGCCTGGCTGAGGGCGGTACTGTCTCGGTCGCTCACGTCGGGGACTCGCGGGCTTATCTCGTGCGCGAAGACCGGCTCTCCCGCCTCACCAACGATCACTCCTGGGTTTTCGAACAGGTGCAGGCCGGAATGATCACCGAGGCCGAGGCTGAGAAGCACCCGCTTCGCAACGTGATCACACGGGCCCTGGGCGGAGCCTTGCAGGTCGTGCCCGACGCCAAGGAAGTGGAAGCGAGGGCCGGAGATGTTTACCTGCTCTGCTCGGATGGGCTCACTGGCATGGTTCCCGAAGATGACATCCTGAAGATCGTCCTCGAGAACCGTGAGAACCTGGAGAAAGCGTGCGAACAACTCGTCGAGCTCGCCAATGCGAATGGCGGTTCTGACAACGTGACCACGATCCTCCTGGAAGTCGTCTGAAGGGGCCCATGAATATCCGAATCGATTACTGCGGCGTTTGAAACTACCTCCCACGGGCCTCCAGTCTGGCGGCCGAGCTCAAGAATCATTTTGGTGTCGACAGTGAGATCGTTCGCGGAAGTGGCGGACGCTTCGACGTGACCGTCGATGAAACGCGCATCTTCAGCAAGCACGACGAGGGACGGTTCCCGACCGAGAAGGAAATCGTCGAGAAAGTCCGCGAGCTTCAATAGCCTGGATCCCACCGCCGCCACGGCCTCCACGGATCTCGCAGCCTTACAATGGCCCGGTGCACCCGGACATCGATCTGTTGCGGCCGAAACTCAAGGAAATCCTCTACGACTGCGCGGTTGAACTCAAAGCGACGAAGGCAGCGCTGTATCTGCTGGATGCGGAAAGCGGGCAGTTTGAAGTCGCCACTGAGTACGGGTTTCGCCCGGGTGCGCGTGCGAAGCTCGATCGCAATCACCCGCTGGCCGACCGCTGTGGCCGCGGCCGCACTCCTTTCTACCTGAACGGCGTCGGTTCCGAGCCGAGGTTTGCGAAGGTTCTGGATGAGGCAGCGTCCGACCGGCTTCTCGCAGCCCCGCTGTTTTCTCGGGGTCAGCTCGTCGGCATGATCGACATGAGGGACAAAGCGGGGAAGTTGGCTTTCGACGCAGCCGACATCCCGCGCGCGCAGAAGATCGCTGACCGTCTGTTGCTCCTCTTCGCGGACGGGAACCTGTTCGGGCAGCGCTTCCTGACTCTGTCCGATGCCGATGACGACCCGGCCTTCGATGTGGTGCAGGCGCCGTCGTCGTCGCCGTGGGTCTCGGTGCCTGGGTCCGCCTTCATCTCTGGTCCGTTGCCGTCGCCTTCGAGGACCGTCCCGTCGACGCCCCCGACTCGAACGTCTGCGCCTGTTGAACGAGGATTCTTCGCCGAGTCTTTCGGGGGAGGCGCGCCAGCCGTCGTTCCGGCTCCCGCTTCGCAGTTGCCTGCTGCGTTTGCCGCCCGCCCGCCGGGCTACTCGCGTGTACCCCGCATCGCGGTGATCGTTGCTGACGCCCACACTGCGCTACAGGGCATGGTGACCGGGCCGGTCGAGGAATTCGGCGAAACTGAAATGCTCGTCGTCCGCGATCTGCTTCGCTCGATCCTGCTGATCCGGGGAGTGCTCGTGGCCAGCTTCACCGCCTTCCACCACCTCGGCGGAATCCAGGAGATCTCCACACGCGGTCTGTTCACCGACGATGCAAAGGTGCACCTTCAGTCGAAGCTCTCGACCTGGCTGATCAAGCGAGGGGAACAGGCCGTGCCGGTCCGCACGAATGTCCAGACGCCAGCTTCTCCGAACGAACCGCCCGTGACCCAGGCTCAGCTCCGGAAAGTCTTCACGGCGTCGGTTGGTGCGGGATCGTTGCGCGGCATGTACCTGACCGTGGCCTTTGGGGAGGCTCCCGACCGATCGACTCACGAGATGCTGGCGGCGATGCTTCATCAATTGCAGGTCGCGATCGAGCACTCCATGGAACACGAGGCGCTGCTCTCACTCCGGAACCGCGTCATCGAGAAACTGCTCGAGCCCGACTTCGCGTCGTTTCCGGATCTTCGCCGCCACTCGGAGGCCGTAGCGGCACAGAGCGAGACATTCGCGCAGTTCCTGGGCATGACGGACGCAGACGTTCAGACAGTGCGCATGGTTGGTTTTCTGCACGACGTCGGGATGCGGCTGCTCGATTACGACGCTCTCTACCGGAAGAATTCTCTCAGTGCCGACGAACTTGCCATTCTTCAGGAGCACCCGGTGGTAGGCGCTGCGATCGTCGAGCCTTTGCTGGGGAGCGGGGTGGCGCGGGCGATCCTGTGTCATCACGAGAGAATCGACGGAACCGGGTATCCGGCGAAGTTGAAATCCGAAGAGATTCCGCTGGCGACGCGCATCGTGCAGATCTGCGACGCGTATGTGACGATGACCGATCCGCGCAGCTACGGAGCGGAGAGGTCACACTCCGAGGCGATTAAGGAACTCGAGCGTGGATCTGGCTCGGCGTACGACGAGGAACTGCTCGCGCGCTTTTCCGGGATGCTCGAGGATCCGAGCGTCGCCGCAGAGGATGCCTGAACTGGAGACCGGTACGAGACTGCGGAATCCTCGCGACGTCCCGTGACCCTCGATCTTGCTAGACTCGCCCGGCATGAAGATCGATCAGGACGAAGCGCGGCGGATTGCAACGCTGGCGCGACTCGAGTTCGACGAGGCTGGCCTCGACCGGATGGCTGCGGAGATGACCGTCATCCTCGGTTACATCGATCAGTTGCGGGAGGCCGATGTCACCGGAGTCGGCGTCGCGGCCGGCGTGAAGGCGACGCCTCTGCGTGAAGACCGCCCGCACGCGTCGCTCTCTCCTGACGACGTCGCGCGGAATGCTCCCCAATGGCGGGACGGGTTCTTCGTTGTTCCTCCCGTGATCGGAGGAGAGTCGTGACGCAGCGCGAACTGCTTGCGCTTCCCTACCACGAAGCTCTCACTCGCGCGACGCCCGCCGAATATCTCTCCGCTTCCTACGATGCGATCCATGCCGCCAACGACGACCTTGGTGCGTTCCTTCATTTCGATCGCGCACTGGCGGAGTCGCGTCTCGAATCAGGCGGTCTGTTTCCCGTCGGGGTGAAGGACAACATCCTCACGCGCGGCAGTCGCGCCACGTGTGGCTCGCGCATGCTCGAGTCGTTTGTTGCGCCTTGCGACGCCACGGCAATCACCCGACTGCAGCGTGGAGGAGGGATCGTCACCGGCAAGACGAACCTCGATGAATTTGCGATGGGTTCCTCGACCGAGCATTCCGCGTTCGGCGTGACGCGCAATCCCTGGGATCGAACTCGCGTGCCGGGCGGTTCGTCGGGCGGGTCCGCAGCGGCCGTAGCCGCGCGGCTCGTTCCGGTCGCTCTCGGATCGGAGACCGGCGGCTCGGTGCGACAGCCTGCGGCATTCTGCGGAGTGGTCGGCCTCAAGCCGACATACGGACGGATCAGCAGGTCGGGACTGGTGGCATTCGCGTCCAGCCTCGACCAGATCGGCATCGTGACCAAGACCGTCGGTGAGTGCGCGATGGTGCTGGAGATGATTGCCGGCCACGATCCTCTCGATTCCACGTCGTCCCCGCGAGCGGTGGATGACTACACCGCCGACCTCGACGTGGGCGTTCGCGGCCTGCGCGTCGGGGTGGTGCGCGAGGCGGTCGAGCAACTCGAAGGGGAAGTCCTCGCGAACTTCGAAGCGGCGCTCGCCGTCTTTCGAAACCTGGGAGCGATCGTCGACTTCGTCAGCATGCCGTCAATTGCCCGCTCGATTGCGGTGTACTACGTGATCGCCAACGCGGAAGCGAGTGCGAACCTCTCCCGGTTCGATGGAATCCGGTTCGGGCATCGCAGTCAGGCAGCCACGTCTCTCGAGGAGGTCTACGCTCAGTCGCGGAGCGAAGGATTCGGCGCGGAAGTGAAGCGGCGCATCATGCTCGGAACCTTCGCGCTGTCGTCGGGGTACTACGACGCGTACTACGGAAGGGCGCAGCAGGTGAGGGAGAAGCTGCGACTCGATTTCCGCGATGCATTCGGAAGCTTCGACCTGCTGGCCACACCGACGACTCCGGAAGTTGCCTTCCCACTTGGAGCGAAGTCGGACGATCCGCTGGCGATGTATCTCTCGGACATTTTCACCGCCCCGGCAAATCTCGCCGGCATTCCGGCGATCGCAATCCCTTCGGGATTCAACTCGGAGGGGCTGCCTCTCTCGCTGCAGTTGATGGCTCCCCACTTTGAAGAGCGCCGCATGTTTCGAGCTGCTGCGGCGTACGAGCGTGAGACTGGCTACTGGCAGCGGTCGCCCGGAAGCTGATCCTCCTTTCGCTGCGCTCGTAACAGCAATTCTGCCGCGCTCCCTGTTACACTTTCGGCGTGCGTAAGTGGTGGGGGTGGGGCTTCCTGGTGATTTTCCTGGGGCCGGGACGTCTCGTCTCAGCTGCGCCCCCCGCTGCCAGTGCGACCTCCTCCAAGGCCGGTTCCGAACTTTCCGCACTCCTTACCCCGGACTACGAAATCGAGGTCACGGTGAAGGCTCACCGCGGCGACGCCTGGACCCGGCTTTCGAAGCGCGTCACCGGCGACGCGGCGCACTGGGAAGAACTGGCGGCGCAGAACGGCAGCGAGGACGCCCTCCGTCACGACCAGAAGGTTCGCATTCCGTTCGAACTCCTCAAACCCGAGCTTCAGGCGCAGGTCATCCAGACTCTTTTCCCTGCGGACACGATCTCGAAAGCCGGCTGGCAGCATGCCGTGATCGGGAGCCGCGGAATTGAAGGAGAGTCTCTCTGGAAGATCGCCGAGTGGTTCACAGGCGACGGTGGCAACTATTCCGAAATCCGGAGAGCAAACCCGAAGCAGGGGCTCTCTACCCGCAAAGGTGACGTGATCCTCATTCCGAAGACGTTGCTCACCGTCGCATTCGTCGGTGAGATGGAGGGAAGGAATGCACCCAAGGCGCCAGCAGAAGTCCGGCAGACTGAAAACGATCCGATTGAGCGGACATCAGCGCATGAAGATGTACCGGAGGTGGCTGAAGCAGTCGTCACCCCGGGACTGCCATCGCTGAGTTACGAGCGCACTGCCTCCCAGCCGCACGCCGTCTATCGGCTGCAGAAGGGAGAGGCTCTCTACTCGTCGGTGGCAATTCGTTTCACGGGGCGCGTCTACGCGAAAGACGTCGGAGACGTCCTCGACCGGATCGTGAAGTTCAACGGGATCGAGGACGTGGCGAGGATTCCAGTGGGCTACCGGGTGAAGATCCCGATGGACCTGCTGCTTCCCGAGTACCTGCCGAGCGATGACCCGCAGAGGATCGCGCGGGAATCGACGACCCGGGAAAGCACGCGCCTTGCGAAACGAACGCGCGCTCGCGGCCTCGCCGGCGTGCACGTGATCATCGACGCGGGACACGGCGGACGCGACGTCGGCACGTTGCACGAGGGCGTTGCGGAGTCGGCGTACGTCTACGACGTGGCCATGCGCCTGATGAAAGTTCTCGAGGAGAAGTCTGCCGCCAAAGTCTCCGTCACCACACGTTCGAAGGGGCAGGGATTCAGGATTCCCGACTCGGACGAACTCGAGTATGTGTCCGATCACTCAGTGCTCACGAACCCGAAGTACGACCTCGATGACGCGGTCGTGGGCGTGAACCTCCGCTGGTATCTAGCCAACTCGATCTACCGCAGCGCCCTCAAGAGCGACATCGCCAGGGAAAAGGTGATCTTCATCTCGATCCATGCCGATTCGCTGCATCCGTCGCTGCGCGGGGCGATGGCCTACATTCCGGGCGCCAGTTACGTGCAGGGTTCGTATCAGAAACAGGGTGACGTGTACCTGGCTCGCGCAGAGGTGCGGGAGCGGCCCGTGGTGCGGCAGAGCGCGGGAGATGCGCTGATCGCGGAGGGTCTTTCGAGGGGGCTGGCCGAATCGATCATGGCTGCGTTCCTTCGCTCGAACCTCAAGGTTCATCCGTTCAACCCGGTTCGCGACAACGTCGTTCGTGGCGGACGCGAGTGGGTTCCTGCCGTCATCCGCCACAACGTGATCCCCACGCGCCTGCTGCTCGAAATCTGCAATTTAGGCAATACCCAGGATCGCGAGTTGATCCAGACTCGCAGGCACCGGCAGCGGATCGCGGACGGTATCTACGAAGGAATCGGTCATTTCTTCGAAGAGCAGCGTGAGGAGAAGCCGGCGGGTGTGATTGCCACGCGGGCACGCTGAGTTGGTCGCTGGAGTCGTTTCCCGTCTATAATCCGCCGCCGCTATGCCTCGCTCTTTCGAAGGTCACCTCAATGCCACCGGTCTGCGTGTCGCGATCATCGCGAGCCGCTTCAATGATGAGATTGTCGACGGTCTCCTCAGCGGTGCCGTGGAGTGCCTGTCGCGCCACGGTGTGGCCGACGATTCGATTGCGGTGTATCGCGTTCCCGGCGCGTTCGAAATTCCGATGTTTGCCCGGCGTCTCGTGACCCTGGGCCAGTACGACGCCATCGTCACGCTCGGCTGCCTGCTGCGTGGCGACACTCCGCATTTCGAATTCATCTCGTCTCAGGTCACTACCGAACTCTCGCATGTGGCCACCGCAGCCAGCATCCCGGTGACGTTTGGTGTCATCACGTGCAACACGATGGAACAGGCGGTGCAGCGGTCATCGCCGGGCGCCGGAAACAAGGGTTGGGAAGCCTCCCTCGCTGCCATCGAAATGGCTAACCTCTACCGCAGTCTCGGAGACGTGTGACCGCCCTGAGGCGGCGCACGCAGAGAAAAGGATAACGGTCCCTCACGCATGGGTTCCCGTCGCAAGGCTCGCGAGCTCGCACTGCAGATGCTCTTCCAGTTCGACATGTCCGGCAATTCGCCGGAGATGATCATTGCCACGTTCGAAGACCTGCAGAAGTCGAAGCCGAACATCCGCGAATTTGCCATCCGGATCTTCCTGGGGACAGTCGCGCATGTGGAGCAGATTGACGAGATGATCACCGTCCAGGCGGAGAACTGGCGCCTCGAACGGATGGCCTACGTCGATCGGAACATCATGAGGAGCTCGGTCTACGAATTTCTCTATGAATCGGACACTCCCCGGCTCGTGATCATCGACGAGGCGATCGAGATCGCGAAGAAATACGGAACGGACAAGAGCAGCCAGTTCATCAACGGCATCCTTGACGGCATCCTCAAGCGCTACAATCTCCAGGGCGTCTGACGCCATTCACGATCCGATGCTCCGCGCCGCGTGCACAGGTAGAACAGGGGAGAGCCCGGACGGCATGCGCCGCACGGAGCACCCCGCTGCGTCACGGCCCTGCCGGAGGAATCGCGCATGAGCCTTCTCGGGCGCCTCGAAGATCTCTCGCTCACCGACATTATCCAGATCGTGTTTCTGAGTCGCCGGACCGGCATCCTCGAGATCGTCAATGAGAGAGGCCGGCATACGGTGATGTTCCGTCAGGGCGTGATCGTGAATGCCTCCGCTCCCGAAATGCCCGATCTGATCACGTATCTCACAGCGGGAAACCTGATCGCTGCCGAGAACGTGAAGATGCTCCGGCAGATGGAAGAGAGCGGGATTCCATGCGGGACGGCGGCGCTGGAGCTGAACCTGCTGTCCACCGAGGACCTGGCTGGCGCGATCCGGTCGCGCATCTCGGGCGTCGTCGGTCCGTTGCTGGAAAGCCGGGAAGGGGAGTTCAACTTCATCCTCAGCGAAACCATGACCGCGCTGGATGTCGAGTACGAACCGGACACGGTGTTCAAGGAAGGAGGAATCCCTCCCCACAAGATCCTCGGCTCGGGCGAAGGCGAAAAGCTGAAGCCTCTGAAGGGACTCGAGGATTCTCTGAAAGCGGGCAAGGCCCTGCTCCGCGGTACCTCACCTGCGGTGGAATCCTCCCCCTCACCGCTGAACCTCGGACTCGGCCAGCCGGCTCCCGCTGCAGGTCCGGTTGCCGTTCCGCCAGACGAGGACGCCAACCTTCTGCCGTTTCCGACCCGGGAGGAAGAGCCGTTTGGCGAGCCGCTTCCATTTGAACCGGCTGACGACGGCACGCTGCCGTTTCCGGAGGTGGAGCATTCGATTCCAGATGCTCCCTCTGGCCAGCAGGAGCCAGCGTCCCTGCCTTCGCCTCCGTCCTCCGTCACGACGCCATCGGCTCCGTCGCCGCATTCGTTCAAGGTTGCTGGCGGTCTGATTGGTGTCGAGTCCCCGGATGCGACGTATCGCAACGTGGTGCTCTTCGAGCGCAATCCGATGGTCCGTGTTGCGGCGCGCCGCGCCTTCGGAAAAAAGAACGTGAAGATCTCGCAGTTCGGAGCGATCGAAGACGTGCGCACCGCGACGGCCGAGTTGTTCCGCTCGAACAGCTTCTTCGTCACCTTCCTCGAACTGACTCCGGATGACTCTTCCGTGAAGCTCATGCATCAGCTCAAGCGTAGGAACCCGCGCCTCCCCGTGGTGGTCGTGGACAACGAACCCGACCTGCGGCGGCGCCACGATCTGCTGCGTGCCGGAGCTGACCTCTACATCACGAAGCCATCGCCGTCTCGCCTGCAGCCCGGGCTGGTCGAGGAAGAACTGTCGCTGTTTTCGGACGAACTCGTGTTGTTCGCCGAGAGGGCGTTCGCCCAGTGGGAGCAGACCACAGGCGGCGGCGTCGAAGCGGGTCGCAAGTTCTATGAAATGGCCGACAAGGAACATCTCGATCGCTCCTTCGGCGTGCTCAAGCAGTTGATCAATGAACTGAGTGATCCGAACGACATCAGCCAGGTCGCCGCGACCATCCTGCGGATGTCTGGCGAATACCTCGATCGAGGCGCTCTGTTCATGATCAGCGGCGGACAGTTCGTCGGTCTGGGTGGGTTCGGGAAGGTCGCCAGCGGCAGCGATCTGGACCAGCGGGTGAAGTCGATCCGCATCGCGGTTGGTGAGCCGTCCGTTCTCGCGGAAGTCGTCGCCGCCGGAGAGGCGCATCGGGGCAAGATGCGCCGCACGCCCGCGAATGTGGAACTGATGGAAAGAATGGGGGGAGTGCTCCCCACGGAAGTGATCGCGTTGCCGATCATGCACGCGAACCGCACGATTGGTATCCTGTACGGCGATAACGCGGAGCATCGCGCATCGATCGAAAGCACGACGGCCCTCGAGATTTTCCTGGCGCAGGCCGGGTATGCATTCGGGAACGCGGTGTTCGCGAGCGAGCGGAGCGGGCGGGGACAGGAAGGGTTATGAAGATTCTCGTGGTCGAAGATTCCTCGTCAATGCGCGCCTACCTGACTACGGTCATCGAGGGCGGTACAGACGCGTTCGACCTCGAGATCATCGAGGCGGCCAGCGGCTTCGAGGCTCTCAAGACCCTGCCGCATCACACGTTCGATGCGATCCTGACGGACATCAACATGCCCGACATCAACGGGTTGGAACTGGTCAGCTTCCTCAAGAACCACCCCGTCTACCGCACGATCCCGATCATGGTCATCTCCACGGAGAGCAGCGAAGAGGATCGCCGTCGCGCCGCAGCGCTCGGCGCCGAGGAGTATCTGGTCAAGCCGTTCCAGGCGCCGGAACTCGTGGAAAAACTGCGGCGTCTGCTGCGCGTCGCCTGACCATGAAAGAGGAAGATCGCGCACGGGAAGAGTTCACGAGCGAAGCCGAAGAGCTCCTCGATACCCTTTCGCGCGATCTCGTGGAATTCGAATCGGCCGGCCAGAATGTGCGGCCCGAACTGGTCAACAAGATCTTTCGCGAAGTACATTCGCTCAAGGGTCTGGCCGGCATGCTCGGCTTCATCGAGATTTCTGAGCTCTCACACAATCTCGAGGACATGCTCGACCGGCTCCGGATGGGGCGGATCGCCATCACCCGTGAACTGATCGACCTACTCTACGACGCGGTGGACAGCCTCAACCGGCTGGTGATTGCCATTGGCGACCCGTCGGTCAAGGGACTGGTCGACATTACCCGCCTCAACAGCCGCATTCACCAGACCATCACCGCTCAGCCCGTGAAACAGGATGCGGATCCGTTCTCGGTCCTCGTCATCGATGACCAGACCAGGAAATCTCTCACCGAATACGAAGAGCACCGCCTCGTCGAGAATGTGAGGACCGGCAAGCACATCCTCTCGGTGGAAGTCGGTTTCGAGTTCAGCGATTTCGATGAGCGCCTCCGCGCCCTGACCTCCATCCTCAGCGGGTCGGGCGAGGTGATTTCCACTCTGCCGGCGATGGACACCACGGGCAGCGCAGACATCGCCTTCCGACTGCTCTACGGATCGGTCCTCGATGCCGACGCGGTGCAGATGCTTGCTCCTCAGGCCCGCGTCATTTCGCTGCGCAAGACCGACGCCGGTTCAACGGCGCAGGCGGGGAGCGCGGAGGTCGAGCGCCCCGTCGCCGCAACGCCATTCGATCCCACCGCCGCCATCGACGCAGTCATCGAGGACGAGCTTTCACTCCGGTCCGTTTCCCAGACCGTACGCGTCGATATCGGCAAGCTCGATCACGTCATGAACGTCGTCGGCGAACTGATCATCGAGAAGACCCAGCTCGAAGCGCTGGTCCGTTCGCTCAGTTTCCAGCAGGCCCGCCTGGCCTCGCAGGAACTCAGCAAGATCACCCGCCGGCTCGACCGGAAGTTGAACGACCTGCAGAAGTCGGTCATCGAAGTTCGGATGGTACCGGTAGGCCAGATCTATTCGAAGTTGTCGCGGACCGTGCGCAAGGTGACGCGGGAGTTGAACAAGGAAATCGAACTCGTGCTTCGCGGCGAGGACACGGAACTCGACAAGATGATGGTCGAGGAACTCACCGACCCGCTCATGCACATTATCCGGAACGCGCTCGATCACGGGATTGAGACGCCGGCGGACCGCCGGGCATCGGGAAAGTCGCCCGTCGGCCGGGTCGTCCTCAACGCGTATCAGCAGGGAAACTCGGTCGTCCTCGACGTGATCGACGATGGCCGGGGCATCGATCCGGTGAAGATCCGAGAGGTGGCGGTCAAGAAGGGGCTGATCAGTGAACGCGACATCGTCGATCAGAGCCGGGCTTACGAACTGTTGTTCGCTCCCGGGTTTTCGACCGCCGCAACGGTCAGCGAGATCTCCGGCCGCGGTGTCGGTCTCGATGTCGTGAAACGGAACATTCAGGAACTGAAGGGAACGATCGACATCATCTCGTCCCCCGGTCAGGGCACGACGTTCCGGATCATGCTGCCGATCACGCTGGCGATCATCCAGGCCCTGATCGTCCAGTCGGCCGGCGAGCACTTCGCCATTCCTCTGACCTCGGTGGAGGAGTCACTGCGGATCTATTCACGCGACATCCGCACTGTGGAACGCCGCGAAGTGTTCACGCTGCGCGATTTCACGCTTCCGCTGCTGCGCCTCTCGGACGCGTTCAATCTCGAGGACGATCGTGATCGGGGACCCGACACCAAATGGTTCATCGTGGTCACCCGGGCCGGTGAAAAAACAGTTGGACTGCTCGTCGACGGGCTGGTCCGGCAGCAGGAAGTGGTCATCAAGTCGATCGGCGAACGGCTCAAGACGATTCCGGGGATTGCCGGAGCCACCGAGATCGGCGAGAGCGAGATCGTGCTGGTCATCGACGTCGGTTCTCTCATCGATCACTACGGAGGGAGGGCCAGGGAATCCAGGGCCGCGCACGTGTCAGCGTGAATGGTGATTGCTGAATGCTGAATGCTGAATGCGGATGACGTTCATCCTCCGCCGATCTCATCATCCGGTATCCGACACTTCCCATGTACGAGTCTTTCTTCGGATTTGAAACGCGCCCGTTCGGCAAGACGCCGGATCCGGGATTCCTGTATGAGAGCCCGCAGCACCGCGAGGCCCTCGCGCGTCTCGAGTACGCGGTGGAAGAGAAGGAGCTTGCACTCCTGGTTGGCGACATCGGATCGGGAAAGACCACGATCTCGAGGGCGCTGATCGACCGGATCGGGGAGACCCGCCCGATCGTCCTGCTCATCAACCCGCGCCTCACTCCCATGCAACTGCTCCGGGCCGTCGCTTCCGGACTCGGCATTGTGCCACCCAGGATGCGCAACGACCTGCTCGAACAGTTGCACTCGAAACTGTACGAACTGTACGAGGCCGGTCGGGAACCGGTCCTCATGATCGACGAGGCGCAGCTGATCCCGACGAAGGCCACCTTCGACGAGATCCGGCTGCTCACGAATTTTCAGCTCGACGACCAGAATCTCCTTTCAGTCGTTCTGATCGGGCAGCCGGAACTCGCAAAGCGCCTCGACCGCGATGCCTACACCGCCCTGCGCCAGCGGATCGGCCTGCGTTATTCTCTCGGCCCTCTGGCTCTGGAGGAGACGATCGCCTACCTCGACCATCGCATCCGGGTCGCAGGCGGCACCCAGAATCCGTTCAGTCCCGAAGCCATGGAAGAAATCCACCACCTGAGCGGGGGAATCCCGCGGTTGATCAACACGCTCGCTACGACGGCGCTGCTCGACGCGTTTGGGGATGACGCTTCGGTCATCGAGCCTGCGCGGATTGCTGAAGCAGCCCGCGAACACCATATGGAGCCGGCGCATGGTTGATCTGGTCAAGATTCGTAAGAAGGCGAAGAAACAGCAGAACGCCGCGGAAGAGGCGAGGGAACCCTCGTCCGTATCCGCTGCGGTCTCCTCGCAGGAAGAGGCACCACAGGTCGCCGCTGTCAAGGCTTCCAGGGCGCCAGTAGCCGCGCAGGCCGCTCCCGTCCCTCACAAGGAGCCGCGGGACGAGTCAGGCACCCCGAATCCGGCGCCGGAGGGACCCTCGAAACTGGAACGGTTCATGGTCGACGCAGGAAAGAGGCGCGACGCCGTGGTTGCTGCCGCAGCGATCGAAGGCGTGGAGGACACCACGACGCTCGAACTGCTGACGTTCGTGATCGCCGGCGAGCACTACGCGGTGGACATCGACCACATCATCGAGATCGTCCGGCCGCGGCCACTGACCCGCATTCCGAATGCGGACGCGTCGATCGTGGGAATCGTCTCGCTCCGCGGAACGATCGTGACGCTCGTCGATGCCAGGCTTCGGCTTGGACACTCGAAGAGCACGGAAGAGACCGAGGAGACCCGCACAGTCGTGGTCGATCGCGAACACGAGACGCTCGGCTTTACCGTCGATAGCGTTCTCCGCGTCGTCAAGGTTGCGGCAGATACCGTCGAACCCCACCCTGTGGTTCACTCGAGCGAACAGCACGAAGCAATCCGCGGCGTCTTCCGCGTCGCAAACGCGTTGACGATCCTCCTCGATTTGGACAAGCTACTCGACCACAAGGCCCTTTCCTCGGAAGGCGGGACCCGAAACTCGCGACTGGTGCAGCGCTGAGCGCACGAAAAATAGAACGTAACCATGGAAATTACCTGCAGACAGTGTGGCTCCCGGTTTCGAGCCGCCATTTCAACGCCCTTCGTGACGGCGGTGCGGGTGGTCTGCCCGTCGTGCAGCACGCAGATGGTTCTCAAACCACGCGTGGCTGCGGAAGTCCGACCAGCTGACGCTCCCCCGGCCGCGCCGCCTGCGCCGATCGACCTCGGTGCTCACCGCGACGTCCGGCAGCGCCTGGCCGTCATCGGCGACGAGCCGCGTCCGTTCCGCGCTTTTCTCGGCGAACATCTCCGACTGCTCGGCTTCGAGGTCGCTTACTTTGAGACCGGCGATCCGACGCTCGAGTTCGTGCGCAGGACCCGCGCCGATCTCGTCATCGTGAACGTCTATCTCAAGGGCAAGCTCGGCGTGGAAGTCTCCGAGGAGATCAAGGCGGATCCGCTCCTCTGCGACACGCGCGTCATTCTGATCGGCGCCCTGTTCCGCGCGAACCGTTTCCGCGCCAATCCGACCAGCCTCTATGGAGCCGACGAATACATCGAGGAGCAGGTTCCCGAGAGGGAATTGCGCCAGATCGTCAGGAAACTGTTTCCAGATCTCGGGGCTCCCACAGAAGTGCCGGCCGAGTCGCGCGAGTACGACGAAGCCCGCCGGCTGGCCCGCCTGATCCTTTCCGACATCATCATTTATCACCCTGCCAAGGCGGAGCAGGGGATCCGCGAGAACAACTTCTTCACCCTTCTGCGAGATGAGATCGAGGAAGGGCGGCACTACTACGAATCCCGGGTCCCGCTGCGGGTGCGGCGTGACAGCGAGATCTTCACAGAGACGCTTCAGCAGTTCGTCGAGATGAAACGCGAGGAACTCGAGCGGCTCAGGACGGGCACGTAACCAACGATGAGTACCGACCCACGTTTGCTCGAGCAGGCCCGATCGGCCGACCCGGATGCACGACAGAAGGCTGCATTGCTCGTCGCGCAGTCCACCGACGAGCGCGACCTGCCCCTGATGTTCGAATTGCTCGGCGACCGCGACTGGCGCGTCCGGAAGACGATCGTCGACGGGTTCGTGCGCGATGTCTCTCCCGACATCATCCGCGGACTCATCGAGGCGCTCGCCGATCCGGAGAACGCCGGCAAGCGCAATTCAGCTACCGAATCGCTCACCCGCATCGGCGAGCCGGCGATCAGCGAGATCGTGGCCCGGCTGATTCGGGAGGCCGACGTCGATGTCCGCCTCTCGCTCGTGAACCTGCTCGGCGACCTGCGCAACCGCGAGGGCTACGACGTCCTGGTTTCGCTGCTCGACGAGGAGCAGGACATCAACATCGCTTCGTCGATCGTCTCGTCACTCGGCAAGTTCCGCGACGCTGCGGCGCTTCCCCAACTCATCCGCACCCTGCAGTCGAGGGAGGACCTCTGGCTCAAGTTTCACGTGATCGAGGGGCTGGGCGAGATCGGTGACCGCGCGGCGTTGCCCGCGATCCTTCCGCTGTACGCCGAAAAATCACTTCGCAAGCCGGTCCTCGAAGCGGTCGGCAAGATTGCAGACGTCGGGACAGTGAGCTTTCTGCTCCGCATCATCGCGGACGAAGACAAGCTGAACCTGACTGCGTTGCGGGCTCTCGTGCGGATCGCCGAGGCCAGTAAGCCGCGCATCGTGGAACAGACCGAGCGCGCGCTGATTCAACGGAAATTCAAGGAATCGTTCCCTCACGCGAAGGTGGAGCCGCTCATCGAGCACCTCCAGACGACTCCGAAACGCGAGGTTCGCGCCTTCATCCTGAAGTTCCTCGGCTGGTCAGGCGACTTGCGCGCGCTGCCGGTCGTGCTGACGTACCTCGAACAGCCGGACACGGCCGAGGTTGCGTCGCAAGCTCTGATCGACTTCGGCACGGCGGCGATTCCCTCCATCCTGGAAGCGCTTCGTCAGGCCGACGAGGACGAGATCATCTCCCTGCTCCTTCGTGTCGTGAATGTCGTCGGCGGCCCGGAAACGATTCCGAGCATTCTCGCGTTCCTCGATCACGACAACCCGCTGATCCGCCGGCTGGCAATCGAGACTCTGGGGGAGATCGTCGACCCTTCGTCGTTCGACTACCTGCTGGCGAAACTCGACGACTCCGACGTGGCCTGCCAGCAGGCCGCGGTCAACGCGATCTCAGCACTCGTTGCCGCCTTCCCCGACAGCCAGGTGGAGGTGCTGGGCAAGATCCGGCGCCTGCTGCAGTCGCAGTCCGTGCCGATGAAACTCAACTCCCTTTCAGTGTTCGTCAACATTCAGGGCGAGGGGTATCACGACGAACTGCTGCTCGCGTCGAAGGACAGCGATCCGGTCCTCCGCCAGAAGGCGGTATCGCTGATGGGCAAGTTCAGCGAGGAGCGCTTCGCAGACCAGATGGTGCTCTCGCTCGCGGACGAATCGACCGCGGTGCGGGTGGCAGCGATCAACGCCATCGTCCGCCTTCGGCCCGAGACCGGCCTCGAGCCGCTCATCGCCTCACTCGAAGACAGCGACATCTGGATTCGTACCGCGGCCGCACAGGCGCTGGGCGAATACCGCCACGCCCAGACCATCGAACCGCTCATGCGCCACCTGATCAACGACCTCCCTCCGGTCAGGATCGCCGTCATCGAAGCGCTTGGAAAGTCGGAAAACCACGCAGTGAAAGAGACCCTCTTCCGCTGCATCGAAGAGTCCGATCTGGAGATCCGCCGGGCTGCGCTGCTGGCCCTGGCCCGCGTCCCCGGAAACGATGTGTTCGACCAATTGACGAGCGCGCTCGAAGATCACGACTGGCGCATTCGTGCCGCGGCGGCAACCGCACTCGGAACGCGCGGCGACCGTTACGCGCTGCCGGCACTGCACCGCGCACTCGACGACCCCGACACCTACGTCCAGCAGTCGGCCGTGCTGGCGCTCGACAAGGTTCCTGATCGAACGTCGTTCCCGTTCCTGTTCCGCGCGCTCGAGAACAACGCCATCCTCGATGAGGTGTCCGAGGTCTTCGTCAGGAACAAGGAACTCTACCGCGACCTGCTCGAGCAGTCGTGGCGCACCGCGGACAGCCGCCGCGAAATCGTGATCGCGGCGATTCTCCGGGCCATGAAGGGAGAAGGGGGAACGAGCGACGTCTGAGCGGATTCCGCGCCTCGTGCGCGAATGCGAACTCGCCAGAATTCACTTCGGCCATGGCCACCTTCAACCTGTCGCTGAACCATCATCTCGACCTGCCGGACGACGTCTTTCGTCTGCTGAGAGACGAGATCTACAAGCGCACCGGAATGTGGTTCTCCGATTCGTCCAAGTACCTGCTCCAGAAACGACTCTCGCCCCGCGCGAAGGAACTGACCTTCGATTCCTTTCAGAAGTACTTCTACTTCCTTCAGTACGACCCGCGATCGACGGCGGAATTCGACGCCATCTACGATCTGGTCACGACGAACGAAACCTACTTTTTCCGCGAGCCGGCCCAACTCACCGCGTTCATCGAGGAAGTCGTTCCCGACCTGCTGTCGAAGAAGGTGATCAAGAAGATCCGGATCTGGTCTGCCGGCTGCTCGTCGGGGGAGGAGCCGTACTCCCTGGCCATGCTGCTTCAGGAGTCGGGCTATTTCGAGCACGCAACGTTCGAGATCTTCGCCAGCGACATCAACCAGCAGGTCCTCGCGAAGGCGCGCAAGGGACACTACCGGGAGAGCGCCTTCCGCGCGACGACTCCCGAACTGCGGGACAAGTACTTCACGAGCGAACCAGACGGCTCGTGGAAGATCGGCGATGCCATCCGCAACCGCGTGCAGTTCGGACGGCTGAATCTCTATGACGAGGCGCGCGTGTCGCTTCTCGGTCACCTCGACGTGATCTTCTGCCGCAACGTGATCATCTACTTCGACGACTCGTCCAAGCGAGTCGTGGTGACCAACTTCTATAACCGGCTCGTCGATGGCGGCTACCTGCTCCTGGGCCACTCCGAGTCGCTCATCTCGCTCTCCACGCAGTTCAAGCTGCGGCATTTGAAGAACGACATGGTTTACCAGAAGTAGGTTCCTCGGTTCCTCGGGTTCCTCGGGGTTACGTGGTTCGTCGAGGGAGATCGGTTCCGAATTTCAGCCTCCGCGGCCGAAGTACTCTCCTGCCTCTGCGCCGGACGCGCAACCCCCCGAGGAACCGAGGAACCCCGAGGAACCCCGAGGAACCGAATTACAATGCTCGCTCGTGACCGCTGAACCCCGTCAGATTCGCGCGCTCGTCATCGACGATTCCGCGTACAACCGCGTGACGCTTTCGCGCATGCTCGAGTCCGACCCGCGGATCAAGGTTGCAGGGACTGCCATCCATGGCGAGGACGGCATCAAGCAGGTGATGAAGCACCGGCCGGACGTAATCACGCTCGATCTCGAGATGCCGGTGATGGACGGGTTTGCATTCCTCCGCTGGTTGATGGCCAACGTGCCGACGGCGGTAATCGCGATCTCTTCGCGATCGAGCGATCGGAGTGTGTTCAAGGCTCTCGAACTCGGCGCACTGGACTTCATTCCGAAGCCGGGTGGGCGCGTGTCGCCACGCCTCGAAGAGATTCAGCGCGATCTCGTTGCCAAAGTTCTCCAGGTTGCCGATTTGCGGATGGACAACCTTCGCCGGCGCATCCGGGAGGAGGAACCGCAGGTTTCCGCGCCCTCCAGCCCGCCCGCGATCACTTGTGCGAAAGGGATTGAACTCGTCGCCGTCGGCTGTTCGACCGGGGGGCCGCCGGCGCTCCAGCACCTCTTCCAGGCGCTGCCGCTCCTGCCCGTTCCGTTCGTGGTGGCGCAGCACATGCCACCAACCTTCACACGCCTCTTTGCCGATCGGCTCAACAAGCTCTCGCCTTACCTGGTCAAGGAAGCGGAAGACGGCGAACTGCTCGCAAACGGGAGTGTCTACATATCTCCGGGAGGGATGCAGACGGAGGTGCGGCGAATCGGCGACGCCCTGCAGATCCGCATCTTCCCGCCGGGCCTCAGTGACCTCTACGCCCCCTCGGTCGACCGCCTGCTCAAGACGGCGAGCGACGCATGTGGCGACCATCTCGTGGCCGTGATCATGACCGGGATGGGAGACGATGGATCCACATCGATCCGCCTGGTGAAGGAACGGGGCGGCAAGACAATCGCCGAATCGGCCGAGAGCGCAATCATCTTCGGGATGCCCGGCGCCGCCGCGCGCACGGGAGCGATCGACGAAGTGGCGTCGCTGCAGGAGATCCCGCACGTCATCCGGCGCCTCTGCACGGGGTGACGCGCGAACGCCAGCGGGCCATCTGCTTCGTTGTCTCTTCGGGGCAACGACTCAACGTAGAGTAACCACGCCTCGCCGTTGCCCCTCGCTCCGCCTCGCAGCTGACCCACTGGCCTTCGCGCTCACCGAGCCCCGAGTTATCCGCCGCGCGAACGCCAGCAGGCCGGAGGTGAGGCCGAATGCTGAATGCAGAAGTCAGAATGAAGAATTGAGAAAAGAGGCAACCCTAGTTTGGCCTTGGACTCGTTTCTCACTTCTGCCGCCTCTGGGTTTTCATTGGGTGAGTCGCTGCGAGGAACTGGCCTGCCAAGGCTTCTCATGACACGGATCATAGGGCTTCGCCCAACCACGTCATGCTGAGCCGGCGTAGCGCGGCGAAGCAACTCAAATCACGGCGCTGTTCTTTTTGCGCCACCCGCCCGCTCCGTTGTTTCCGATCCTCGTATCTCGAGTTCCTTCGCCGCGCTACGCTGCTGCAGCGCTCCGCGCGGCTGCAGCTCCGCCGACTTCCAAGAAACTCCCAGTATTTATGCGGGTTCACGGACCATAGGCTCTCACTCTCCGAGGGCACTCCGATCTTCCTTCTCCCCGTGGGAGAAGGTGGCGCCGCAGCGCCGGATGAGGGGAGGGGCGCATGTAGATTGTCGACTCGAGCTGCATGCGGAGACGGTCCAATGCGCGGTTAGCCTCTGAGAATTGAGGACTCTGCTGGATTCTGAGTCTCTGCGAGGGATTCAACTT